>NZ_CP038033.1:618867-928301 GCF_004421105.1 Nitrosococcus wardiae
AGCCGGGGTTGGGATTATCAGCAAAAAGGGGTAGTCGCCACAGTGCAGACTGAAAAACCCCATCAGGAAACGGCATGGCAATGTTTTCTTCCCCAGGGGCCGCTGGCCTTTTTGCCCTTAGACGATCCCTATCATTGCTCCATCGTCTGGAGCACTACACCCGATGAGGCTTCCGACTTGTTGGCCTTAGGGGAACAGGAATTTGCTACGGCACTCGCTGCTGCTTTTGAGTATCGTTTAGGGGCCATCCAAGCAGTGAGCCCTCGGGCCGCTTTCCCCTTACGACTGCGGCATGCGGAAACTTATACCAAGCCCCGGTTGGCCCTGGTTGGCGATGCTGCCCACACTATTCACCCGCTAGCTGGACAAGGCGTTAACTTAGGCTTACTCGATGCCACTGTTCTAGCTGAAGTATTAATGACTGCCAAAAAGCGCAAGAAGGACCTGGGCGCCCTTGCCACCTTACGGCGCTTTGAACGGTGGCGGAAAGGAGATAACTTTGCCACCCAACTGGTTATGGATGGTTTTAAACGTCTTTTTGGTAATACCCTATTTCCAGTTCGACTCATTCGCAACCTTGGCCTGACAGCCACTGATGCTGCAACTCCCATCAAATGCTTAATTATGCGCCGGGCCTCTGGTTTAACGGGAGACTTACCCCTGATTGCTAAGCCAAAATCGATTGATCCTGGAGAGTATGCAGGCTAAATGCGATTTCTGCCCGCTAAACGACTTCCTTTCCGGGACCCCCTCTTCTGGCGGGAATGACGTTCCCCCTTTCGAGGATTTTTATGGCTCCTAGGGGATAACAATACCGGTTGTTTTGGTGTGGCCAATTCCTCATCGTCTACCGAAAAAGAAGCCAACTTATGGCCAATATATTCCTCAATATCAGGCAAGGAAAAGGCGTAATCCTCACAGGCAAAACTTACTGCCGAACCACTCGCTCCAGCGCGCGCAGTACGACCTATGCGATGCACATAGTCCTCCGGGTCCTGAGGTAAATCATAGTTGAACACATGAGTCACTGTGGGGATATGAAGACCACGTGCCGCCACATCCGTGGCAACCAAAATGGGATAACTTCCCTCTTGGAATTCCTTGAGCAGGCGCTGACGTTTACTCTGGGGAACATCACCAGAAAGCAAAGCAGCTTTAAAACCATTACCTTCCAAATAACCCCAGACTTGCTCAGCGACATGCTTAGTATTCACAAATACAATCGCGTGCTGGGGCGCTAGGCGTTTAAGGAGGGCAAGCAATAGAGGAATTTTTTCCTCATTAGCAGGAAAATAAACTTTTTCTTTAATTTTATCTGCGGTTACCTTCTGCGACTCTGTTTGGACCAAGCGAGGATTGTTCATATGCTCATAAGCCAGTTCCGTCACTCGCAGGGAAAGGGTGGCCGAGAACAACATCCCAAGTCGTTTATCGGGTGGCGGCAGGCGGCGCAAAATGTAGCGAATGTCCCGAATAAAACCTAGATCAAACATCCGATCGGCCTCGTCTAAAACGACAACTCGGACCTTCTTAAAACCGACTATCTGCTGTTTGTAATAATCAATGAGGCGTCCCGGTGTACCAATCAAGATATCACAGCCTTGCTCTAGGAGGCGGCGTTGTTTACGGTAATTAGCTCCACCATAGACCACAATACATCGTAAACCCGTATGCCGGCCGAGTAGTTGGGCATCCTTATTTATCTGAATGGCCAATTCACGAGTGGGGGCCAGAATTAGCGCCCGGGGCTGTTGCTGTTGACCTTGTTCGGTATCAGAATTTCTCAACAAGTATTGCATTGTCGCCAGCAAAAAGGCAGCCGTCTTGCCCGTTCCCGTCTGGGCCTGCCCCGCTATATCCTTGCCGGCCAGTAGTAAAGGCAATGTCAATGCCTGGATCGGCGTACAAACGGTAAACCCGGCATCCTGAATTCCCTGTACTAGGGGCTTAGCCAGATTTAAGGCGTCAAATGAAATTTCAGAAAAGTGAGGATTGGACATCAATTTTGGGTACCCAAAGACCCGGTTTTATGCTTATAGCTTGAAAATGGGCGTAATTTGCGCTGAAATCGTATATATATATGCATTATTATATCTCACTATATAGGGTAACCTATGCGTAAATCGTAAAAGAAGGCAATTCAATTTTATGTAAGAATCTTACAGCAAGAACAATAACGTATAAAATTTCTAAGCAGTTTTAATCCAACAGTTGGAGTTATATTTACAATGAGTGATCGCATCATATCAGTAACCGACGCTACCTTTGAGGAAGAAGTGATTAAGTCAGAACAGCCTGCGCTTGTAGACTATTGGGCTGAATGGTGTGGCCCCTGTAAAATGGTTGCACCTATTCTGGAAGAGATTGCGAAAGAATATGAAGGCAAACTCAAAATTTGTAAACTCAACATTGATGAGAATCCTTCAACTCCACCTCGCTACGGAATCCGCGGTATCCCAACTTTGATGTTGTTCAAAAACGGGAATGTAGAGGCTACAAAGGTTGGCGCCCTGTCAAAATCACAACTGGCAGCCTTTATCGATAGTAATTTATAGGTAAATTCTCATGGCAGCGATTATAGCGATTATTTTAGAAGCCACCGCGACTTAATAAATGAGATAAACTTATGACATTCAGATCCCTTACCGCTGCGATTGTCCTGGCTGTATTCTTTGTCGGCTGTGCTAGTACTACAGGGGAAAAAGAGACCATCGGCACGGTTCTTGGCGCCGCAGGCGGGGGTCTTTTAGGATCACAATTTGGTTCAGGAAGCGGACAACTGGCAGCCACAGCTGCAGGTACCCTGCTGGGCGCCCTAACGGGGAGTAATATTGGTCGCACCATGGACGAGGTTGATCGCATGAAGGCCCGCCAAGCCCTAGAGCAAGCCACCCACGCCCCTATTGGAGAAACTATTACTTGGAATAACCCGCCTAGTGGACACCAGGGCTCGGTAACGCCAGTACGTGAGGGGCACTCCAGCTCTGGCAATTATTGCCGGGAATTCCAGCAGACAGTGACCATTGGCGGCAGAAGCGATCGGCTCTATGGAACAGCCTGCCGGCAACCGGATGGAAGCTGGAAACTGGTCCAATAAGGGCTGAAGTTACCAATTTATTAAGCTTTGTAGCGCATTTTTGCTGCGAATATAGAGAGCATGGGTGGCAGGGTTATGAAGTGGCAGGGTTATGAATAGGGGGCAAAAGCATGGCAAACCACAAGTTTAAAACTTTAACCTTGGGCCTGTGGTTGTATTTACTCCTACCTCAGATAGCCTGGAGTGATTTCCAGACTGGAAATCAGCTACTTAAGAACTGTACTACAAAAAATGATATTCAGGCCAACGCCTATTGTGTAGGCTATGTGGCCGCCATTGCAGATATCTTAGGTACAGGAGACGGAGAAATTGGGGGATGGCGTGCCTGTCTCCCAAGCCATGCCACTCAGGGAGAGATCGTTGAGATTGCTATTAATTGGCTTAAGAAGCACCCTTCAGTCCGCAGCGAGGGGGCTTCTGATATCATTGCCCATGCCCTTGCCAAAGCTTTCCCTTGCACTCCTTAACTTTTATAGAGGGATTTAATTAATTATTCTGCGAAAGGATCCCGCAAAATAATGGTTTGTTCCCGATCTGCCCCGGTGGAAATAATATCAATAGGAATACCGCATAGCTCTTCTATTTTTTTAAGATAAAGGCGGGCATTTTCCGGTAACTGGTCGTACTCTGTTATTCCCACCGTTGACGCTTGCCACCCTGATAATTCTATGTAAACAGGCTCACAGCGAAGGAGAGCTGCGCTATCAGGGGGTGCTTCAGAACGCTCTCCATTAGAGCGGTAAGCCACACAGAGGCGCAACCTTTCCAAGCCATCAAGCACATCTAACTTCGTTACACAAAGGCCGGAGACGCCATTAATAATAGCTGCGCGCCGCAATGCCACTAAGTCTAACCAACCGCAGCGCCGAGGGCGATGGGTAGTTGCGCCGAATTCCTGCCCCCGCTTAGCCAGATAGGTGCCAATATCATCCCCTAATTCCGTCGGGAAAGGACCATAGCCGACCCGCGTTGTATAAGCCTTAGTAATGCCAACAATATAATCCAAATCACGTGGCCCTACCCCGCTTCCCGTCGATGCACCACCGGCAGTCGTATTGGAGGAAGTTACAAAGGGATAAGTGCCGTGATCAATATCCAAAAAAGCCCCTTGAGCTCCTTCAAACAGAATATTCTTCCCCTGTAGTCGGAGTTGGGCTAACAACATTGGCACATCGGCGACTAAATGGCTAAATTTCGCCTTAAACTCCAAGGCCTGCTCTAATACCTGCTCACAGCTAACGGGCTCAGCCCGATAATACTCCCGCAAAATAAAATTATGATAATCCATAATCTCAGCCAGGTTAGCTGCGAAACTACTTTCATCAGATAAATCGCCCACTCTTAGCGTACGGCGTGCGACTTTATCTTCATAGGCAGGGCCAATACCACGGCCAGTCGTTCCAATTGCTCGCTCCCCACGGGCTATCTCCCGTGCCTTATCAAGGGCAACATGGTAGGGCAAAACAAGGGGACAGGCAGAACTAATCTTCAAGCGCTCCCGAGCGGGTACCCCCTGCTCCTCGAGCATTCTAGTCTCCTCCATTAAGGCACTTGGAGAGAGCACTACGCCATTGCCAATCATACACAAGACATTGTCCCGCAAGATCCCAGAAGGAACCAAATGCAGGACAGTTTTCTCACCTTTGATAACTAAAGTGTGGCCTGCATTGTGCCCCCCCTGAAAACGGACAACCGCCTCCACGCGATCAGTCAGGAGATCAACTAATTTCCCTTTGCCCTCGTCACCCCACTGGCAACCTACCACCACGACGTTTTTAGCCACGCCTTCGCTTCCTTATTTCTGTAACCTGCCATTGCCCCTTTTCTAGTACCAACTCTCGATTACAATCTAATTCCTCGAAGTCATTGGCGATACCAGGAAACCCATAAACAACCTGCTCCCCTTGCTGACGCAGACGAGCCACTTCCTGCTCAAAGGCGGGATCCTCTGACCAAGGGGCGTAAATCCCTCGACAGGAAGCTGAAGTATGACTACTAAGTGTCACTAATTCTTTTAAATCTATACTAAAACCAGTTGCTGGCTGGGCGCGCCCAAATACTTTTCCAATGTCGTCGTAACGCCCACCCTGAGCAACGGCCTGTCCCCGACCTGGAATATAGACGGCAAAAACAAGACCTGTATGGTAACGGTAGCCTCGGAGTTCGCCTAAATCAAAATGTATAGGCACTTGAGGTAAATACTTATCAGCCAGCACAGCTACCTTCTTTAAGGTCATTAATGCGTGCTCCACTCCGCTCCCCGTCAGAACCTGTTCCGCTTCGGCAAGGACTTCACTGCCTCCATTGAGGTTTGTTAAAGCCGTAAACATATGCCGAAGCTTTGAACTCACGCCATTATTCTGCAGTATTAAGTCCATCTCATCTTGAGCCTTACGCTGCAGAGCATCAAATAAAATATATTCTTCTTCAGATGACAATCCTGCCTGGGATACAAGATCTCGGAATATCCCTACATGGCCAAGATCTAGATGAGCTTGCTTAATGCCTACACTCTCTAGAGCCTCCAAAGCCAACCGCAGAACTTCCAGATCACTTTCAATGCCTCCATGCCCGTAGAGTTCAGCTCCCACCTGAATGGGATTACGGGCGCCACCCAGCCCCTGGGGTAAGGTATGCAATACGCTGCCTATATAACATAGCCGAATAATACCTTTTCGTTTGATGCGATGGGCAGCAATTCGAGCTACCTGAGGGGTAATATCAGCACGCACTCCCATTAGCCGACCGGTAAGCTGATCAGTGAGCTTAAAAGTCTGCAACTCTAAATCAGTCCCCACACCAGTAAGCAGGGATTCTAAATACTCAATGAGGGGAGGTACCACAAGCTCATAGCCCCAGGAGTGGAAAAGATCAATAAGCACACGTCGCGCGCACTCTAGCTGCTCTGCCTCAGCAGGCAAGAGCTCGCCTACTCCTTCAGGCAGGAGCCAACGTTCAGTTATCGGCATTGTTGTAAACTAGGCTTTGCGGAGAGAAGGTAAGCGGCGGGTGCTTTGCTTCGCACCCGCACACTAAACCCACATCATTCAAGTTCTGGTTTGGCAAATCTTGAGTCGGGTTCCGACCCAAATTCTGGTTTAGGATTAAAGAAGCGAAAAAATTCCCCTTTCGGTTCCAATAACAGGAGATTGTTCCCCCCTTGCGCGAAAACCTTGCGATACGCGGTTAGGCTACGATAAAGGGCATAGAATTCTGGATCTCGGCCAAAGGTTTCTGCATAAACCTTAGTTGCCATTGCGTCCCCTGCACCGCGAACATTTTCAGCCTCTTTTTTGGCGTTCGCCAGGATAATAGTACGCTGTCGGTCCGCCTCCGAACGGATACGTTCGGCAATCTCAGCCCCCTGGGAGCGCAGCTCACTGGCCACTCGCTGCCGCTCGGCCTCCATCCGAGCATAAACCGAATCGCTGACATCCTTTGGCAAATCAATGCGCTTGATGCGCACATCCGCAATCGTAATCCCAAACTCTTTGGCCTGGTTATTCGCCCGCCTTGCCATGGTTTCCATGATAAGGGCACGCTGACCAGAAACCACCTCCTGGATGGATCGGCTGCCAAATTCACTCCGCAGGCCGTCCTTGATAATTTGAGATAGACGCAAGGCAGCGCGGCTCTCATCTCCTGTCATGGACCGGTAGTACTGGGCCACATCGCTAATCCGCCACATTATAAAGGCATCAACGATGACGTTTTTCTTCTCAACTGTAAGATAGCGCTCAGCCTCCGTGTCCAGGGTAAGCACTCGGCCATCAAATTTACGCACTGAATTAAAAAACGGCACTTTGAAGTGGAGGCCAGGCTCGAAATCCGCCCGCTCGATTTTACCCAACCACAACAAGAGCGCTCGCTCCCGTTCATCGACAATGAAAACGCTCTGCGAGCCGATGATTAACAAGACAACCAGGAGGCCAGCCAAGATACTAAAGCTTTTACTCATCACCGCGCCCTCCGACTCCGGCTTTCGTCAGCACTGCTCTGGCGCGTGCGCGCCTCTCTCTCCAAGGCTCCTTTGCCGAAGGGGGACAATTGATCCAGGGAAATCGCACGCTGCTCCTCCTCCGATCTTCCCTCCTGCACCATACGGTCAAGAGGCAGATAAAAGACATTCGTGCCTTCGGGGACATCCACCAACACCTTACGGCTGCGGTCCATCACCGACTCCATGGCTTCCAAATAAAGCCGCTCTTCGGTAATTTGCGGCGCATCGAGGTACTCCTTTAACACCTGGGCAAAACGAGCCGTCTCACCTTCAGCGTGGGCAACAGCCTCATTCTTGTAGGCTTCCGCTTCCTGGACCCTACGGAAAGCGGCACCGCGGGCCTTAGGAATAATATCGTTGGCGTATGCTTCGGCCTCATTCCTTAACCTCTGTTGGTCTTCCCGCGCTTTGATAGCATCGGCAAAGGCCTCTTGTACTTGCTCCGGCGGCTGGGCATCCTGCATGTTCACACTGGTGACAATTAGCCCTGCATTATATTGGTCCAAAACTTGCTGCGCTAATTTCTCCGTCTGTAGCATTACCTCAGCGCGGCCTTCGGTCAACACAAAGTCCATGGTGTTCTTACCCACGACTTCCCGAAGAGCGCTTTCGACCACCTGGCGCAGATTGATATCCGCATTACGCACATTAAATACATAATTGGCCGCATCCTTGACCCGGTATTGGACCGCAATCCGAACATCCACTATATTTTCATCTTGCGTGAGCATCAGTGCTTCGGTGGGTACCGGCGATCCGGCCCGGCCCCTACCCGTAGAGCGGTAACCAATCTCGTAGCTCCGGATTTGGGAAACATCAACCAGCTCCACTTCCTCAATAGGATAAGGAATGTGCCAGTGAGGTCCTGGCTCAGTCGTGGTAACGTATTCGCCGAAACGCAACACCACACCGCGCTCGGCAGGGGCGACAATATAGATGCCCGAGAGCAGCCACACCACAGCAAGGATCAACACCAACAGACCCACGCCTACAACACTACCGCCGCGACCTAAGGGCGGGCGACCACCGCCTGGCGCTCCACCACCCCTACCACCGAACAGCCCACTAAGCTTGGCTTTCAGGTTACGGATGACTTCATCAAGGTCGGGTGGCCCTTGTTGGTCACCACCTTTACCCCATTGATCCCCTTCTTTGCTCCAAGGATCTTTATCTTTGTCTTTGTTCTCGTTCGGCTCATTCCAAGCCATTAATCTACCTACTCCAACTGTTGTGCGGGCATCTATAATCAATACCTGCAGGTTGTTCACAAGGAGAATATTGACAGTAACTTGACATTCATTCTACAGGGAGATAACTCTAGCCGGCAAGTTTCACCCCTAGCAAGCTCGAATCGCCTGCTGAGGGTTCACAATGGTTTCCTTCGCCGGGAAATATTCGGCCAACGCTTGCCGCAACAATTCAATACCCTCTCCGCTAGCAGCCGACAACCACACTCGGCAGATTCGACCGGAAGCATCCCTTTCCAGTCGCGGCTGGCAACTCTCTATCTGATCAATTTTATTATAAATTTCCAGTTGAGGAACCTCCTCTGCACCGATTGTTTGAAGGACTCTGTTCACCTGGGCAATAAGCACCTGACGCTCTTCCGAAGAAGCATCGACGACATGAAGCAATAAGGCCGCATCGCGGGTCTCCTCTAAGGTAGAGCGAAAGGCTTCTACCAAATCATGAGGCAAATTGCGAATGAAACCTACGGTATCCGCCAATACGAGAGGCTGTACCATTGCCAGCCGCAAGCGCCGTAACATGGGATCTAGAGTCGCAAATAGCCTGTTATCCGCCAGAACCTGGGCCGTTGTTAAGCGATTAAATAAAGTAGACTTACCAGCATTAGTATAACCCACCAGAGAAACGGTAGGCACTTGCGCCTTGTGCCGTGAACGCCGACTCTGATCACGCTGTTTCCGTACTCGCCCCAACCGCTTATGAAGTTGTCGGATACGATTACCGATTAAGCGGCGATCAGTTTCTAGCTGTGTTTCACCAGGTCCCCGCAGACCAATGCCTCCTTTTTGTCGCTCCAAGTGGCTCCAACCACGCACTAAACGAGTGGAAAGATGCTGTAGCTGGGCCAATTCGACCTGTAACTTACCTTCATGGGAGCGGGCCCGCTGAGAAAAAATATCAAGAATCAGCTCTGTTCGATCCAATACCCGGCATTGCAAAGACTGCTCCAAGTTACGCGCTTGGGCTGGACTCAGATTATGGTTGAATACGACTAAATTTGCTTGTTCGGCATCCACCCAGCCACGGATTTCATCGACTTTACCCCGGCCAATAAAATACTTGGGATGGGGAGCATGGCGCCTCCCGGCGATGGTCGTGATGACTTCTATGCCTGTGGAAGAAACAAGCTCCCTAAATTCTGCTTGCTCCTCACGATAAGCATAAGCGGAGGCATGAAAGTGGATATGGACCAAAATAGCGCTATAGCTATATTTCCCACCGCCCTTGGGATGCTCAAACAATCCAATTCCCCTGGAATTTTTCAGTTAACCTGGGATAGAATGCCGCTCTAATCGGCAGATTGCGATCCTCCGATATGATGGATATTCCCTCCTTCGCTATTAGATAATTTAACATTGCGTGCAGGCACGACCGTAGAGATGGCATGTTTGTATACCATCTGACTGACAGAATTTTTCAGCAAAACAACAAATTGGTCAAAAGATTCTATCTGCCCTTGCAATTTGATCCCATTAACAAGATAGATCGAAACTGGAACCCGCTCCTTACGCAAAGCATTAAGAAAGGGGTCTTGTAACGACTGCCCACGTGACATTGGCCTTTTCTCCCTCGTAATTCTTGTTTTCAATGATAGAAAGGCCAGAGAGAAGGCGTGCTAAGCGCCTATCCGGCTTCGAGATAATCACACCACAAAAGGTTATTATTTCTATTCCCAGTCACCACTTATGTATAGACCAATTACTCAACTATGTATAGACCAATTAAAGAGTTGAGTTGCTTTATTTTCCAACACAAGATTGACATTATTGTTGCCTTATCTCGATATAACGACACCTACTTAGTACTGATATCCCGTTCTATATTCAATTTTTTCGTCTTTATCCACTGGCCCGGACTAAAGTCTAGCACACGCTCGCGACTAGGAGCGACAAATTCAAAACGTGGTTAGATTGAAGCTTGGGCGAGAGCCGCCTTTAGCTGCTGCCATGCCTTCTCCATGTAGTCTTTTCCATCAGGGTCAATATGAATAGCCTCCTCTTCCCGCCGCAACCAGGTCAACTGCCGCTTAGCCATTTGCCGAGTCGCGGTAATAGCCTGTTCAACCATGGCAGGGAAAGAAAGCCGCCCCTGTAAATAAAGCCAGGCCTGACGATACCCTACCGCGCGGATGGAAGAAAGCTCTATACGCAGGTCTGGACGTTTAAATAAGCCTTTAACTTCCTCCAAAAATCCTGCTTCTAGCATGGCATAGAAGCGTTGCTCAATACGGGTATGAAGGGACGCCCGTTCCCTAGGAGCTAAAATAAGCTTAATTGTTCGATAGGGGAATTCAGCCTCTTGGGTATCAGCGATTAACTCACTCAAAGGCCTACCCGTCAACTGGAAAACCTCCAAAGCGCGTTGGATACGCTGAGGATCATGGCAATGGATACGCCGCGCGGCTATAGGATCTATCTCAGCCAAGCGGCGATGCAAAGCCCCCCAGCCTTTCACCATTGCCTCCCTGTCTATGGCAGCCCGAACCTCCGGATCAGCCGGAGGAAGAGGAGAAATTCCATATCTGAGAGCATGAAAATACAACATCGTTCCTCCAACTAGGAGGGGAATGCGACCCCGTTGGCTAATCGCCTGCATCAAGGGCAGAGCATCAGCACGAAAGCGACCTGCCGAATAAGCTTCCGCTGGATCGAGAATATCAATCAAATGATGGGGATAACAACGCCGTACCATTAGGTTGGGTTTGGCAGTGCCAATATCCATACCACGATACACTTGGGCCGAATCGACACTAATAATTTCACAGGGCAAACGCTCAGCAAGCGCTAAGGCAAGCTCAGTTTTACCTGAAGCAGTCGGCCCCATAAGAAGTAGTGCAGGTGGCCGAATAAACATAAAATAGCCAGTAAGCTAAGATGAGAACTAGAGACCCACTCCGACAACAAAAGCGAAACAGAACGGACCTATCGCTTCATAGAGTCAAAAAACTCAGTATTAGTCTTGGTCTCTTTTAGCCTATTAAGCAGAAACTCCATAGCTTCAGCCTCTTCCATGGGGGCCAGCAGCTTATGTAAAATCCATGTTTTTTGAAGATTTTCTGGGTTGGTGAGGAGTTCTTCACGGCGCGTACCAGAGCGGTTGATATTAATGGCTGGATAGATGCGCTTTTCAGCAAGTTTTCGCTCCAGGTGGATCTCCATATTACCGGTACCCTTGAATTCTTCATAAATGACATCATCCATGCGCGAGCCTGTATCGATAAGGGCGGTGGCAATAATAGTCAAGCTGCCACCCTCTTCTAGATTACGAGCCGCGCCGAAGAAACGTTTTGGCCGCTGTAACGCATTCGCATCAACACCGCCTGTAAGCACTTTGCCCGATGAAGGTATCACCGTATTATAAGCGCGGGCCAAACGAGTAATGGAATCCAATAAAATCACCACATCCCGCTTATGCTCCACCAGCCGTTTGGCTTTTTCGATCACCATCTCCGCTACCTGAACATGACGGCTTGCAGGCTCATCGAAAGTACTGGAGACCACCTCACCCCGCACGGAGCGAGCCATCTCCGTGACCTCTTCAGGCCGCTCATCAATCAGCAGGACAATGAGATAACACTCCGGATGGTTAGCAGTAATAGATTGGGCGATATTCTGGAGCATCACAGTCTTGCCCGATTTGGGGGAAGAAACAATAAGCCCTCGCTGCCCCTTGCCAATTGGTGCAACCAGATCTATGACCCGGGGAGTAAGATCCTCCGTGCTTCCATTGCCTCGCTCCAAAACCAAGCGTTCGTTAGCAAACAAAGGGGTCAAATTCTCGAATAGTACCTTGTTCCGAGATTGCTCTGGCGGCTCAAAATTGATGTTGTTAACCTTAAGCAAGGCAAAATAGCGCTCTCCTTCTTTGGGAGGTCGGATCTTGCCTTCAATAGTATCTCCCGTCCGGAGACCAAAACGCCTTATTTGGCTGGGCGAGACATAGATATCATCAGGCCCAGCAAGATAAGAAGCGCTCGCCGAACGGAGAAAACCAAATCCATCCTGGAGCAATTCCAGTACCCCGCTGCCGTAGATATCCTCGCCATTCTTTGCATGTGCTTTGAGCAGTGCGAAGATAAGGTCTTGCCGGCGCAGACGAGACATACCCTCCAGCCCCATGGACTGGGCAATATCTAAGAGTTCAGAAGCACTCTTCGTCTTGAGTTCAGTCAGATTCATGAAAGTCCGTCTAGTTGTTATGAGGCAATATATATTGAATGGTTAATGCAAAGACACCCTAGTTACCCGGGCATAATTCACAAACGGAGGAACTTGAAGGAACTGGATCTTAGACGGTGGTGTTTAGCTAAGTTGCGAAATTACCACCAAAAATCCCTCCCGTCTAGCCCTACAGGAATCCAATTACAATGAAAATTTATCCAAATGCTGTGCTATTATAAATTGCCCCTTCGGGCATTCTAGGTTAATCTTTAGAGCTTCCAACTTTGGAGAGGTGGCCGAGCGGTTGAAGGCGCACGCCTGGAAAGTGTGTATACGCTAGCCGCGTATCGAGGGTTCGAATCCCTCCCTCTCCGCCAAATCAAATCAAGGCCCAGAGACCTAAAACTCGGCCTTTGTTCTTGAAAATTAAGAGGATCTAGATCCCCATAGCCAACCACCGAAGTGCGGATAAAAACACTGGACAGCAGTAGATGGTTTTAACAAGAAAAGGGCTGAGAAATCCTCTTCTCCGCGCTCCCCATAATTAAGCCGGCCTAGCTTGGCAATCAGAACGGCGAGTATTGGGTTTCTTATTCCCTACGGCTTTGATTCGCCTTAATCTTTGAATACTTAAATTTGGCTATCTTCCGCCCACATTAAAGCTGATCCATCTCTCTCTATCCAGCTCATAGATCATAATTTCAGGATTCTTCATAAAATATGAAAGCATGGGAAATGAACAGAGAAAAGCGGTTTCTTTAAGGGTTACTTTTGGATCCAAGCGCTATCAAAGATATCAGCCGAGCTTAATAATACCGGCCTCGACTCCCCATAAGCTAACGTGGCTGTCAATACAATAAGCCCTGCGACTTGAGAGCTTTTCACAACCTTGAGGGCAACATGAAATGTTTTAACATCCTTAATATCCTATCATAGCAACTTAATTACACCTTTACAAGGAAACAACGACATGGGCTGTCTTCCTAGGTAAAACGGCCTGTTGGCACACCCTATGCCGTACACAGACCGGCACCTCGAGTGGAAGAGTCGTTTATTCTTGTTCTTAGCACCCTATTCGCGGTACAATTTTCATGCTTTTAGTGGAAGCCTAGGGCCGGGAGGGTCCGAAGTTTAAGCGCGTGGAGCGGTAAAGGCCATGGTAACACCGTTGCCAAGGAACTGCTAAAGAATGCGAATTGTCGGACTGACAAGATTTTGAATGGGCAAAATCGAAGTTAGCCATGATAAAACTCCAAAAATCTTATAAAATTGTAGTGATCCACAATGGTGGCTCGCGCCGGTCCCCTCGCAACGATATGTTGTGAACCCCGTCAGGCCTGGAAGGGAGCAGCGGTAGCAACGGATTCGTGTGCCGGGGTGTGGCTGGTACGAGCTGCCGCCATTGCCAAATCCATCCCTTATCTATCCCCTCGATGCAAATTAGTCGACGGCAAGATATAAAATATGATACATCGATATATCGCCGCCGCTGAGCAAAGAGCGGGTTATTGAATCCATGAGCTATCAAGTTCTCGCACGAAAATGGCGACCTCGTAATTTCACCCAGCTGGTAGGCCAAGAACACGTCGTCCGGGCTTTAATCAATAGCCTAGATAATGACCGCTTACATCATGCCTTTTTATTTACGGGGACCCGGGGTGTAGGCAAAACAACCCTGGCCCGTATTCTTGCCAAATCTCTTAATTGTGAGGAGGGAGTAGGATCAACACCCTGCGGTCATTGCCAGAACTGTCGAGCAATTGATGCCGGGAATTTTGTGGATCTCATCGAGGTAGATGCCGCCTCTCGCACAGGGGTAGATGATACCCGCGAATTGCTGGAGAATGTCCACTATGCGCCAAGCCGCGGCCGCTATAAAGTTTATCTTATCGATGAAGTACACATGTTCTCCACTTCAAGTTTCAACGCTTTGCTCAAAACTCTGGAAGAGCCGCCCCCTCACATTAAATTTCTGCTAGCCACAACAAATCCTAAAAAATTACCCGTAACTGTGCTTTCCCGCTGCCTCCAGTTTAATTTGCGGCGTATCACTCCCGAGACCATAGCGAGCCACTTGGATCAGATCCTCACTGAAGAACAGGTTCCCTCAGAATTCCAAGCATTGACTTTGATTGCCCGGGCTGCTGAAGGCAGCATGCGTGATGCCCTTAGCCTTCTAGACCAGGCTATCAGCTATGGCGGGGGGCAAGTGATGACGGCCGACGTGCGTATCATGCTAGGGAGCATTGAACAGCGAGACTTACTAGTACTACTCGATGCCCTTCTCGGTGGCAATGGACAAGAATTAATTGGAAAAGTAAGGGAAATCTGCGACTACTCAGTCGATATCCCCTTGATACTGGCAGACTTGCTGCATTTACTACAACGGCTTGCTCTCTACCAATTTGCCCCAGATACAGTCGACGATATTGATGAACGTGAAGCCTTCCACAGTCTCGCTACACGGATGACGCCTGAGGATGTTCAGTTATTTTACCAAATTGGACTTATTGGCAACCGCGACCTCGCCTATGCGCCCGATCCGCGCGCGGCTTTTGAGATGGTCCTATTACGTATGTTGTGCTTTCATCCAGTCAACGGTGATTCCCTCCACCAAACCTTTGCTGATGATGATCCCAAACAAGAAAAAACAAGATCGGTTCCGCCTACTCCACCCCCAGTGTCAAAACCCCGCACTCCTTCCCCTTCAGACACCGATCATTGGCCAAAACTGGTCACCCAGCTAAAATTAACTGCTGTTACACAACAACTGGCGGAAAACTGTGCCTTAGAACGGCATGAGGAAGATACCTTATATCTGCAACTAGCACCGAATATGGCCAATCTTCACAACAAGCGTGTAGAGGAACGTCTACGGCAAGCTCTAGAAGCGTATTATGATAAACCGACTCAATTGGTTATCCGGATTGCAGATGCAAAAACCGACATTGATACGGTGGCAACCAGACGCAAAAAGGAACATACAGCGTGGCAACAGGCTGCGGTAGAGTCTATTGAAAACGATGCCAATATTAAGGCACTTCGTGAAACCTTCAATGCCCAACTGCCGCTAGACAGTGTTCGTCCCCTCACGAAGCCCGAACAGGAATAATGCCCTGTTCTAAAAACCCGAGACAAATCCAAACCCTATTAAGGAGTTTAAGATAATGAAAGGTGGACTTGGCAATTTAATGAAACAAGCTCAGCAACTCCAGTCAAATATGGAAAAAGCCCAAGAGGAACTGGCTAATATGGAAATCACCGGCCAAGCAGGGGGTGGTGTGGTAAGCGTAGTTATGACTGGCCGTTATGACTGCCGACGTATTACCATCAACAACGAGCTATGGCAGGAAGATAAAGAAATGGTGGAAGACCTAGTCGCCGCAGCAATTAACGATGCGGTCCGCCAGATAGAAACCCAGTCAAAGGAAAAAATGGCGAGTATGACTTCCGGCATGCTCCCCCCTGGCTTTAAGATGCCATTCTAAACATTAGTGAATATTATTCCCTAAACGTAACCTCTCTATCCTCGTGAATTTATTCGGTCCTTCACTAGGGCGCCTCCTTGAAGCCCTGCGCTGCCTTCCTGGCGTTGGCCCCAAATCTGCACAACGCATGGCCTTTCACTTGCTGGAATCCGACCGGGAAGGGGGTCAACGCCTAGCTCAGGCATTATTGGAAGCTCTTGGCAAAATCACTCACTGCCAAGCCTGCCGCATCTTAAGCGAAACTGATCTGTGTCCCCTCTGTACTGATCCCAAACGGGATCGCAGCCAACTCTGTGTTGTAGAGATGCCCAGCGATGTTCAAGCCATTGAGCAAGCTACGGCCTATCTCGGCGTGTACTTTGTCTTAATGGGCCGCCTCTCTCCCCTGGATGGAATTGGTCCGGAGGCCTTAGGGATGGACTTATTAGCTAAACGCTTGGACACAGATCAGATTCGCGAAGTTATCTTGGCGACTAATCTCACTGTAGAAGGTGAAGCAACAGCCCATTACGTCAGCGAACTGGCACGAAGCCGCGGTATCACCGTAAGCCGTATTGCCCATGGGGTTCCTCTGGGCGGCGAACTTGAATTTGTTGACAGCGGCACTCTATCCCATGCCTTCCAGGGCCGGCACCATTTATAAACAGGTTTAAACTGCTTCAAGTTCTACGATATCTACCCGATAATAGTCTTGACCATCATTGTGAAATACTAAATTGATAGGCTATTCTGGAAGGATTCGGATCGTTGCGAAGTAAATTATGCTTGACCCGCAAACTACCGTTGATCGGCTTAAGGCTTACCCTGGTGTCCTCTTGCGGCAGCCAATCTATAATCAACACCTAGAGTTTTATGCCTATGAATTAAGCTATTACCCTCAAGCCCAAGGATGCGCTGAGGAAAATCACCGGGGTTTAATCACTGCCTTAGCGGGGCGAGGACTCCAAACCATGGTCGGGCGGCACCAAACCTTTGTAGACCTGAAACCCGCGGGGATGAAACAACAAACCCTGATCCAATTTCCCAAAAATCAATTAGTACTTGAAGCCCCCTCTCGTGTCCCCTTTGATGAGGCCAATTTACGGGCTCTGGAAGGGCTTAGTAAACAAGGTTACCGGCTTGCTCTTTTAGATTACTTGCCCCCCCAACCTCATCCCCTAGCCCAAGTTGCCCAATTTATTGTCTTAGATTTCAATCTACTAGATACGGATAAGCTAGAACATCAAGTCAGCCTACTCCAACAACAACGGAGCAAATTAGTCGCTAAGAACGTTAATAAGCCCCTTGAATTCGAACTATGTAAATCATTAGGGTTTGATCTTATTCAAGGAAGTTTCAGCACCCATCTCAACAGCTACTCTCAACAACGGGTTTCCCCCTCGCGCCAACTGACCCTGCGCTTATTAGTAAAATTACAGAATCCAGAAGCGATAGTGGATGAGTTAGATGCACTCATACGCCAGGATGCCACCTTAAGTTATAAGTTGCTCCGTTTGGTTAACTCCGCCTTCTTCGGCCTTCGGCGCCGGCTAGCAAGTTCCCGGGAAGCTATTATTATTTTGGGGATACAGCGGATTAAAACATGGGCCAGCCTGTTAGCCCTCTCTGGGCTTGATGATAAACCGAATGAAATTCGCACCACTGCTTTTCTCCGCGCCCGCATGTGCGAATTACTGGGAAAAAGCCTCGCGAAAGCCCCCAACGAAATTTTTTTTTCGGTCGGATTATTCTCTGCCCTAGACGTACTGCTTAACACCCCTTTAAACCAATTGCTTAAATCTCTTCCCCTTGCCGACGAAGCTAAGGAAGCCATTTTAGAGCACAAGGGATTGGCAGGCCAAATTCTGAATATGACTCTCGCCTACGAACAAGGTGATTGGGATCAACTTCGCTATGGGCCGCTGCCACTAACGACAGTGAAAGAAGCCTATCTTGAAGCCCTGGTTTGGGCAACAGAAATTGAAGAGGAATTAAAACGCTTTTAGCCGGCCCTGATGATAAAATTTAGGGTATGGTATTCAAGTTAAGTATCTCAGTGAAAGTTTTGGAGTATTCCTGAAGCGAGCCGGTGGTGTGGAGCCAGAGGACAGGGAAGTCTCCACACCACCGGCTCGCTTCTAAAACACCCCATATTTTATTCATAGGTACTTAGTCCTCCCATGGGCGAGCTTTATTACATAGATTCTAACGTATCAGCCAGCGTTTTTCCCGATCCTAGATTGGCACTGAGCGAACCCAACGGGCTATTAGCTGTGGGCGGCGATCTGTCGCCTGAGCGGCTTATCACTGCCTACAGAAAGGGCATCTTTCCCTGGTACAATCAAGGACAACCCATACTCTGGTGGTCGCCAGACCCACGCCTGGTCCTATTTCCCGAACAGCTGCATATTTCTCGAAGTTTGCGCAAACGGCTGCGCAGAGGAACTTATCGGGTCACGCTAGATCAGGATTTTCCAGGGGTCATTCAAGCTTGCGCCAGCCCTCGCCGGGACGAGGAGGGGACCTGGATCACCGCCGAGATGGAAAGTGCCTATTTCCGCCTCCACCGAATAGGGATAGCTCACTCAGTAGAAGCTTGGGAAGAGGATAAGTTAATCGGAGGACTATATGGAGTGAGCATAGGCCGTATTTTTTTTGGCGAGTCCATGTTTAGTCAGCGTCCAGATGCCTCTAAAGTGGCGCTGGTCTATCTCTGCCGTCAACTGCAACAGTGGGGGTTTCCTCTCCTTGATTGTCAAATCCAATCTGAGCACCTGCAACGCCTTGGAGCTCAAACCATCCCCCGGGACGAATTTCTCCACTGGCTACAACAGTTCTGCAATACCCCCTCGATTAAAGGGCCATGGCACCTCGGCCCGGATCTTAATGGATAGCTATGACCTCCTATTTGAGCCTGGATTTTTACCTCTCCTCTCCCCATTCTTGCGGCTACCTACCCGGCCAAACAGCAACCAACCTCTTCGTTGATCCCGAGGTCGCCATGGATATAGCCCATTATAGTACTCTGGCCCGCCTTGGCTTCCGCCGCAGCGGTCGCCTCGTGTATCGGCCCCACTGCTCCCATTGTTCTGCTTGCTTACCCGTACGGATTCCCGTAGCTCAATTCCAACCCAATCGTAGCCAACAACGCGCTTGGAAAATCAACCAGGATTTAAGTGCTATTTACCGCCCAGTGGAATTTCGTGCAGAGCATTTTGATCTTTTTTATCGCTACCTTAAGGTGCGCCACGTCAAGGGGGGTATGGATAACTCAACGCCTGAAGATTATCTCAGTTTTATCGCGAGTGACTGGGATGAAACCTCCTTAATTGAATTTCGTGATGCCAAAGATCAACTGCTTGCTGTCGCAGTAATAGATGCCCTCACTGATGGGATCTCGGCCGTCTATAGTTTCTTCGATCCTATCCTTAAAAGACGCAGCTTGGGTGTTTATATCATCTTGTGGGAGATCAATGAAGCAAAAGAGCTCAATTTACCTTATGTCTACTTGGGCTATTGGATTAAGGCTTGCCAAAAAATGCAATACAAATCTACTTTTCGCCCCTTAGAGGTCTATCAAGACAAAAAGTGGAGCATTTTTGAAGAAACATGATAAAATTTAGTCATCTATTCTCACCCATTCCAGGAGGTCATTGGAAACTGCATGGCAAAAGAAGAGAGCATTGAAATGGAAGGAACAGTGGTCGATACTCTACCCAACACCATGTTCCGAGTAGAACTGGAAAACGGCCATATCATTACTGCCCATATTTCTGGCAGAATGCGCAAACATTATATTCGTATTCTTAGGGGGGATAGAGTCACTGTCCAACTCACTCCTTATGACCTTAGCAAAGGTCGTATCGTTTATCGTTCCCGTTGATGTCACCCTCCCCGCTTCCCCCTCGCCTCTACTATCTACTATAAACTTACATAATGCCTTAAGTAACTAACCTATACTTCAGAAGCCAAGGTCAGCCGTCAATTATTGCGGCCCCGCCGCCCCTCAATTGGCTTGCCGCTTTTCCTATGGCTAGGCTCGCCGCATCTGCCATAGACTGATTCCCCCTAAAAATAAAAAGGCCACTAAAGTCCATCCGGGTATAGTCAACCCCAAAAAATTCCATTGGACTTCAGCGCATTCACCAGAACCCCTAAGCACCAACTCCAAAGCCTCGGTTAAGGGAAAATTATCTAAAATGAAACTTAGGCCAGGACCACAGGCAGGGATCTGATCAGGGGGAAGATTCTGTAACCAAACATGGCGCCCAGACAGGCCTATCCCAATTAGAGTAATGACAAACCCTAACCAGGCGTATACCTTCAACCCCCAACCTTTAGGGTTATGAACTGCGGCCATTAAAAACACTCCCCCCATAGCAAGTACCACTACGCGGGATAAGATACAAAGAGGACAAGGCTCCAAACTCTTAACAAATTGAAAATAACCTGCTATCGCCAACATTAAGGCACAGAGCAAAAAACTTAAAAAGAACGTCCATCGGACGGAAAGCCCCATAAGACCCACTCCTTAATTTTTTATAATTTTTGCCGAGATACTTATCCCTCCTATAAAGGGAATACTATAACACTTTACTCCTCCTCGACTCTTGAGCCAAACTACAATGTAATTAGAGAAATAGGAAGACTGAGATGAATACACAGGATAAAGAAGATAAACTTACTCGCGCCTATCATAAAATGATAAGCCGTGTGCGTTCCATATTAGGCGAGGAAGAAAGCAAGACTAAACCTGAGGTTCCTAAAGGCATTGAAGCCGCCAAACAAAAAGCCGTTGAACTGGGTGAATTGAGCCAGGAAGAAGCCGATCAGCTAGGCGATTATCTACGCCGTGATTTAGAAGACGCGGCAAAATATTTGAGCGACACTGGCAAAGCCCTCGGCGACTGGCTCATGCTGGATCTTGAACTCATTGAAGAACAACTGCTAGATACTTTTTCCCAAGTCGCTGATAAAACCCAGCTCGAACTGGCCCTCTGGGCGGAGCAGGCCCGCCATGCTCAGGATTACTACACGGGCGAGATCGTGGGTATCGGGACCTTTGCCTGCTTAAGTTGCGGCGAACGCCTCCATTTTCATAAGCCAAGCCGCCTACCCTCCTGCCCCAAATGTCACCATACCCTCTTCAAGCGTTTAAAACGAAACCAGCAGAGCGAGAGCATGTAATTTTTACCCCATGCTGAATTGAAAAGCTATTGGAAAATCCCTTTTTGGACAAGGCGGGTTGAGCGTAGCGACCGATTCGCCAGGAATGAACCGGACCGTATGCAGCACGCCCACAGGGTACGGGCCAGGGATGGCCTGCAACAAATCCAGCAATTCACCTTTCCATGGTGCGCACCGCCATACTCTACACATCCACCAACTTGTCATGAATTAAAAAAGGGGCGCCGCAGCGCCCCCCTCAAATTGTTGGAATAATTTGCTTACCAGAAGAAATAACCGCCAACACCCACTACGTCGGCATCCTGCTCCTGACCATCATGCCATTCATTTTCCACACGGGAGTATTCGGCCACCAACTTCAGGTTGGCATTAACATCATGATAGATACCCACCACATAGGATTCCTGTTTATCAATTCGCGCCCCGCCAGCACCTGCACAATTTATATCATTAGGACGAAGGCGGCAAAGTTCATCATTATTGGTCTCATCCGCTTCTGAGCGGCCATAGCTTGCTGCCACTTTGGTGCGGTCCATGATGGTGTAGCCCCCCTGGACCAGCCAGCCCCTGTTGTCACGCTTCTCCCCGGTCGCATCTAGAGAATCTGCATCCAGGAGGAAGGAGGTCCCCAAGCCCTCACCATCGTAGTAGGAACCCGTAACCTCAAAGCCCATAAACTGGATTTGCGTGCCTGCGGTCCAACCCCAGGCCTCCACCTCGGTACCATTTTGGAACTCCGCATCCTGCCACATTCCCGCGCCCCAAACCTGGTAGCTGCCATTATTGAAGGTGCCAGCATAGCTGATTTCACCTTCGGCGCGGGGAGTATCGGTCTCGGTGGCGCAGTTCACGCCGCTAGCAACAGGAATTAGATTGCCCGTCACTGGATTAATAACGCTACCTTCACCGCAGATTTGGGAAGGATCCACCCCCGCCAAAGCTACCTTGAAGCCCATCATGTCAGGGCTGCTCCAACGAATCTGGGAGTTAAAGTTTGGATAGAGGTAGCCATAACCAATCCGTCCCAGGGTAAACCCGCCTCCGTGGACGTCGCCGGTGGCACCCACACCAAATAGGGTCTGGTCAGTAAGGATATTTTTGCCCATGAACAGGGACAAAGTCCGCCCTAGAAGGACCTGACCAAAGGCCCCATCTACGGTAAAGAAGGCTTCCCGGAACTCAATATTGGAGCCTAAATCATCTGTAGAATCACTTCTTACTTTGCCGATACCCTGATGACCGATACCATTTTCAATACCGAGATCACTGTTCTTGGTATTGGCATTGTTGGTCTGACCCGCAAAGCTAACCCGGGCCCCCATATCTAAACCATTCCAGGTGGGCGCCTTCACATTGAAGCTAAATAAGGCCGGCATGAGGCCGGTGCGGAAACGGCTAGATTCCACGCCTGTTCTGACAAGCTGACCGTTCTCATCTATAAAGGTATTGCCGGAAATGTTGCCACCAATCACTCCCATAGGCAGTTCTTCTGTGTCGCTATAGACATAGAACTGGTTGATATTACCGTCAAAGCTGACTTCCCAACCATTCTCCCCGCCCACCACAACGACAGCCCCTGCAGGCAGCGAGAGCCCCATGGCGGCAGCAGCAGCCACAGCGAGCTTGGTTTTCTTAAAGTTTTTCATAAATACCCCCTTCTTCAGTAGAAGCTGATTATCATCATGACCCTAAACCCTGCGGTCTGAAGCGCTTGTGGCATTCTAGCCACTTTAAAAGTGATTGCAATACTTTTTTACAACAGTGTTATCGAACCCTACCCCTCGTCACTGCCCTTACCTATCGACAGGGTCATCTTGATCTTTAAATTTTCTTTATCTCAAGATGTTGTTTCAATACTCAAAGAATCTTCTTTAAGTTTTATACCATAGGGAACGTTTGATCAACATCCCGTTACATTTAATTTTATTTTTTGAATTTTCAATACCTTGTAACTTTCCATGGGAACGATAGCTTTTTTTATGGGAGGCTACCTTAATGCCTTTTCTGTATTATTTCTGCAACAGAAATTTATGTCCATCATTGGAGAAGAAGCAAGGGCATGCTAAATTTTATTAAGTTGGCTTACCACCTACACAGGTACGATGTGATGACATCCCAGGCTAGGATACGCTTCTTAAGTCCTGAAGAATATTTAGCAAGTGAATTAGGTAGTCACGTCCGCCACGAGTATATTGCTGGACGAGTCTTTGCCATGGTAGGAGCAAGCCAAAGGCACAATCTTATCGCCGGGAACATCCATTTTGCCCTTCGCAGCCACCTACGAGGAGGTCCCTGCAGGGCTTTCATCTCAGAGATGAAGGTCCGTATTGGGAGCGCGGACTCGTTCTATTATCCCGATGTGGTGGTCAGTTGCGCCCCTGACGATAAGGAACCTTATTATTTAACGCAGCCCTGCCTCATTGCCGAAGTCCTATCCCCAGCGACAGAGGCCATCGACCGGCGGGAGAAACCGCTGGCCTACCAGCAATTACCCAGTCTTAAGGAATACCTATTAGTTTCCCAAGAGCAACCAAAGGTGGAACTCTATCGGCGCCGCGATGAAGATGAATGGTGGCTAGAAGCCTATGAGGCGGGTGAAACTATACTATTGGAATCTTTGAACAGGGCATTGCCCTTGGCAGTGGTCTATGAAGACCTGTCAGCCACTTCTCCCTAAAGAAAGAGGCTTATAGCTGTACTCCCTCAATCCCTATGAGATCAACGCACGCTACATTGGCCATCAAAAGCACGGAGAGGCCTATAAAGAGAATGTTAATTTCTGGGATGAGTATGAAATCACCGCCGGGCACGGAAAAAGGCAGACAGGATTTCCCCACAGGGTTCTGCTAGAACACCTCCTTGGCATTGGACCTGATGGTTGAGAAGGTCTCCGGGAAGAATGCTCAACACGCTCCCTGCTGCCCCCCCTTTAGGATCAAAGGCCCCGAAAACCACCCGCTGAATTCTAGCTTGGATGATGGCACCAGCACACATGGCGCAGGGCTCCAAAGTGACATAAAGGGTCGTCCCCACTAAACGGTAATTGCCAAGCTGCTGGCTAGCCGCGCGAATGGCCTGGATCTCAGCATGGGCGGTAGGATCCTTGGCGATAATAGGGCAATTCCAACCCTCGGCAACCATTTCCCCTTCCTGCACCAACACTGCCCCTACCGGGACCTCTCCCCTTTCTTCAGCATGCCGCGCCAAGGCCAAGGCATAGTGCATCCATTCTATGTCCCCGTTCATGGGAAAGAGTATTTCCGCGATAAGTCTTGATTACTCCCACTCGATAGTGGCGGGCGGCTTTCCGGAAATATCATAGGTGACCCGGGAAATACCCGAGACTTCATTAATAATGCGGCGGGAAACATGATCCAGAAAATCATAGGGCAAATGGGCCCAGCGGGCAGTCATAAAGTCCACGCTCTCCACCGCCCGCAACGCAACCACAAAATCATAGCACCGCCCATCCCCCATTACGCCAACGGATTTTACCGGCAAGAATACGGCAAAGGCCTGACTCACCTTATCGTACCAATCATGGGCGTGTAATTCTTCAATGAAAATAGCATCCGCCAGGCGGAGCAGATCCGCATATTCCTTTTTAACTTCCCCTAAAATCCGCACCCCAAGCCCTGGCCCTGGAAAAGGGTGTCGATAAACAAGATCAAAAGGCAAGCCTAGTTCAGTGCCCAGATGACGCACCTCATCCTTGAATAACTCCCGTAGGGGTTCAAGGAGCTTCAAATTGAGTTCCTCGGGCAACCCCCCCACATTGTGGTGGGACTTGATGACCTGCGCCTTTCCCGTTTTACCCCCTGCCGATTCAATCACATCAGGATAGATCGTGCCCTGAGCGAGCCACTGGACATTAGGCAACTTGGCCGCCGCCTCCTCAAAGACCTCGATAAATACTCGCCCAATGATTTTCCGTTTGGCCTCTGGATCAACCACCCCGGCCAAGGCTTCCAAAAACCGGGATTCGGCATCGATGCGGATGACCTTGATCCCCAGATGACGGGCAAAAGTGGCCATGACCTGATCCGCCTCTCCCCGTCGCAGCAGGCCATTGTCCACGAATACGCAAATGAGTTGGTTACCAATAGCCTTGTGCAACAAAGCCGCAGCAACAGAAGAATCAACTCCACCGGAGAGCCCTAGCAGCACCGTATCAGTACCTACTTTAGCCCTTATTTTTTCAATGCTCTCAGCGATAATATGGCCGGGTTTCCATAAGGCTTCACAGCCGCAAATCCCATGAACAAAGCGTTCCAGAATGCGAGCCCCCTGGCGGGTATGGGTCACCTCCGGGTGAAACTGGAGACCATAGAAGCGCCGTGCCTCATCCGCCATCGCTGCCAGAGGAGCATAATCCGTCGAAGCAATCCGCTCAAACCCCTCGGGCAGGCTAATCACCCGATCGCCATGGCTCATCCAGACATCCAACAGGGCCTCACCCTCAGCGGTAGTATGGTCCTCTATGTTCTGAAGTAACTGGGAATGGCCATGGACACCGACCTGAGCATAACCATACTCCCGGTGGCTGGAAACCTCCACCTTGCCCCCCAATTGAGCCGCCATCGCCTGCATGCCATAGCAAATTCCCAGTAATGGCACTCCCAGCTTAAACACCAACGGAGAGACCCGGGGAGCGGTTTCCCCCACGGTAGATGACGGTCCTCCGGAAAGGATAATCCCCCGAGGAGCAAAGGACTGCAGAGCCTTCTCATCTAGGTCGTAAGGATGGATCTCGCAATAGACCCCCACCTCCCGGACGCGGCGGGCAATCAGCTGGGTATATTGGGAACCAAAATCAAGGATCAGGATACGGTGGCTGTAAAGATCACTCATTTCAATCCATGCGATAGTTCGGCGCTTCCTTGGTAATGGCCACATCATGGACATGGCTTTCCCTCACCCCTGCCGCGGTAACCCGGATGAATGTGGGCCGAGTGCGCATTTCTTCGATAGTGGCGCACCCTGTGTATCCCATACTCGACTGTAAGCCACCCACTAATTGGCGAACAACTGCGCTGAGACTGCCCTTATAAGGAACCCGACCCTCTATACCCTCTGGAACGAGCTTATCGACTTCACCCGAGTTTTCCTGGAAATAACGATCACTCGAACCTTGTTGCATCGCCCCGAGGGAACCCATACCCCGATAGGACTTATAAGCCCGCCCTTGGTACAGTTCCACCTCTCCTGGCGCTTCCTCGGTACCGGCAAACATGCCCCCCACCATAACCGAATAGGCTCCCGCAGCAATCGCTTTAGCAAAGTCACCCGAGTAGCGAATGCCACCATCGGCGATGAGCGGCACATGGGTGCCCTTCAAGGCTTCAGCGACATTGGTGATCGCTGTAATCTGCGGTACCCCCACGCCGGCAACTACCCGGGTCGTACAAATAGAACCCGGGCCGATCCCTACTTTGACTCCATCAGCACCTGCTTTCACCAGAGCCTGGGCGGCTTCCCCGGTAGCGATATTACCGCCAATCACCTGGAGATCAGGATACTCCCGCTTAACCCAGCTCACTTGATCCAGAACCCCTTGGGCATGACCATGGGCAGTATCCACCACCAGCACATCTACCCCCGCCTCGACCAGGGCAATACTCCTTTCCTGGCTCGCAGGGCCAATCCCGACTGCCGCGCCTACGCGAAGCCGTCCATACTCATCTTTGCACGCCAAGGGATATTCCGTGGCCTTTTGGATATCCTTGACCGTAATCAGCCCCCGCAGCCTGAATTGATCATCCACTACCAAGACCTTTTCAATACGATACTGGTGTAAAAGCCCAACCACCTCGTCACGGCCTGCCCCTTCCGGCACAGTGACCAAACGGGGCTTAGGGGTCATAATATTGGAAACCGGGCTATCGAAATGGGTTTCAAAGCGCAGATCCCGGCTGGTCACAATGCCCACTAACTGTTCCCCCTCGACCACAGGAACACCGGAAATGCGGTGGGCACGGGTCAGCGCTAAAACTTCACCAATACTGGTATCTGGAGTGACCGTGATAGGCTCTTTGATAACGCCACTCTCAAATTTTTTAACTTTTCGCACCTCGGCCACTTGGCGCTCTACGCTCATATTTTTGTGGACAAAACCAATGCCCCCTTCCTGAGCAAGGCCAATAGCCAACTGAGCCTCAGTTACCGTATCCATTGCCGCAGAGACCAGTGGAATATTAAGCTTGATACCGCGGGTCAATTGGGTTGCCAAGTTTGCTTCTCGCGGCAAGACGCAGGAATGGGCGGGAAGAAGTAAAACGTCATCAAAAGTAAGAGCTTCCTGGATCATGCGCATAGAGCAAAATTTGTTGAGTAGTCTAAAAAGATAAAAATTTTCTAATTATACGGATTTTCACCACCAAATGCCCAGTGTATTATTATTAAAAAATGGCTAATGTGTTTTCCACCCCAAAATCTACACGGGATATCTACACCATATCACGCTTAGCGCGTGAAGTCCGATACGTTCTGGAAAGTCGTTTTCCCCTACTTTGGGTTGAAGGGGAGATATCTAACTTATCGCAACCCTCCTCTGGGCATTTTTATTTTACGCTTAAGGACAAAACAGCCCAGGTACGCTGCGCCATGTTTCGCAACCGCAACCGTCTGCTGGGATTTTCCCTTGAAAATGGGATGCAAGTGCTGGCACGGGTTCAGGTGGGCCTCTATGAAACCCGTGGCGAATTCCAACTGGTAGTCGAATACTTGGAAGAAGCAGGGGATGGGGCCCTGCGGCGAGCCTTTGAAGAACTCAAGCAGAGGCTCTCTGCCGAAGGACTGTTTGCCCCTGAACATAAGCGCTCCCTCCCCACTCTACCCAGACAAGTAGGAGTCATCACCTCCCCTTCAGGCGCCGCTATCCGGGATATCCTAAGCGTTCTCAAACGGCGTTTCCCAGCAATCCCCATCCTCATTTATCCCGTTCCTGTCCAAGGGGAAGGAGCATCTCAGAAAATCATTGCGGCTATTACTAAGGCTGAACAGCGCTGCGATTGCGATCTCCTGATCCTGGCTCGAGGCGGCGGTTCCCTGGAAGATCTTTGGGCTTTTAATGAAGAAACATTAGCTCGCGCTATCTACAATTGCAGCCTTCCCATAATCTGTGGTGTCGGCCATGAAATAGACTTCACCATTGCCGATTTTGTCGCCGATCAACGGGCGCCTACTCCCTCGGCAGCAGCGGAAATAGCGGTTCCCGATAGCCGGGAATGGCGCCAGCACTTTCTGAATCTCCAACAACGGCTTGGCTTTCTATTCCAGCAACATTTACGACACTTACGGCACTCGCTTGAAGGTTTGACCAAGCGCTTCCGCCACCCCCATGCCCGGCTGCAAGAGGGGGCGCAACGGGTGGATGAATTAGAACAGCGCCTTCATCGCGCCTATACTACCCTGGAAAGAGAACGGTTCCACCAACTAGAAGGGCTGCTGACCCACCTGCGAAGATTAAGCCCAGCGCAGTGTTTAGAAGTTTACCGCGCGCGCCTGGTGGATCTAGACCGGCGTCTTCATGCCTCTCCACAGCAACGCTTAGAACAGCAACGAACGCGGCTTGAGATGGCGCAACGGGCTCTTCAAGCGGTAAGCCCCCAGGCAACATTAGAGAGAGGATACGCCATCGTCACTGGGCCCCAGGGAGTCCTGCTACGTAAAGCCAGTCAGGTCGAGCCTGGGGCAAGGATCGAGGCCCGCTTAGCAAGGGGTCGTATTCGCGGTGAGATTACAAAAATTCTGGATGAGATCTAGCAACCATTGGAGTTCGCCAGGGCGAGCTGCGGTTCGCTCCCTTCTCGTCTTACTAGCAAAGTTTTAAAGGTTAAGGTTTAAGTCTTTGCTTTTTTAAAAAATAAAGGAGAGCTTGAACTGAATTTCAAGCTCTCCTGGCCTTAACTTATTATCCGCTACACCTTTTTATCTGAAGCTGCTTAGAGTAAAGGCCAATCGCTTATCCTCGAAGATAAAAGCATAAAAACTGGCCCACGCAAAACCCTTTTGCATTGCCTCTAGTGCAGCTAAGAAGTTTCTTCCCTTTTAAGGTGTACACGCTTTAGCGATTAAATTGCTCAATGAAGGACGATTGAGTGGGCTCATCAGGCGCCATATCAGACTTTTCACACCCTGCCAGTCCTATCGTAAAAGCAACGGCACACAGCAGTAACAGACCAAACTTTACTGACTTCACAACCTTCTCCCTTATGCTTATATGCTTAATTAACTAAATAAAATTTATCTTTCCCTGTAGTTATATTCTACCTTCCCTCAGCCTTCCCTCAGCACGGGTGGAACCCCTTATAAAGCATAAGCGTATAGACTTTAGCGATTGAGTTGGCTAAAGGGCGACGAACTTTCCGGTGACATATCCGCCGGTCCTTCTCCAGTACACCCGACCACTCCTATTGCAAGGGTTAAAGCGCATAGAGCCAACAAACAGCGTCTTAACGATTTCATAAAGCTTTCTCCCTTTTGTGATTAGACTGAGGTTTATGACTTCCTGTAATACAACAATTAAATTCCCTCAAGAAAATATTTAGCAAAATTTTGAGAAAAAGCAAGGCCTTTTTGGAAAAAATCTTACCCGGGGAAACAAAAAAGGCATCTCCTAGTAGGCGTGGATCCTTCTTAGGATGCCCCTCCCCCGGATAGTTTTTGCTTTCGGAGAGCTTGTAAATGTTTGATCCAGTGGTTAGCCCGTTTGGCATATTCCGGTGACCGCCGGGCCACCTCTAAGGCCTCAATGGCCTCAGCTAATTGTCCCTGCTCGTAATGCACTTGTCCCAATAGAAATTGAGCTTGCCCTACACTATCCAACCCCCCTTTGCGTAGGGCCTGCTGTAGGGCAACGCTAGCCTCATCCCACCGCTGAAGTTCCATGAAGAGCTGGGCTCGGCGCAAATCCGCCTTACCCTTTTGGCTCCCTTGCCCCGCCTTACTTAGAGCCTCAATTCCTTTCTCCCATTCCCGAGCGGCGATCCAACTATTGGCCAAACGCTCCCAATTCTGGGTGGTGCGCTTGATGGCCCCTGTTTCTAGGGCCTGTTGCAAAATCTGCGCTCCCTTATAAGGAATATTAAGGGAACGGTAAAAATCAGAAAGGTAGAGCAATGCCTGACCCTCAAGGTGCCCCATTTTTTCCGCCAAGGCTTGTACTGCCAGCGCTCGCTTATCTTTGTTGATTTCCGAATATACAGCGGCTAGCTGTTTCCAGTAACGCTCATTTTTAGGCTGCAATTCGATCAGTGTCTCTAACACCTGGGCGGCCTGCGAATATTGCTTTAATTCCAAGCGCGCTGCCAGGTGCAGTTGATACCAAGACTCTTGGGGTTCCTCAGCAAGCTTGATAGCCGCCATGATAGGAGGAATCACTTTAGCGTACTGCTCTAAATGATAATAGGCACTAGCCGCCAACACGTGGGCTTCTGGGGGAGGCGCTTTTGCTTCCTTCAACCAGACCTCTAGAAACCTAATCCCCTCTCCATATTGCTCCGTGGCGATATAAAGCTGGGCTAGACTGTAGCGCAAATCACGACCAACCTCTGCGGGTAACGCATCCAGGGCCAGACTGGCCTTGAAGGCTTGGATCGCCCTAGAATAATCCTCTACCGAGGAGTAAACATACCCAAGGGTTTGCAGGACCACTGCCTCTTCATAAGCATTCTGTTGACCTGAACCCTTGACCTGCTTTTGGAGTCCCGTCAGCTTTTCCACCGCCTGCTGGTACTTCTGCTGGTCCATGAGTTTATGGACCGCCGTCAGTGCCTCATAAGTACGGGGAGAAAGCAAGTAGGGGTCAGCCGCTTGGGCAGTCAAACATAACAGCGAGGCCATCCCCATGGCACTGCCCAAAAGCAAACCCTGAAACCGACCTCGGTCTCCTATTGCCAAGGCGAAGGCGACCGCACCCTTTTCTAGCCAGGGGTGCAAACAAAAGCATCGGATCAACGCTTGCCTCTTCATCCGGGTAGATTAAACTCGATCTCTTGGGTTGCGCGCTGCTCGACCGGCTCTCCCTCCATCAGTTTGGGCTTGAATTTCCACTTCTTAATGGCCTCTAGCGCGGCCCGGTCAAACACTCCTGGCGGGTGGGATGCCACTACTTTAGGAGCACGCACGGAGCCATCTTTCCTGATAATAAACTCGACGGTAACCGAACCCTCAAGCCTACGACGGGCCGCATTCCGTGGATAGCGTGGAAGGGTACGCACCAAGGGAATGACTTCACCTTCCCGCGCTGAGAGGATCGTCTCTCCGGATGTTGGGGCAGCAGGTGCAGCCCTATAGTCCCCCAGATAGGGTCCCGTTCCCTTAAGGCTTAGGGGCAGATCGATGTCAGGGATTTCTGCCGGCAGTGTGGGCGCATTGGGCTGTGGAAGCGGCGATTTTGGCATCGAGGTGGATGGCGGTGGCAATTTCTCTGGCGGTGGAGGTTTTTTCGGTAATTTCCGCTGCTTGAGTTCCGGCGATTCCGCCTCTCGCTTCAGCCGCACAAATTCCACCACGGTCATGCCTTCGTCCTCTGACTGCGCCCCATCCTGTCCAGCAGTCATATAAGACATCAGCAGGAATAACCCCACGTTGACTAATCCCGCAATGGCAATAGCGACCAGAAATCTCACTGCGCTTTAGTGGCTGCAATGGAGACATCCGTCACTCCAGCCAACCTGACCTGGTCCATCACGTTAATTACCAGCCCGGTTTTGGAGTCCTTATCGGCCACGATGACTACAGCTCCCTCTGGATTTTCGGCGTGCATACGCTCCACATTGGCCCGTACTGTACGGATATCGATTTGGCGCTCATCCATCCAGATCTCGTTATTGGCACGCACGGCAATTAAAATATTGCCCCGCTCCTCGCGGACCGCAGTCTGTGCTGAGGGTCGATTGACTTCTACCCCCGTTTCTTTGACAAAAGAGGTGGTCACGATAAAAAAAATCAATAGAATAAAGACCATGTCAATCAGCGGTGTCAGGTTAATGTTGACCGCCGAGCCACTCTGCCGCTGGCTGTGTTGTTGCCTCATAGATTTCACTCCTGGCGCAGCAGATCTCTTGCGTGTTGGATAGCCCGCTGCGCTCGATGTTCCAAGTTAGCGCTAAAGTAGAGACCCGAAAGGGCTGTCACTAACCCAGCCATGGTGGTAATCAAAGCCACAGAAATCCCCCCAGCAAACCCGCGAACGTTGCCGGTACCAAACACTGTCATTACATCAAACACTTGGATCATGCCAATCACAGTACCGAGCAGCCCTAACATGGGCAGTACGGCCGTTAGAGTTTTAATGGGCAACAGAAATTTGCGTAGGTTCTGGGAAAGTTCGGCAATCATTCCCTCCCGAATGCATTGCGCGTGCCAGGAATGACGTTCCTGGCGCTGTTGCCAATAGTCGATCAACTGTTGCAACTGGGCGGGATAAAGCACTAACATAAAATAATAACGCTCAATAATCAGCACCCACATCAGGACTGAAGCCACCAGAATGACCCAGAGAACGCCCCCGCCTCTTTCCAGCAGGAGCTCAATCTGAAAGAGGTTGTCCGCCAGTGCGCCCATTCTGCTTCTCTGCTCGTTGCGCCACAATGGCGGCACTTTCCTCATCCAGCACTTGCACCAGTCGATTACTCTTGCTAGAAAGTCCGCTGTGGATCAACAAGATGGGGATAGCCACCGCCAAGCCCAACTCGGTAGTCACCAGGGCCTCAGAAATCCCTCCCGACATGAGCTTAGGATCACCCGTACCAAAGAGGGTGATAGACTGGAAGGTTTCAATCATGCCAGTAACAGTGCCCAACAGCCCCAGTAAGGGTGGAATCGCGGCTAAAATGGCTAAGGTGGGCAATCCTCGCTCCAAACGGGGTATCTCTTTGAGGATGGCCTCATCAAGCTTGAGATGAAGCGTTTCCACATCCTGGCCATTATCCTTGTAAACCCCCAGGATGCGACCCAGGGGGTTATTATTCTGTGGCATCTCCTGTTGTCGCTGGCGATGGATGCGGCGGCCGATGATTTGCAAATAGATAAAGCGCTGCAACGCAATCAGCAAGGCGATCGCTCCCAGACCCAGGATCAAATAACCAATCCATCCCCCCTGTTGGATATGCTCTTGCAAATTAGGTTTTTGAACGAACAAGGCCAAGATAGCACCACGGCTGGGATCTACCGCCATAGGCGCCACCTCACCTCTTTCCGCCTTTTCGAATTCAGCGGCTGCCTCGAGAAAGCGGGAGGGGGGCTGGCGGCTAAGCTCCACGAGCCCGTTAATCGGCTCAGAGAGATACCGCAGGTAGGTGCCCTCGGAGACTGCCGTAAAAGTCCCAATTCGGGAAACTTGTCGCTCTTCGACTTCCCCTCCTGCAATGATCACCGGGGCCGAGAAGGTGACCACTTTCCCCGATTCCGTCATCTGCTCCTGTAAACTCAACCATAATTGCTGCAGCTCATCGATGGTCGGCAACTGCTTACGTTCTGCAATCGTTTCAAGAACTTCAGCGCGCCCAGGAAACTGAGCTGAAACTAGAGAGTGGTTAATAATATGTAGCAGATCATGGGCGGTCTGTCGGGCCACGCCGAAAAGCTCTCCTAGAGAAGCCGAGCGTTCCTTGAGGGCAGCTTCATTTTCAGCAAGAGTCTCCTCATTCTGCTCAAAAATCCGCCTAAGCTTTTCTTCCCGTTTCTGCGCCGCCGCCAACTCAGCCTTGGCCCGCTCCAGTAGATTTCTTTGCTGGTCGCGGGCAGAGAGAAAGCGAGCTTCTCGCTCTGCATTCAGCTGACGTTCTTGAATGCTATCTTGCCGAACCTGCTCCAGAAGCTGATCCAGCGTTTCCGGGGTCTTCGCACCCCAAGAGCCCATAGGCGCGCCTAACATTATAATTCCAATAAGGGCAGCCATTCCCTTAGCTTTTAGGAATAAATTCCTATCCCCGGACAGCGTGCCAAGCCTGATGGCCCTCATCGCACAGTCTCCGGCGCTCGTATAGGCAGCAATAATAGATCAGGGGGAGCCTGCTTACGGGCAATTCGCAGACCCTGGGTAACTGCGGAACGATATCCATCGGGGAGGACTGACCAACGCTGCTCATGGGCATCCCAGCGACCACAGGTCTTGCCATCTAGGGTGTGAAAAAACAAGGCTGTCCGCCCTATGCGAAGAAAATCCACGGTACGAGATTTACCATCCATTTCTAAGGTGCCTCGATAGGCTTCAATAGTACGCCCATATTCCACTTCTACCTGAAAAGCCTCGAGCACGCGCCGGTATTTTTCCGATAAACCCACATCAGCCCGGTCCATTAGGGCCTTAAGTTGCTGAATGCGAGTCTGGCGCTCATGGGGAAGAAAAGGAATATCCAAGGCCACAAACTGTTCCAATGACGAAACCATGCGCAACATCAAGGGCACGATTTCCCGCTGGGTCACCTCAATTTCCGAAAGCTGCTGCTGGAGGGAAGTAAATTCTTCCTTTTGGGAACGAATGAGTTTCCCTAATTGGCGATTATAAGTACGAAGACTATCAAGCTGAGCGGTAACCTGGCGATATTCGGCTAACAATTCCGCCGTTTCTTCTGACAGGGCATCAATCTTCTCCTGGGATTTCGCCGCAGCCTGCTCCGTCTTGGCCTGAGCACCAACAACCCCTTCCAATGAAGCGGCCATCCCCTCCATCCCATATATCGCCCTAAAGGCCAAAAGCACACAGAACCCTATTCTAACTATCCTCTGTGGCATAATATTGTCTTTACCCCTCCAATAGCATACTTCTTCGCCGCCTCCTAATTAAGGCACACGAAATGAAGCTTTGTTTGGGAGACCCTAAATTATGGTTCGACAGTTGCAGACCCACTCGGGCTTCTGGCTCAACACCAAAACACAAGGGAAAACACTTAGGATGTTTTAGAGACCAGAAGAGAAGGTCAGGTCAGATAATCCTGCCTAAGAAATAAATTTAGGATTAAAGAAAAAGCAGTAACCAAAAATATCTTAACCTATTACCAAGTAGGAAGCACCCGTTCCATCCAAATTCCGCAGCCATTCTAAAAACAAAACCAATGGTTACCATCACAACTTGGATTACGATAAAAAACTAAAATATTATCCGCCTCAAGAGAATTGCTTTACTAAACTTAATGTTTATAAGCAAAATTTATACCAAAATATGCACACCAAGAAAATCAAAATCTAAGAGATCTTTCCACAAGCAAAACCCGAGAAGAAATGGGTCATTTCACTGAATGATTCAGGCAAATGACCAAAAATAACCCCTTTCGTCAACCCACTCACAGCTAATATTTTGGAGTTCCGCCATGACTGATTTCAATTGTGTTCCAACAAAACTTCATCAATCTGGAGAATTCGCGGTTCCTCGCGGTCCTCGACGAAGGGGTGACCTTGGTCTTGGGGTCTTTACCGCTCCTCGCGCTTTCACTTCGGGTGCTCCCCACCCTAGGCTCCGAGAGCAAGAAAATCATAGCGCCAATTTATGGCAAAACGCAACTCATGTGGCCCTCGCGCTCGGCGCGCCGTTTCACTTCGCGACTTTGCTAGGGGAGCGCCTAACCTCCATGAGGCTCCAATGCAAATATAAATGTTTCCCAATAAAGACTGCTAGGTGATTTCAGCCCTCAAGGAGTCCCTCAAAGCTCGTATAAAGCTTCATCCACCTTAGGTGGAAGAAAATGCCGATGTCCATTTTTAAGACTGCCTTTACCCGGGGAAGTAAAGGGAACCTCCTCCTCTAGAATGTCTCCCATCTCCGCCTCGACTTGTTCTGGATCTTCTCCTTTTTCCAACCGACGAATAGCCTCTTCTACTCCTGGACCTAGTTTAAGACCAGTGGCATCATAAAGCTTGCGCATCATCTGCGCCATCGCCTTCGGATTGTTTTCGTCGACTCCTTCCATCTCCCCTGCAAGGGATGCAAAGGCCTGCTCCATTCGCGCCTCATCCAGATCCGGAAACCCCTCACCGCTATCCTCCTCCTTGCGGCCTTTAGAGATAGCAAATAACGATAATTTCCGCTCTAATTCAGGTCGGCCACAGCGGGGACAATTCGGACGCGTTTCCGTGTTGACACGACGGGAGAAAAAGTTAAATATCGTATGACAATCCATACAATAGAACTCATAAATAGGCATTATCTGCTAACCCCCTATAACAAGGCGCTCCCCCTGGAATCCACACAGCCCCAAGAATATTAACGTCCTGCCCTTGGGGTGCTCAATAATTTTAGATTTCAACCATTTCAAAATCATCCTTACCCGCACCACAATCTGGGCAAACCCAAGTTTCAGGAACATCTTCCCACTTGGTGCCAGGGGGAATACCATCTTCAGGCCAGCCCTCTGCTTCATCATAGATAAAACCACAAATAATGCACATATAGCGCTTCATAGGCCACTCACTCAATTATTATTATGAAAATCATGAAAAACCAATTGCTATGATGGACGAATTCTCGCATGTTTTTCCACTATTGGAAAATCGCATCCTGCCCGAGATATTGATACACTTTAAAGCTAATCACTTCAGCCTATGAACACCCATGAATGAGCTAATCCGCGGTCTTTACGCCATTGCTGACACTCATCTTCTGCCCCATCAGGACTTGGGCAACGCCGTCGCCCTCGCATTACTGGGAGGGGCCTCCTTGATCCAGTACCGAGATAAAGGCCAAGAGGTGAAACGACGCTACCAAGAGGCCAAGTCTTTACAGCAAATCTGCCGTCAGCATCACGTCCCCCTGATTATTAATGACGATACTCTACTCGCGGCCGAGATTGGTGCTGACGGGGTTCATCTAGGGCGGGATGACCTTGCTCTCAGCTCAGCCCGACAGATCTTAGGCGCAGACGCCATTATTGGTGTCTCCTGTTATAACGAACTGGCGCGGGCCATCGCCGCCGAGCAAGCCGGCGCCGATTATGTGGCCTTTGGCCGTTTTTTTCCCTCCGAAACCAAGCCAGAGGCCATCCAAGCGTCTCTAGAGCTATTAAGGGAAGCTCGAAAAAGGTTAAAACTCCCTATTGTCGCCATCGGTGGCATCACCACAGAAAATGCGTCTCAGGTGATTGAGGCGGGGGCTAATGCGGTAGCCATTATCGGCGGACTCTTTAAAAGCCAGGATATCCGAGCGACGGCCGCTGCCTATCAGCAGCGATTTCTAAGCCAGCATTTACCTGCACCCCATTCTTTTTAATCTTCTTATTAATCTTCTTAAATACGGTGAATATTCGAGCTTATTGATGCGTTTATGAGCGACAACCACTATATTATCGATGTCACTGAGTCTAATTTTGCCGAGCAGGTTTTGGCGAAATCCCACCAAGCCCCCGTCCTCGTGGACTTCTGGGCCGCTTGGTGCCAACCCTGCCAAATGCTCATGCCTCTTTTGCAGCAGTTGGCTGAAAACTACCAAGGCCAATTTTGGTTAGCCAAGATAGATGCTGACAAAGAACAAGGCTTAACCCTCCAGTATGGAGTACGTGGCCTACCCACCCTGAAATTGTTCCGCCACGGCGAAGTGGTTGAGGAGTTGGTGGGCGTCCAGCCGGAATCGGTGATCTGCGCCGCTATTGATCGGCACCTGCTCCGGGAATCTGATCGGCTATTAGAACAAGCCCAAACAGCCTTGGCGGCCGGACAAGAGGAACAAGGCCTTCATTTATTGCATAAAGCCGCGGAGATAGATCCAGAACATTACCCGGTCTCTGTGGCGCTAGCAGGCGCTCTTCTCAAGCAAGGAGAAAGGACCAAGGCCGAACAGATGCTGAAGGCACTGCCTTTAGAAGTGCGAGGAGAAGAACCTGCTAGCGGCCTGTTGGCGCAAATTGAGTTTGCCACTCTTACCGAGAAGGCACCCGACATCCATAGCTTAAAGCAGCGCCTCAAAGCCAATCCGGAGGATTCCGAAGCCTGTTATCTACTCGGTGCCCAGCAAGCGCTTGCTGGCGATTACCAGGATGCTTTGGAACAGTTCATGGTACTGCTTAAACAAAACCCAAAATATGGGGATGAGGCAGCCCGTAAAGCCTTACTGGCCGTGTTTAACATTCTCGGTCCCGATCATGAGCTTGTTCTCCGCTATCGGCGACAAATGTTTCGTTACCTTCACTGAAAGAGACGAAATTTTCTCCTCAAAATAAGCAAAAATTTTAAGTACAGGAGAAGTTTTCCAATGGGGTATTGGCGGATCTTGTTACTCATTGCCATTTTTTTGACGATGGCAAATAGTCAGGCTGAAGAGTCCCTAACCTCCCCGAAGGCGGTAACAAAAGCGGGGACTTCTCCGACGGTCACGGCAGTTAAACCCAATCCCGTTATCGGCGCTCAGCAACGGCAATGGATCAGGATCATCGGCTCAGGCTTCAGCTCGGGCTCAAGGGTTACGCTGCAGCTTGGGGAGCGAATTTTCCCCATCCCTCCTGAACGAACGAAATGGCTTAACGATGAGGAGTTGGCGATTTACGCCAACGTCTCCACGGGACCCTCTACTTGGAAAGGGCAAGTGACCCACCCAGATGGCCAAAACTCCGCCCCCTTCAGCTTTAAAGTCAAACCTCCTGCCGCAATAGGGCAGGAAAAACAGGCAGTAGAAGCACAGGGAAGAAAAGCTGAAGTGGAGACACTAGAAAAGAAAGCGGAAGAAACCAACGGAAAAATAGAACAGGCCAAAAAAGCCGCTGAGAAAGCTAAACGGGAAGCCACACAAGCGGCCACCGGGAAAGCAGCGCTACAAAAGGAGGTGGAAAAAAAAGCACAAGCGGCCATGGCCGCCAAGCAACAATTAGAGGCAGCAAAAGCCAAGGCTCAGGCGACGGGAGATTTCGCGGACCAAGAAGACGTTGAAAAACTCGCGCAAGCCGCAGAAAAACTTGAACAAGCCGCCGCCACTGAGAAAAAAAGGCTGGCCGCCCTGGAGGCTAAAGAGCAAGCCGCCCAAGAAAAGGCGACGGTTACTGAAACTGAAATTGAAAAACTCCGCCAGGAATTTGCTGAATTAAGGAAGCAAAGAGCCGCAAGCCGGACTTTTCTTGAGAAAGCAACGACTGCAGCCTGGATTATTTTAGTGGCCCTGATTGTTTGGTTTCTAAAAAGACTCGCCGTCAATCGGTTTGAAAGCGCTGCGGCTAAAAAAGAGGAAGTCCAAGAAGGCAGCTCCAGATTGAGAACCTTGGTATTGTTGCTCAATTGGCTAGGCACCATTCTCATTATTCTTACCGCCGGTTATCTTATCCTGGATGAATTCGGGATTAATATGGCGCCAGTTTTGGCCAGCGTCGGCATTGTAGGTCTTGCTCTTGGCTTTGGGGGACAATACCTGATCCGAGATATCATTAACGGCATTTTTATTCTGATAGAAGGGCAATACAACGTGAATGACATCGTTCAGATCGGTGAGTTTGTGGGAATCGTCGAGAGGGTGAACTTACGCCATACCCAATTACGGGATCTGGAGGGACGAGCCATCTATATTCCCAACGGGGAAATTAAAACCGTGGTTAATTTTACCAAAGGTTATGGACGGATGGTTCTCGACATTGGCGTCGCCTATAAAGAAAATGTTGACCAGGTCATGGAAGTGATGAAAGCGGTGGCGGAGGAAATGCGCCAGATTACAAAATATGGGCGGCTAATCAAGGAATTTGAAATGTTTGGCCTAGAAAACTTTGGAGAATCAGCCATCACTATTCGCTGCCGTTTTAAAACCCTAGCCAGTAAACAGTGGGAAGTGGCTCGGGAATACCGGCGGCGGCTCAAAAACCGTTTTGATGAACTCGGGATTGAAATTCCATTCCCCCAGAGAACATTAAATTGGAGAACGCCCCCTCAACCTCATGATACGGACGAATTTGAACAACCCAGAAATGCTGTTATATCTTAAATATCCATGCTCTTTTCAAATAGTTGCAGAGGTTCTGCTATGACCCATTCAGATGAATTGTTCCAGCGGGCGCAAGCCCATATCCCCGGGGGGGTGAACTCTCCTGTGCGCGCCTTTAAAGGCGTGGGCGGTAAACCCGTGTTTTTTGCCCGCGGTGAGGGCCCTTATTTATATGACGTTGACGGCAACCGTTATATTGATTACGTCAGCTCCTGGGGTCCCCTAGTGGTTGGCCATACCCATCCTGAAGTGGTCGCGGCAGTCCAAGAGGCAGCAGCCCAGGGGCTTGGCTTTGGCGCCCCTACCGCCATTGAGATCGAAATGGCGGAGACCGTGTGCCGCCTCGTCCCCAGCATGGATCTAGTCCGCATGGTCAGCTCGGGCACCGAAGCCACAATGAGCGCCATTCGGCTAGCCCGAGGATTTACAGGACGAGACAAAATTTTAAAGTTTGAGGGTTGCTACCACGGCCATGCCGATTCTCTATTAGTAAAGGCAGGTTCCGGTGCGTTAACCCTGGGTGTCCCCACCTCACCCGGTATTCCCCTGGCTTTAGCCGAGCACACCCTGACCGTCAGCTACAATAATTTGGATGCGGTCCAGGAAGCTTTTGCCCATTTCGGTGGACAAATCGCTGCCGTGATTGTCGAACCTGTCGCTGGGAATATGAACTGCATCCCTCCTGCCCCCGGCTTTTTAGAAGGTCTGCGAAGCATCTGCAATGAGTACGGCAGCGTCCTCATTTTTGATGAGGTCATGACCGGTTTCCGGGTAGCCCTAGGCGGCGCCCAGGAATTTTATAACGTTACTCCGGATTTAACCACTCTGGGGAAAGTGATTGGTGGTGGTCTGCCGGTAGGGGCATTTGGTGGCCGCCGAGAAATTATGGAGATGATTTCGCCCTTAGGTCCTGTCTATCAAGCGGGTACGCTCTCCGGTAATCCAGTGGCGATGACTGCCGGGTTAACTACCCTCAAGCTGATCCAGACCCCTGAATTTTATCAGCGCTTATCTCAGCAAACTCAAAAGCTAGTTAAGGGCCTTCTTGAGCGGGCTCACGACGCAGGTGTTCCCATGGCGGCAAACCAGGTAGGAGGCATGTTTGGCCTCTTCTTCACCGAGGAAGAAGAAGTCACCAATTATTACCAAGCCACAAACTGCAATCTGGATCGCTTTAAACTCTTTTTCCATGGGATGCTAGGGCAAGGTATTTACCTTGCGCCATCAGCCTTTGAAGCGAGTTTTGTCTCTAGCGCCCATGGCGATGAACAGATAGAGGCCACCCTGCAGGCCGCAGAGCAGGTATTAACTGAGCTATAGCGGTTCCCATTTAGATGGAACTCCGTGGGGCTTGGAGTTAGCGTGTCTGGTCACGCTAACTCCAAGCGCTTTAGTTCTCATTTAAACGAGGAATGCTAAGCAGGTAAACCCATGAAGTGGCGACGAGCGCACGCCTAAACCCTTATTCGCCACTTTTAAAATCAAAACAAGGATTGACTCAATTTTTAAGTATGAAAATTCGCGCCGCTGCCGCCCAGTATGATATTGGTTATCTTCAGAACTGGAGAGAATATGAAGCCAAAATCATCCTCTGGGTGGAACGGGCAGTTGCCCAAGGAGCGCAACTGCTGATCTTTCCTGAATATTTTTCCCTGGAGCTCACTACTCTGTTTGGCAGTGAAAAAGAAGGAAATCTGTCGCGACAGTTGGCAGCACTACAGGAATCTCTGCCTAATTTTCTGGCCCTATTCCGGCAATTAGCAAAAGCCCATCAAATCTATATTCTCGCAGGAACTTTCCCCGTCCGAGTCGCGGAAGGCTTTCGCAATCGTGCCCACCTCCTAGGTCCTACGGTATCCTTACCATAGGAAAAATCAACGAACCCCAGTGGGTATTTGCCGAGCTAGACCTTGAGGCCATAGACAAAGTACGGCAAACAGGTGAGGTACTTAATTATCAAGATTGGCCGGAACAAAAACGCCTAGAGAGCGCTAAGTTAGAGCAAGTCAAAATTATCGGAAGCCCTCACCCTTCTTTCCCTTAAGCTAACCGTAAATCCCCTAGCGGGGCGCAATTTGTTAAAATCGCCCCATGGATATTTCCTCTTTGCTCAATCCGCTTAATAAGGCCCAGCGTGAGGCGGTCGCCGCCCCCGCAGGGCATCATTTAGTGCTTGCCGGTGCGGGTAGCGGCAAAACCCGGGTATTGGTACATCGAATTGCTTGGCTGATCCGAAGCCAAGGGATCTCTCCTTTCAGCCTCTTGGCAGTAACTTTTACCAATAAGGCTGCCGGAGAAATGCGAGGGCGAATCGAAGAGTTGCTAGGAATGCCGGCGGGGGGTATGTGGATGGGCACCTTTCATGGACTGGCCCATCGCCTGTTACGAACCCATTGGCAAGAGGCCCAACTCCCCCAGGACTTTCAGATCCTGGATTCGGAGGATCAATATCGTCTAATCCGTCGGATTTTGCAAAATCTCAACCTAGATGAAACCCGATGGCCGCCACGCCAAGCCCAATGGTTTATCAACGGTCGTAAGGATGAGGGGCTGCGCCCCCAACATCTTGAGGATGATGGCAATCCCTATCTCCGGCAGCACATCCGCATCTACCACAGCTACCAAAGCCATTGCGAGCGTAGCGGCCTGGTGGACTTCGCTGAACTTTTGCTGCGGGCTCATGAACTGTGGCGAGACCATGCCGAACTCCTCGAGCATTACCAAAACCGTTTTACTCATATTTTGGTGGATGAATTCCAGGATACCAATGCTATTCAATATGCTTGGCTGCGATTGCTGGCCGGGAGCCAGGGAGAGCTCTTTATTGTCGGGGATGACGATCAATCTATCTATGGCTGGCGGGGAGCGCGGATTGAAAATATTCAACAACTGACTCGGGATTTTCCTACCGTACGTACCGTGCGCTTGGAACAAAACTACCGCTCAACGGGCACCATCCTCGCCGCGGCTAACACGGTCATTGCCCACAATTCACAGCGGCTGGGGAAAAACCTCTGGACCGACGGCGAAGAAGGCGAACCTATTCAAATCTATCGGGCCTTTAATGAACGGGACGAGGCCCATTTTGTAGTCGAACGTATCCAAGCTTGGCAAATCCAAGGGGAAAGGCGCGCTGATATCGCCGTACTCTACCGCTCTAATGCCCAATCCCGGATATTGGAAGCGGCCCTGGTGGAGGCCGGCATCCCCTATCGGGTCCAGGGGGGACTGCGGTTCTTCGAGCGGGCGGAAATTAAAGATGCCCTGGCTTATTTGCGCCTAGTGGCCCATCAAAACGATGACTCTGCCTTCGAGCGGGTGGTGAATACCCCCCCTCGCGGCATTGGCGAACGAACTCTTTCCCAAGTCAGAGAACAAGCCCGCCAGGCCGGCCTCTCCCTATGGCAAGCGGCAACCCAATTAATCAACACGCGGAACCTCTCCCCTCGAAGCGCCAACGCCCTCCAAAAATTTCACCGACTTATCGAAGGCATGGCGACAGCCATCAAGGCCCTTGCCCTCCCGGAGAAAATTGAACTTGTACTTGATCAAAGCGGTTTGTTTGACCACTACCGCAAAGACCGTAGCGAAAAAGGCCAATCGCGCTTAGAGAACCTGAAAGAGCTGATTAATGCCGCCTCCCAATTTAAATCCGAAGATCCTAGCCTCGAAACACTATCGGAATTTTTAGCCCATGCGGCACTGGAGGCAGGGGATACCCAGGCCGAGAACCGGGAAGATTGCGTGCAATTGATGACTTTGCATGCGGCGAAGGGCTTGGAATTCCCCCTGGTATTTATAGTCGGCATGGAAGAAGGCCTATTTCCAAGCCCCCAATCCCTTAATGAGCCCAGGCGGCTGGAAGAGGAGCGTCGACTTTGTTATGTGGGAATGACCCGGGCTCGCTATCATCTCTATCTCATTCATGCAGAGCATCGCTGGCTTTATGGTTCGGAGAGCTACCCCAAACCTTCCCGTTTTCTTCATGAAATCCCCGCCGAATTCACCTATGAGTTACGGCCGCAAACCCATATTGTCCGTCCCGGTTATGCTCCCCACCTCCAAGAAGCCATGGCCTCTGATGGAAGCCTGCAACAGGGTCAACGGGTCAGGCACCCTAAGTTTGGGGAGGGGGTGATACTCGCCTTGGAAGGAAAAGGCGAGCATAGGCGGGTGCAAGTCAATTTCAACCAAGGGGGGACTAAATGGCTAGCAGTGACCTATGCCAACCTGCAAATTGTTTGATATTCCATAAAAATAACTTATCTCTCTCCCGCTCCTTAGCTTAGGGTCAATTGAGAGTTCAAAACTTAAGGAAACACTTATGGTTCGAATGATGAAACTGATTTCAACATTCCTTTTTTTCCTGGTGCTGCTCAACCTTAGCGCCTGCCGCTCTGAACCCCCAAGCACAACCATCGAAGACTCCTCCAACCAAATTATTCACTGGCGGATGGTCACCACTTGGCCCCCCGGTTTTCCGGTCCTCCAAGAGGGAGCGGAACGTTTCGCCAAAAATATCGAAACCATGAGTGGGGGACAGCTCAGGATCAAAGTTTTTGCGGGAGGAGAACTGATCCCCCCCTTAGAAACCTTTGAAGCGGTCTCCCAAGGGGCAGTGCATATGGGCCATGGTTCGGCCTATTACTGGGCGGGAAGAATTCCTGCCGCGCAATTTTTCTCCACTGTCCCTTTTGGCATGACTGCCAAAGGAATGAACACTTGGCTCTACGATGGTGGCGGACTGAAAATGTGGCGAGAAATTTATGCTCCTTTCAATGTGGTCCCCTTTCCGCTGGGAAATACCGGAGTCCAAATGGGCGGATGGTTTAATAAGAAGATTGAATCAGCTGAGGATCTCAAAGGGCTTAAAATGCGCATCCCTGGCCTTGGCGGCAAGGTTTTCGCTAAAACCGGCGGTAATCCAGTGCTTTTAGCAGGAGCTGAAGTCTATACCGCTTTAGAGCGTAATACTATCGATGCTACCGAATGGATTGCCCCCTTCCATGATCAACGCCTGGGCCTGAACCGGGCGGCCCAGTACTACTATTATCCTGGCTGGCATGAGCCAGGCACAGTGCTGGAACTTATCGTCAATAAAGAGGCCTGGGAATCCCTTCCTAAAGACCTCCAAGCCATCATCTCTGTGGCTGCCCAAGCCGAGAACTTACGAATGAGTTCAGAAATGGAAGCTAGAAACGCACAAGCGCTGAGCGAACTCCAATACCAAAATCACACTGAGCTTGTAGCTTTTCCAGAGGACGTACTTACCAAACTGTATCGGCTTACCCAACAAACCCTTAGGGAACAGGCTATTCAAGATCCCCAGTTTAAGCAAGTCTATGAAGCCTATACCGCTTTCCGGCAAAAGTTTGAGGCTTGGGAGGCTATTTCAGAACAAGCCTACCAACAGGCTTTAAAAAAGCAATAAATATCTATTTTCTAAGGTAGTTAGCGCATCTGACGCAAATAGCGAGACGCCACCCAACCGGTTATGCCGCTGCCTTCTACTTGCCACCAGCCCCCCTGCTGCGCCGGCCCGTGGTAACCAGCACCACTCCCGGTTTTACCTGCGTGATTATAGCTGTATTAGTGCCTGCGCCGGCTCGAACATTTAGGGCAGTCACAACGGTATAGGAAGTACCCGCCTTCCAGGCGGGTACGGATTGTTGAGACTCTGTTTTAGACTGGGGTTGAACAGCTGGCAAATTAGGCTGCGCAGCCCGGACTTGAACCACTAGTTTATTAAAAGCATCCAACAGTGCTGCGGCAATTAACTTGCCTTCGGCTGTATTACCATACCCCCCAACTCCAGCGAGACCGGCAATGCCACCACCGAAACCGCCCAAACCACCGGCACCGCCAAAATCGCGGACCTTGGCTGAGCCTTCAGCCCCCCCCATCTGAACCCCGCTGGGCATCGGTAAGGAACAGGGCCGTCTGCGCTTCTTGAATACGAATACTACCTGCAATAGCTCCGGCAATAGCACCGCCTGCACCTAACAACCCCCCCAAAGCACCAAGGGCGTTATACCCTCCTGCATTGGGATTGCTAAAAATAACATTGGGAGTAATAAGATACTGGACCGTGACCATACGCCCCCGGGCGGTTGTGCTCCCCTGTTGCAACATCCCCGAAGCTCTAAGCTGATCCTCTGTTTGAATACTGCCTAATGCCGCCCCCCCATCAACGACCTGAAAACAATTGGACTGAGCCATCATAAGGCGAAGCAGTGGCGTAGGTGATTGCAGCCCCACGCTACTTAGCAGGCTCAGGGCATGGGCCTCAGGTTCTACCAGCGCGGCTGTCCCCAATGGTTTATCACAGCGAGGCAGGGAGGCGGCCGCCGCCCCCTGAGCCCCGGCGTCACCACCACTGCCCGTGGCCATGGAGCTGCCCCCGCCAAGTTGGGTTTGGCTCGCGCAAGCCACCAGCGACATTATCGCGCTAGCAGCCAGGATCCGGTATCCCCCTTTTAATATGCTCAGGAAACTCCTCCTCTAAGCGGAAATGACCCTTTTTTGTTAGTTTATTTTTTCGTTTAGGCGGCACTTTCCTTAACAGTAAGGTGCGAAAGTAATGCTAAACTGAACAGTATTCTTTATAGTTGTTGGAGTTGCAATTCTAAGCGACTTACTGTGAGCAGGGTAGAAGTAAAGGAAAAAAAACCACATTTGCCCTCGAGAAACGAGAGGCGAGTCTTTTGGGCCGCATTAGTCACCGGTGCTTTTACCATTGTAGAAGCCATCGGCGGAATACTTTCTGGCTCCCTGGCATTACTGGCCGATGCGGGTCATATGCTGGCGGATACCGCCGCCCTGGTGCTAGCGTGGCTTGCCTTTCGTGTTGGCCGCAAACCTGCTGATAGGCGCCGTTCCTATGGATATCAGCGACTTCAGGTGCTTGCCGCCTTGATCAATGGGGTAGCTTTGTTTTTCATCGTTGGCTGGATCTTGATCGAGGCTATGGCCCGGCTATTGGAACCGGTCAAAGTATTTGGCGGGATTATGCTAATAGTGGCTGCCGCCGGGTTGCTTATTAATCTTCTAGCTTTTGCCATTCTCCATGGTGGCGACCACCATAATCTTAATGTCCGAGGGGCTTTGTTACACGTTTGGGGGGATTTACTCGGTTCGATAGCTGCGCTAACAGCGGCTGGCGTTATTCTAGGAACCGGTTGGACCCCTATTGATCCCCTTTTGTCCTTATTTGTTGCTCTTCTCATTCTCCGCAGTGCTTGTATGCTGATGAGGAAGTCAGCCCATATCCTGCTAGAAGGGACTCCCGAATGGTTAGATGTGGAGGAATTGCGTGGGAGGCTGATAGAAGCTATCCCAGAGGTCGAGGATATCCATCATGTCCACGTTTGGCTGCTCACCTCAGAAAACCCGCTCCTAACGCTGCATGCCAGTGTTTACCAAGGGGCTAATTACGATCATACCTTGGTCGCCATCAAGGAATGTCTTCGGAAACAATATGGGATTGATCACTCCACTGTCCAAATTGAAACCCATAGCTGCGCGGACAAAGCCCTTAGCACTAGGCGGAAAACCGGCTAAATGGCCCCCAAGCATTTCTGCAATCCTGGCGATGGTCTACACTTTATCATAGACAATTTAGGAATATACGATAACCAAATTTGCTAAAGCCATTAGCAATGGCGGCGGCGACCACCCTCAATAAGCTTTAGGAGGGAAACCCTATGCCTACATTTATTATGCTAACGCGGGTCGAATCCAATGGAGCCCAGTCACCAAAATCCCTTGAAGAATTGGAGCATAAAGTGGTGGAGCAGATTCAGGCTCAATGCCCTCAAGTGAAATGGCTACAAAATTATGCGGTTCTAGGCCCTTATGATTATTTAGATGTCTTTGATGCTCCCGATAATGAAGTTGCTGCAAAGGTATCTACCCTTATTCGTACTTATGGTCATGCTCACGCCGAAGTATGGCCAGCCACTGAATGGGCTAGATATAAAGAAATGATACACGGCATGGCTGATGCGAAAACTACCTAGTAATAGGGAGCATTTCTTGACGACTCAGGAGTTTTTACTTAAAAAACAACTAGTTCCGTAAGCACCGATATGATTAAACTTTGCTCTATTCTTGGCCTTATGCCCTGGTCACTGATAAGCTAACCACAAAATATTCTGAAGTATCCCTATAATGAGGATCAAGCGCTTCTGCAAAAACCTGGTGGGCAAAGACTATGTGGTGAGTGATATACACGGGACCTATAGCCTACTGACACGGGAGCTGGAACGCCTCAATTTTAACCCCGACCAAGATCGGCTGTTTTCCGCCGGCGATCTGGTAGATCGGGGGCCTGAATCACCCGAAGCACTCAAGTGGCTTGACTACCCCTGGTTCCACTCCTGCTTAGGAAATCACGATGAGTTCGTGATTAACGCCCAGAGCCCCGGGTTTGATGTCAGGTGGTGGGTGCTAGTCAATGGAGGAGAGTGGTGGCTTACTATGGACTCGGCCATCCAAAAACGTTTTTCAGATCGCTTCCAACAACTCCCCCTTGCTCTGGAGATTGAAACTGATGGAGGCAGAGTCGGGATCGTCCATGCCGACGTCCCCCCAGAACTTAGCTGGACGCAATTTACCGCCGCCTTGGAGAAAGGCAACCGCACCATCCAGGAGTACGCCCTTTGGAGCCGTAACCGAGCCATGGGGAGGTATACCCACCCTGTTGAGGGTATTGATCGAGTTTACTGTGGCCACACTGTCAATGAGAACGGCGATATCAAAATTGTAGCAAATGTGTATTTCATCGATACCGGCGCGGCCTATAACCTCCCCCACTCTAAACTGACCATCCTCCCTTTAACCCTCGAGAAAAATTGAACTGCTTTTAATTTTTCGGTCAATCACAAGGAATTTACGCCAGAATTTTTGATAGGGCAAAAGTGCTTCACCCCTGGGTTTCATCCCCCATCGCGATAGGCCGAGTCCCATCGGTGATCCATTCACTCCAAGACCCCGGGTATAATCGAGCTCCCTGGAACCCCGCAATTTCCATCGCTAGCAAATTATGGCAGGCAGTGACTCCCGATCCACACATGCATACGATTTGCTCTGGCGGGACTTCATCCATCTGCCTGCGAAAAGCAAGCGCTAATTTACGCGGCGACAAAAAATTTCCCTGCTCATCCAGATTTTGCTGAAAAGGATGATTCTTGGCCCCTGGAATATGACCGGCAACCCTATCGATAGGTTCGAGTTCACCCCGAAAACGCTCTGGTGTACGCCCGTCAATGAGTAGATATCCAAGCAGAGAGGCATGTTCTACATCTTCTGTGGTGACTGTCATAGAGGGCTGAACCCGAGCTTCAAAGCGAACTGGAGTCGGCTCAGGCAATTCGGTAGTCCGTGGATAACCTTCCCTTTGCCAGCATTGCCACCCTCCATCGAGAACAGCCACGGCCTCGTGGCCTAACCAGCGCAACAGCCACCATAAACGCCCGGCAAAGGCGCCCGAAGCATCATCATAGGCTACGACCTGAGTAGTCGAGTCCACACCCCACCGGCCCAATTTTTCCGCCAGATGTTCCGGATCGGGTAAAGGGTGGCGCCCTGTGTAAGGGGTCACCGGACCCGATAGGTCCTCCTCCAAGTGGACATAGTAGGCTCCCGGGATGTGGCTCTGCTGATAGGCATGTCTACCAGCCGATGGATCCATAAGATTAAAACGACAATCAAAAATAACCCAGTTAAAATCACCTAGGGCCTTCGCCAACTCTGTTGAACTCATGATTGTACGGTAAAGCATCTGATTTCCTGCTACTATCCGTTCGTTAAACTCAAGGATAGCATTTACGGCTATTCACTGGGAAAATGAAAAGAAACGCTCGGCCCCGGAGTTCTCCATGGATGGTGAACGAGACCCCCTAGCGAGAGAGCGAAGGCCGGTAACACGGTGTTAACTGAAGTGTTTTTCCGTATAATTGCCCCCAGGCTAGGGCGTGGTCTCAATAGGGAGACCCGGGGGTTGTTAGCAGAAGACCGGCCATGATGTAAAACCCGACCGGCACATCCATTGTGGCTACCGCGAGGAGGGTGGGAAGTTAGACCTGTGGAGGGGCACAGCCTCCCGACGATAGCCCGGCAGGACCGGGCCACAATAGGGGTCTCTGGGAAGCAGGAAAAACCCAGTGAGCAACCAGGCTTAAGAAAGCAATGCCCATCAAAACCAAAAAAAACGCTCCAGCTAGTGCAGTGGATGGCAGGAGGATCCTTTACATTTGTCAACCCAAAAATAAAACAGCTATAATTCTTATTGCCTTATCATTGGCGATTCCCAAAATAACCCACGACACAAGGAAGCATTTAATGGTCTTGCGCTATTCCGCCTGGATTATGCTGATTTTTTCCCTTTTAGCCGGTGCCGCTATATCAGCACAGGAGAAAAAATCGCCGTCTGTGTTCGGATGGATAGAATTGGCTAAATTTGTGGACTGGGATACGGTCACCAAAGTCAAAATGGATACCGGCGCACTGAGTTCCTCGTTACATGCCACTGATTTGGAATATTTTCAACGTGACGACGACGAATGGGTGCGATTCACAATCAAAGTCGAGAATCAGCGTGGGGAGGAAGAATGGGTTCAACAAACCTTTGAACGGCCGGTTTATCGTTTTGTAAAAATCATTAGCTCGAATGGTGACGGTGATCGCCGTCCTTCTGTACTAATGAAACTTTGTCTCGGGGGTGAAATTTACGAAGAACAGTTTACTTTGAATGACCGCAGTGATTTGACCTATCCTATTTTGTTCGGTCGACGTACCATTGAACACCTAGGCCTTATCGATGTTACCCGCACCTTCACGAGCCGCCCCCATTGTGACACCGATGCACCTGTACACACCATTGAAAATCGAAAGCTGGACGAAGACATTGGGATCTAAGTCTGTATCTAACCCATCCTGTTATTGTTGTAAAACTTTTATAAATTCCGTTTAGAAATCTACTACAGGATCTTCTATCCTCCAGCCCTTATCATAGAAGGTAAAAGTGTAATTTCCCGTGTGAACAGCGCCTTTTTCTTGGCATTTAGGAGATAGATAGGCAAATGGGGTTTGATTATCATAAGCCCACTCATAATTGACAATCGCCCACTTGTCTTCAGAATTACTTCTTGGTTGAATTTCGGTAACTTTTATTAATTTTTTTTCGCAAGACTTCACTTCTATGAAGATACCCTTCTCGTATACTTTTTTAATTCCAGCAGCGTATTTTTTGCCTTTCTCCGTTATATTAATCAATACATAAAAATAATCTGAATTTTGTTGAGATTCGAATGGTTGATAAGTAATAAGCCCCTTATTTTGCAAGGGCGTTAATGAATCCTGAAGTTTATGTAGTGCTGATTTATGGATAAGCTCTTGAACATCAAAATCAGCTAGCACAGGCTGAAAGCTTAATTTTTCTGCCAGTAATTTCTCCGCTTCGTGGACAGATAAAGTTTTTTTCGTGGATAAACCATTCTCTGTGCATGCAATAACGCCAAACAGACTAGTTAACATGGCTAGCCCTATACTGGACAAATAAGCATATTTTTGTTTTCTAGAAGCCATCACCGTGCCCCTTTAATATTACCTCGGAACTGTTGCAGTAAAATACCAGAAACGCCTACATGGAGATGGCTGATATCGCTGTACTGGTGCGCATAACGGGCAGCACGCTCGCAGCAGCGGATGATCTGCTCCGCCTCCCAGGGATTGCTGCCAATAAGCAGCCGGAGAATCCCCGGCGGCTGGTGCATATGGAGGCCTAAAGCATGGAAAATCTTTCCCGTCTCCATTGATTCCTGCTTTTTATCTTTCCCAACTTTTATATGCGGTCACCTGAACTTGAGAAGTTAATACAAGCCTAAAATAGCGATACCAAAATTCTAACCTGGATAATTCATGAGATCACTACAAAGGTAGAAGAGCACAAAGAAGGCAAAATATTTTAAATGGCATTTAGTTTGCTTGCCTAGAGTCGATAGCAGTAGGCTTATGGGCAATCGGAGACGTCGCTAGATCAATGGAGAAGTACCTATACTATATACGGGATATCACTATCCAGCGCAGCAATTGCCCAAAGTTACGGGGCTTAGCCTCTGCAATTATTTAGGAAATAACACTTAAATATAAGGCAGTTAGAATTGACTATGCTTCAGGTGATAACACTGCCAAAGTTTTGACAATTATCCAGTCAATATTTTGGCGTTTATAAATAAGGTTACGGACAATAGCAATATAATGGAAGAACACATCAAAACCCACAGTTGGCTACCCCAGGGAATAAAAGGACGTACTCGTCACCTTCCATATAGGCTATTTTTTAGCCATCTACTGCTCAGCCTCGCCATTGCCCTACCGGCTGCAGCGACAACTCCTCAGAAAGTTGTGGACCCTCGCACTCAGGCTCCTCCCAGCTTAAAACAAATGGCAACAGGATCACAGGAAACCCCTCTCCCTGAGGAGGAGCCCATCCTCAAGAAGGACACTGCTACTAAATCGTCCCTACAATTGCTTAAGGAAACCATCGGTCCAGGCACGAAAAAACGGATCTTTTGGAACTTGGGCTATACTTTTGAAGGGGTGCCTGTCTCTGCCCCGGTGCTAGTCGTAAATGGGGATAGTGCCGGACCGACACTCTGTCTCACCGCAGCGCTTCATGGCGATGAAATTAATGGTATCGCGATGGTGCATCGAGCAATTGACGATCTTGAGCCCGGTCAACTTAGCGGTGCCGTTATCGGCGTGCCCATTGTCAATTTGTACGGTTATCGCCGCAGTTCCCGTTATCTACCAGACCGACGGGATCTGAATCGGCACTTTCCCGGCAGTCCCCATGGCAGCTCAGCCGCTCGCATTGCTCACTCTTTTTTCCAGCAGGTCATTACCCACTGCGATGCCTTAGTAGACCTGCATACCGGTTCCTTTCATCGGACTAATCTCCCCCAAGTACGGGCCGACTTAAGTCATCCCAAAATTCTGGAACTGGCTTATGGTTTTGGCGGCGTAGCCGTGGTCCACAGCGAAGGCATTTCCGGAACCCTACGTCGAGCAGCCACGGAGATCGGCATTCCCAGTATCACCCTTGAAGCCGGAGAACCTAAGCGCCTGCAACTCCGAGAAGTCAACCAGGGTTTAAAAGGAATTAACAGCTTGATGAAAAAGTTAGGGCTGCTTAAAGGGGCCAAAACAGAATCTGTTCCCAAAGCCGTATTCCACCAAACCAAATGGATACGTACCCACCGTGCGGGAATTCTACTCTCTAATGTCCAGCTCGGTGAGCCAATCAAGGCAGGCCAGCAATTAGGCATCATTACCGATCCGATCACTAACCAAGAGACGGCTATAGTTTCGCCTTACGATGGCCGGATCCTTGGCATGGCTCTCAATCAGGTAACAATACCTGGCTACGCCGCCTATCACATTGGAATCAAAGCCAATAAACCAAGAACTACCGAGGAAACATCCGATCACGTTGCCGCAAAGCACAAGGCCCCTGACTACTCAGACGGCGAGGAGTAAACCAACCCTAAAGAATCCAATGAACCCCTGATGGATATTTCCCCCGTAGGTTAGAAAATTCCCTTTTCATAATTCCGGCAAACCATTGAAGAAGACTTCATCCTTGATGTGCTTAAACGCTACACGACCTACGCCATGGCCTTTAAGATAGCCCAGCAACAGCGCCTCCTCGATAAAGAAGGAGAGCATGCCTACCCCGTCTTCCCCTGGGTGCAATGGCCTCCCGATAGCTTGGATATTGAACAGAAAGCTATGGTCATCATTGAGCACTTCCGTCACCACGTGGCCCACCTACTGAGTGGCCAGGCCAAAGCCGTGCTGATCACCTCTTCATGTCAAGCAGCGGTCCGCTACCAACTGGCCTTTCGTCGCTATACCGCCACCACCAACCAGCAGTATCGGCATATCCAGACCCTAGACGACCATGATCGGGTGATACTCGGCACCCATAAACTCCAAAAGGGCTTCTCTCAACCCACACTCTGCGCTCTGTATGTGGACAAGAAGTTTATCGGCACTGATTGTGTCCAGACTCTATCGCGGCTAAACCGCCTCCGCTCCAGCAAAGAACCGCCCTTCATTCTGGATTTCGTCAACTCGCCGGAGCAAATACTGAATGCCTTTCGGCCCTACTATCCCAGCGCCGAACTGACCCTGGTTTCCAATCCCGAAGGAATTTATCAGCTCCAATCTCAATTGGATAAGGCACGTATTTATACCTGGCAGGATGTAGATTCCTTCGCCGCCGCCTTCTTCGATCCTAAGCAAACTCCGGATCGGCTGCACTACTACTGCCAGCCTGCAGTGGAGCGCTTCCGGGATCGGTACCAGGAGGTCATCAAGATTATCCAGGCAACCCAACAAGCCGAAAAGGAGGCAGCCGCTACCGGCGATAGGATCCGCAGGGAAAACGCTCGTCACGATTTTCAACAGGCTAGAGAAGCCAAGGAGACTTTGGAGCAGTTCAAGAAAAATCTAGTCAGTTTTATTCGCTGCTATGAGTTCATCTCCCAGATCGTAGACTATGGCGACCGAGAGCTGGAGAAACTCACCGTCTATGCCCGCCACCTCCACCTTCTCCTAAAGGAGAAGGGAGGGGGCGAGACTATCAATCTATCCCTAAGAGCACTGGAGCACTACCGGCTAAATAAGATTAGCGAACAAGAACTTAACATTGTCCAGCAGAAAGCCCCGAACGAACCTCGGAATGCCATGAAGACAAATCGTCAGCGTCAGGTAGAGAAGGCGCCCCTCATCACCCGCCTTAAACCTCTATTGGCAGGCGAGAGCCTCAGTGATAGGGATCGTTTGAACTATTTGCACACCATCAAAGACAAACTTCTAGAGAACCCAGCAATAGCCGCCCAGATAGAAAACCAGCCACAGGAGCAAGACTCGATCCTAGTGAATGATTTCTCTCAGGCAGTACAGCAAGCAGTCATGGAGAGTTTAAAAAATCATCACGAGATAGCGGCCCAATTGCTCCACAATGAAGTTGTGGCTAAAGAGTTTGGTCGCTTTCTCCTGGATCTGCTTTTGATTAAGCATGAGTAGTCGCCTGCTCTTAGGCTTAATGACGAATTTTTACCTACTTCCCTTTCTCTCTCCTAAACTCAAGGTATATGAGGCACTCTTTTGTAGGCTAAGCCTTGCCTAGCTTGCCAACAGTTCAGCAGCTTACATAGTGGCCCAAATGAACGAAGAACTGCGAGAACGAGAAGCTCAATATCGGCTTCAAGCACAAATCATCGATCAGATCCACGATGCTGTCACCTGCATCGATTTGGAAAGCGCGATTACCTATTGGAACAAAGGCGCGGAGCGGCTAAGTGGCTATAGTGCTGCAGAAGTACTGGGAAAGCACATTTCCTTCATCTACCCGGAGGAAGAACATACCTTTCTTGAACAGCAAGTGATCCAGCCACTCCAGAAAAAGGGACACCATGAGGTGGAAGTCCGCTTGCGCAGAAAATCGGGGGAGGACTTCTATGCCCATTTGGCCCTCTCCTTGCTGCTAGACCAAGAGGGTAAAGTCACAGGAATGATTGGGTATGCCATGGATATCACCACGCGCAAACAGGCCGAAGAGGCCCTGCGGGAGAGCGAAGCCCGTTATCGTAAATTGGCGGATTTGCTCCCGGTAGCCGTCTATACCTGTAAGGCACCCAAGGGGACCCTGCAATATTACAATCAACAGGCTGTAGAATTTTGGGGGCGAGATCCCCTATGTAACGATGACAAGGAACAGCTTTGTGGTCCCTTGAGGCTATACCAAAGAGATGGAGCGCCCCTGTCCCACCCCCAATCACCGATGACCATTGCCTTGACCCAGGGTGTCAGCTACCGCAACCGGGAAGTGATCATCGAACGGCCAGATGGGTCACGGGTCATTGCCCTGGCGAATATTGACCCGATTAAAAATCGGGACGGAAAAATCACAGAAATTATTAATGTCTTACAGGACATCACCTATCTCAAACGGGCAGAGGAGGCGCTGCGTGACAGTGAGGCCCGCTATCGGGCGCTCTTCGACGGCTCACCTTCGGGTATCCTGATGCTAAATCCCTCCGACTTGACTTTTGTCGAGTTCAACGACCAAGCCCACCTCCAGCTAGGCTACTCCCGTGAGGAGTTTGCCCAGCTCACCCTGCCGGATATCGAGGCTGCCGCCTCCCCTGAACAGAGCCTGGAGCATGCCTGCTATTTTGTCCAAGCCCTGGGAATAGACAAACAGGAATTCGAGGCCCATTATCGGACCAAAAGGGGGGAAATCCACGATGTGTTGGTAACCGGAAGACCATTACAGATCCAAGGTCATACTTACCTCTGTGCCGTCTTTCAGGATATCACGGAACGTAAACGGGCGGAAAAAGCATTACAGGAGGCGGATCGGCGCAAAGACGAATTTCTGGCCCTGCTAGCTCATGAACTGCGCAATCCATTAGTTCCCATCCGCAATGCAGTCCAATTACTCAAACTTCAGTCAGAGCCATCCTTACCCCACCTCCAGCAGGCTTGTGGACTTATTGAACGCCAACTCAGCCATCTCACCCGGCTGGTAGACGATCTGCTCGATGTGGCCCGGATTACCCGCGGCCGGATTACCCTACAAAAAAGTCGGATAGACATGGCTAGCTGTGTAGTCCAAGCCGTGGAGGCAGTCCGTTCCATTCTGGATGAGAAAGGTCATGATTTAACCCTCAAGCTCCCTCCTTCCCCGCTGCAGGTAGAGGCTGACCCGGTACGCCTCGCCCAAGTGATAGAAAATCTCCTCCATAATGCCGCGAAATACACCCATGAAAGGGGACGGATTGCGCTCACCTTGACCCCAGAGGGGTCACAGGCAGTACTGACAATTACTGATAATGGCATTGGGATTCCCCCAGAGTTGCTGCCCCATATTTTTGACTGCTTTACTTATAATGGACGCCCTTTGAATCACCCCTCGCCCCAAGGCGGTCTTGGCTTGGGTCTTAGTTTGGCTAGAAGCCTGCTGGAGTTGCACGGCGGCCAGATAGGAGCAGCCAGCCCAGGACTCGATCAAGGCAGCACTTTTACCGTGACATTACCCCTGGCCAAGGAAACCCCTCAACCTGCCGCTACTCCAGGGGCAGAAGAGGCCCCTACGCTCTCTTGCCGGCGGGTATTGGTGGTGGATGATAACCGGGATATTGCCCACTCTTTCGAGATTCTACTTGGCTTATGGGGCCATCAAGTGCAAACTGCATCTGACGGTCCAGCGGCCCTAAAAGCCACCCGCACCTTCCATCCAGAGATTATCCTCTTGGATATTGGGTTGCCAGGCATGGATGGCTACGAAGTAGCCCGCCACTTGCGGGCAGAATATGGACAGCGCATCAAGATTTTCGCCTTGACCGGCTATGGCCAAGAACAGGATAAAAAACGTGCAAAAGAAGCAGGCTTTGACCATCATCTGACAAAACCGCCACAAATGGAAACCCTCAAAAAGTTGCTTGCTGGTTCCTCACTTTCCACCTAATTGAATACCCATGAGCCCGATCCGAATTAACTTATATAGTGATACCCAGACCTTACCCACACCGGCAATGCGAAAAGCCATGGCCGAAGCACCTGTGGGAGATGAACAGCGAGGCGAAGACCCCAGCGTAAACCGCCTCTGTGAGGTGGTGGCTGAACTAACCGGCAAGGAGGCTGCCGTATTTTTGCCTTCAGGAACCATGTGCAATGAAATTGCCATCTGCGTCCATTGCCGGCCCGGCGATGAAATCATTACCGACCGCACAGCTCATATCCTTAACTTGGAAGGCGGCGCTCCCGCAGCTCTCAGCGGCGCCTCCATCTGGCCCCTGGAAGGAATCCATGGTGTATTCACTGCCGCTCAACTCCAGCAAGGGATCCGTCCACAGAGCCGGCATACACCTCGCTCACGGCTAGTTTGCGTAGAACAAACTGCCAATCTAGGTGGCGGTACCGTCTGGCCCCTGGAGACGATCCAAGCAGTGGCGGAGATGGCCCGAACCCACCAGTTGGCACTGCACATGGATGGGGCCCGACTTTTCAATGCGGTCATAGCAACCGGTATCGACGCAAGAGAACATACGGCATCCTTTGATAGCGTGTGGTTTGACTTAAGCAAGGGCCTTGGCTGTCCCGTAGGAGGAGTGCTTGCAGGAAGTGCCGCCTTCATTGAGGAAGCCTGGTGGTGGAAGCAGCGCCTCGGAGGGGCCATGCGTCAGGCCGGTATCCTCGCTGCTGCTGGCCTCTATGCCCTAGAGCATCACATTGAGCGTCTCGCTGAAGACCATCGGAATGCACGCCGATTCGCCGAACATATTGCCGAAATTCCTGGTATCTCTGTTGCCCTAGCAACGGTGGAGACGAATATCGTCTTTTTTGATGTCACAGCAACCGGGTTGTCAGCAGCGGAGGTCAGTGACAAGCTCAAATCCTATGGCGTGCTGATTGGTGCCACGGATAAAACTAGGCTCCGCGCCGTAACCCATCTTGATATCTCTCAGACGGATATTGAAACCGCGGCAAAGGCCCTTCGAGAAATATGTTAAAAAGGTTATCCAAAAATTTCTAAAGGCCGCGGTATTTTTTAGCCAGCCGCTCAACAGTCAACCCCTGCACGACGATAGAAAACACTACGACGACATAGCACACCGTGATCAAAAGTTCCCGTGACATAGTCGATGTAAGCGATAGGGCCAACGCAATAGAGATACCCCCACGGAGGCCACCCCAGGTCATGATTATCCCTGTTTGAGGCGCTAACCCTAGGCGTTTTTTGAAGATTCGAATGGGAAAAAATAATGCCATATAACGTGCTAGCAATACGATGGGTATGGCCAGTATTCCTGCCAATAGATATTGGCCATCAAAGGAAATGATAATAAGTTCTAGGCCAATCAGCACAAAAAGAATGGCATTAAATAATAAGTCGAGCAGCTCCCAAAATTTATCCACGTAAGCTTCAGTGATTCCTGACATGCCGCCAGAGCGGAAGCGTTCATGGCCAATCATGAGTCCTGCAACTACCATAGCGAGGGGTCCAGAGAAATGCAGGTAGTTGGCTAGCCGATATCCCCCCAGAACAATAGCCAGTGTAATCAGCACTTCTATTTGGTAGTTATCAATAGATTTCATTAGCCAATAAGCAAGATAGCCAAAACCAAATCCTAGCAGGACCCCCCCACCCACCTCTTCAAAAAAAAACAGGGCAATATCTGTGCTATTTACCTCTCCACTACCCACATGGGCAAGACTAAAAATGGTGAGAAATATCACCACCCCTATACCGTCATTGAACAGGCTTTCTCCGACTATTTTGGTTTCCAAGACTTTAGAGACTCCAGCCCTTTTCAAAATACTCAGGACGGCGATAGGGTCGGTCGGTGAAATAAGTGCGCCAAATAATAAACAATGGATAAAGGGAACGTCTAAACCCACCAACTGGAATCCGGCAAACATCATGCTTCCCACCAAAAATGTGGAGACCAACACCCCCAAGGTGGCAAACATCACAATAGGGCCACGCATCGCCTTGAGTGAGTCCAGATCAGTATGCAAAGCACCAGCAAACAAAAGAATGCTCAAAAAACCATCAAGCAATACTTCCTTAAAGTCTATTTGCGCAACGAGATCTTTCTCAAACTCGATAATACCGGGAAAAAAACTACCCACCATTATGGTCACCGTAGAGAACACAATGGCAATGACCATCAGCCCAATGGTGTCCGGCAGTTTTAAAAAACGAGCATTTAAATAGCCAAAAATCGCAGCTAACACGGTCAGCAGAGTAACAATATTCAGTATATCCATTATTTAATATTCTTTATCCGACGCTAAGACTTCTTCTCCAGGCCTAATAGAACTTTCAAATCTAGAGTGGGCTGGTTAATATTGATAAAGTAGCTCCATCATACCGAAAACGGACTTCCATTGCCGGTCCCTGGCCCACTTTCCCTATTGACTCTTGGTGTACTTTTTTAGCTAATCATATAATATTTTTATGTCCCTTAGCTTGATCTCGCCTTAATCCTTTTAATCTATTTCACCGATACTAATTATGAATCATGAAACCAAAGGACTGATTTTAGGCTTTCTCGGAGTGACTGCATTTGGATTGACTCTGCCTGCCACACACTTTGTGTGTGTCCTATCTTGATCCCCTATTTATTGGTTTAGGGCAAGCAGTTGTTGCTGCTCTAGTTGCAGGAATTTTGCTTTTACTAGCAAAGGACACTATTCCTCATAAGGAGATTCTGGATGTGACGGAAGTTCAGGAGGACTGTTTAGCGATCGACTGATGCCAGCGGTTGCGGTTCAAACTATGGTGGAGGCTGCGGCGGCGATTAAACACTCAAAAATATCTTTATCAATCAATCACCGCAGGCTTTTCAATTACTGCTGGAAAAGAATGGATAAAACCTTCTCCTACACCCTTAAAAGCACCTATCCCGAGCCCTGTCATTCCACCTAAAATATGGCCCAAGACAGGAATTTTATTTCCCGCAGCACGCCCCCACTCTTTTGCACTAAACCCTCCTTCTTCAATAATATTGATGGGCCAACGGGCTCCCATGTTACCGACAAACTCAAGAGGCTCACAAAGTATTCTCAAAAATAAATTCACTTCAGAACATTCTAAGTAATTCCTCGAATCCACATCCCAGCGGATAACACCTCGATCTTCAAGCATATCGGCGAATGAAGTTGTGGAAAATAATAACAATACCAGGGCGAACAACTTCGATTTCATAATCCACCTTATTATAAAAATTACAGACTCCGATCACCCGATCAAGAAATTTCCCTTAAAAGAAGAATTTTTTAGATGTAATTTATCAGTTTAATTTGACCGGGAGATCGGAGTATTTATTTGATAAATGATATTGATTATAAATTAATCTTTATCCTTCTCTTCTTCTTTCTCTTCCTTTTTTTCTTCTTTATCTTTTACTTTTGTTACGCTTGAGCTTCTAAAACGGTAAATAGCATAACCAAGTGCAGCGAGTATCAAGAGACCAAAAATGATAGGCAGCATACGCCGCACCAAAGGTATCTCTTCTTCTATGCCTACTCGAATAGGGATACTGATTTCTTCTCCCTCGATAGTCAGGAGAGCGGCGTAGAGGCCCCGCTTGTCAAAATCCACCCGTGTTTCTATCAAACCAGCACGGTATTTTTTTTCAGGAACTTCGACCAGTGTGCGTTTTTCTATAACTTCGCCCGGCTTTTCACCAGGGTTGACTTCTACAATTCGGAACGCTACCGGTCGGCTCCTAGTATAGCGGTCCATAAGATCAATAGTAATAAGGGTCAAGCCTGTAATGGGCAGGTCATGGCAAAAACGCTCAAATTCTAGCTTCCGCTTTTCCTCCTCTTCTTCCTCTTTCTCTATGTCCACACGCTGATAAGCGGTAAAGTGCACCATATACCCCTTATCCTTTGTCACACAAGGTATTCCTACCTCAGGAGCCTGCACTGGATCCTCTTCCTGCGCCCACGTGTAAGATGTGCAAGAAAGAGCAGCTGCGATAAGAAAAAAAACACTTTGCAATAATTTTTTCATTACTTTCTTCATTGTTACTCCTGCCTTTCCAGTCTGCCCACCCTTTTGGAGCAGGGGAGCAGGTGGATTATTTCTGGGTCAAATTATAACTACACCTCATCATTGCGATATGGCTGTAAGTCAATACGCTCTTTCAATTTAGGTATATGTTTACCATTTATTTTCCATCTGCCTTATAACTGACCCACGTTGTGGCGTTGACCTCCTGGCTATACCACACCTCCTCTAAGGAGCCCTCCCTTGTAAGCCCTTACCTGATGAAGCTAGGATTTTTTTAATTCCATAACGAGAGCATGGACATCTCGCCAAGGCAGAACTTGCAATAATAAGTCAGATCTTTTTTGGGTACCATATCACCCCTTGTATACTGGATGAGCTGGATAGCTGAAATATAGTGATCTTTTCGGTTCATAATTAGATACTTAAGTCATTGAATAAAGGGAGAAAAAAGATGTATGAAGACCTTATAGGCAAACGCGTTCTGGTCACTGGAGCTTCAGGTGGACTGGGTGCTGCTATAGCCAAAGCTTTTGGGGGTCAAGGCTGCCGCGTTCTAGTCCATTACCGCACCCGAGAACAAGGTGCAGATCAGACAGTTAGAGCAATCCAGCAAGCAGGGGGTAGTGCCCTTCAATACCCTGCTGATTTACGATCCGAAAAAGCCATTGAGAAGCTTGTTAATTTTATTATCGAAACCTGGAATGGCATCGATGTGTTAGTCAACAATGCCGGCATCGTATTAAAGGCCAGCGTGCTTGATGCGGGGGCGGTCTACTGGGATGACAGCCTCAATGTGAACCTTCGGGCCCCCTACCTCCTTAGCCGCCAGGTGGCAAACCAGATGATTAAAGAAGGGATTGAAGGCGTTATCCTTAATAATTCCAGCATCCATGCTACCAAGAGCGTCCAATACTTTAGCGCCTATGCGGCCTCTAAGGCTGGCCTAGAGGCCATGAGCCGGGTCATGGCGTTAGAGTGGGCACCCTATAACATCCGCGTTAACTGTATTGCGCCAGGGGTCGTACCCATAGAGCGGACGCAGGAAACCTTACAAGCCCAGAAGGACAACTGGATGCCTCATATCCCTGCAGGACGTTTTGGGAGACCACAAGATATTGCAGAAATGGCAGTCTATCTCTGCAGCAAGACGGCTGATTGGATCACCGGCCAATCTTTTGTGGTGGATGGAGGTATGTTAGCGAGAATGGATATGCCGCGCCGCCCACAGCCCCCCCTTCCACCGCTACCAGACCCTATTACATAATCAACAGGGTTATCGTCCGGTGCAGTTGGTGGTAAGTTTTTGGGCTTTGTTTCAAAGCCCCCTGCCCTACTCTGGTCCCTGAAGAGTAACCCCTTCGATGGCAGCGCTTAATTTCTGGGCCGCTCCCTCACCCCCTAGCTTTACCATTAGACGCACTTCGTTTGCCGAATCGGCATTGCGCAGCGCATCTTCATAACTAATAGCCCCATCTTTATATAATTGATAAACAGCTTTATCAAAACTTTGCATCCCTTGTTCGGTCGAGCGTTTCATCAAATCCTTGATACCTACAACATCCCCCTTGTAAATAAGCTCAGCAATTAGTGGCGTATTAATAAGGATCTCTACTGCAGCCCGACGTCCCTTACCATCTGCGGTCGGAATCAGGCGCTGGGCAACCACAGCCTTAAGATTCAGTGAAAGATCCAACAGCAATTGCCGGCGTCGATCTTCAGGGAAGAAATTGATAATGCGTTCTAAAGCCTGATTAGCATTATTCGCATGAAGGGTTGATAAACACAGATGACCTGTTTCGGCAAAGGCCATAGCATATTCCATGGTTTCCCGACTCCGAATCTCACCAATCAAGATCACATCTGGAGCTTGCCGTAACGTATTCTTAAGCGCCACTTCGTAAGACTGAGTATCGATACCCACTTCCCGCTGGGTGATGATACAGCCTTCATGCTCATGGATATACTCAATGGGATCTTCAATAGTCACAATATGGCCCTTGCTATTACGATTACGGTAACCTACCATGGCGGCAAGGGAGGTGGATTTACCCGACCCTGTTCCCCCTACAAAGATCACCATACCGCGGCTAATCATGGTCAGTTGACATAATGTCGCGGGCAAGTGGATCTGCTCAAAGCTGGGGATCTCTGTTTTGATGCGGCGCAGCACCATACCTGCACTACTCCGTTGGTAGAAGGCATTGACACGAAACCGACCGAGATTTTCTCTGCCAAGGGCAAAATTTCCCTCATGGGTTTGGCTAAACTCCTGCTGCTGCTGGGAAGTCATCGCTGTGAATACCAACTCCTTTGCTTGACTTTCCGACAAAGGCCGCTGGCTAGCTGGCATAACTTTACCGTGGATCTTGAAACTAGGGGGAAATCCTGCCGTAATAAAGAGATCCGAGGCATCGTGCTTGACCATGGCCTTTAGCAGAGCCTCTAGTTCTGTTGCTGGGTCTGTCATAAGTGATGCCTAACGGAAAAGTTCTTTATTTACTGCTTTTTTTACCGCCTCCTGCTTGGTCACCACATTGCGGCGGGCTAACTCTATCAGACACTGATCCAAGGTTTGCATGCCTGCTCCTTGACCCGTTTGGATAGCAGAATACATTTGAGGGATCTTATCTTCACGAATGAGGTTACGGATGGCTGGGGTGCCAATCATGATCTCATGGGCAGCCGCCCGACCACCGCCAAATTTTTTAAGGAGGGTCTGAGAAATAACAGCTCGTAGAGATTCGGAGAGCATTGAGCGCACCATATCTTTCTCTGCGGCAGGGAATACATCGATAATACGGTCAATAGTCTTTGCCGCAGAACTGGTATGCAAAGTGCCAAAGACCAAGTGGCCCGTCTCTGCCGCCGTTAAAGCTAAGCGAATGGTTTCTAGATCCCGCATTTCCCCCACCAGGATGATGTCAGGGTCTTCACGTAATGCCGAGCGTAGCGCTTCGCTAAAACCATGGGTATCCCGGTGGACTTCACGTTGATTAATTAAGCTTTTTTTGCTTTCATGAACAAACTCAATGGGATCTTCGATAGTTAAAATGTGGGCAAAATCATTCTCGTTTTTATAATTAACCATGGCCGCTAAGGTAGTTGACTTTCCTGAGCCTGTAGGTCCTGTCACCAACACAATTCCCCGGGGATGGTTGGCGATATCCTTAAACACGGCCGGGGCATCGAGTTCCTCAAGAGTCAACACCTGGGAGGGAATGGTACGAAATACCGCTGCTGCTCCACGGTTTTGATTGAATGCATTCACGCGGAAACGGGCTAATCCTGGGATCTCGAAGGAAAAATCGGTTTCAAGAAATTCTTCATAATCCTTACGCTGCTTGTCATTCATAATATCGTAAATCATGGCATGAACTTCCTTGTGTTCCATGGGCGGTAAATTGATCCGGCGCACGTCGCCGTCTACCCGAATCATCGGAGGGAGTCCGGCTGAGATATGTAAATCGGAGGCAGAATTCTTGACACTAAAGGCAAGCAGTTCAGCGATATCCATAAGATTTCCTCAGATGATTTCCACAATATGGACGAGTAGCTTATTTCGTTGGGAATATCGGCTAGACTTAGCCAAACTTAAAATGACTGAACATTAGCAAGGAGGAGACAAATACAAAACATGACCCAGATCGCACAACAATTAGCTCAAGTTCGTGCTCGCATTGCCGAAGCTGAACAGCGCTTTGGCCGCCCAGCAGGGAGTGTTACTCTTATAGCAGCGACCAAAACCTGTTCAGTTTCCGCAATCCGTGCTGCAATAGCCTGCGGACAACGTGCTTTTGGAGAAAATTATCTGCAAGAAGCCTTGCCAAAAATTAAAGAGCTGGAATCGGAAAATTTGGAATGGCACTTCATTGGTCCTATTCAATCCAACAAAACCCGGGATATCGCCGCCCATTTTGATTGGGTCCACAGCGTTGACCGCTTAAAAATCGCTCAGCGCCTCAATCAACAACGGCCGCCGGAACTGCCGCCCCTTAATATCTGTTTACAGGTGAATATCAGTGGCGAGGATTCCAAATCTGGCACTACTCCCGAAGCACTTACCGAAATAGCCAAAGCAGTCGCTGAAATGCCCCGGCTTTCATTGCGGGGCCTAATGACTCTGCCACCTCTCAATTCCGACTTTGAAGCGCAACGCCAGCCTTTTCGCGCCTTACATCAATTATGGCAGGAGCTTCGCCAGGGAGGGCTAAAGCTAGACACCCTCTCCATTGGCATGAGCGACGATCTAGAAGCTGCCATTGCGGAAGGCGCCACCTTGGTTCGGGTCGGTGCAGCGATATTTGGTCGCCGACCGCAAAAAGGCGCTTAAACCGGCAGGTTCCATTAAAACCCTGCTGCAGCATTCAGCTTAACCCCCATTATGAGGTAAACTCAGAATTCGGAATGGAGCTAAAAGTGAAGCCATGAGAGAACAAACCCTTGCTTTTATCGGTGGCGGCAACATGGCAACCAGTCTCATCGGCGGCTTGCTCGCTGATGGCCGCAATGCCCAGACTATTTGGGTCGCTGATCCGGATCGGAGTAAACTAGATGCCCTCCATCACCGCTTCAGCGTTAATACCACCCCCGATAATCTTCAGGCCGCTCAAGAAGCGGAAGTGGTCGTGCTGGCAGTCAAACCTCAACAGTTGAGAGCGGTGGCCACCGGGCTCAAAAGCGTGGTCACACCCTCCCAACCTCTTTGGCTTACGATTGCAGCAGGAATCCGGATCCCGGATTTAGAACGCTGGCTTGGTGGTCCGGCACCCATCGTGCGCGCAATGCCTAACACCCCGGCGTTAGTGCAAGCAGGAGCCACGGCCCTATTTGCCAACGCCCAAACCAATCCCCAGCAACGGCAAATGGCAGAGTCCGTACTACGCGCAGTAGGACTCACCTTATGGCTGAAGGATGAAAATCTCATGGAAGTGGTCACCGCCCTATCAGGCAGCGGTCCTGCCTATTTTTTCCTGGTCATGGAGGCCATGGAAAAAGCCGCTATCAATTTAGGCCTGGACGACAGCACTGCCCGTTTGTTGACTCTCGAAACTGCCTTCGGAGCCGCTAAAATGGCTCTGGAAAGTGAAGAAGATAGTATCCGCCTCCGGCAGCGGGTCACCTCACCGGGGGGGACTACTGAGCGAGCGATTACCGCCTTGGAGGAAGCCCACATCCGGGAAGCGTTTGCTCGCGCCTTGCGTGCCGCCCGTGACCGTACCCGAGAACTAGCCGAGGAACTGGGAACCGATCATGCCTAGCGATTACCTCTCCACCCCATTCATTTTTCTGGTTAACACCTTTTTTAGCCTTTATATTTTGGCGGTAATGCTGCGCCTGCTCCTGCAATGGGTACGGGCCGATTTCCATAACCCCTTGACGAAATTTCTGATCACGATTACTCAACCACTGCTCCGACCCCTGCGCCGTTTTATACCCCCTATCGGCAACATAGATACGGCTTCCCTTTTCCTGCTCTTTGTACTCACGATGGTTAAACTCACCATCATCTCAAGTTTAGCCGTAAGGGTCCCCTCCATAGCCGTACTGGCATGGGCAAGCATTGGCGATCTAGTCAGCCTGACATTCGACATCTTCAAGATTGCCATCTTAATCCAGGTTATCTTAAGCTGGGTAGCACCCACCACCTACAACCCGGTGACTATACTGCTATACCATCTCACCGAACCGCTGTTACGGCCGGCCCGGAATTTAGTACCGCCCATCGGCGGCTTAGACCTCTCACCACTAATGGTTCTGATTGGTCTACAAGTGGCCTCCATGCTTATTGAGCCCTGGTTTCCCCGCATCATCTGATTGCCCATGGCCATTCCTTGGTATTATTGGGAACAGGATGCTCTGATTATCCAAATACGGCTCCAACCACGGGCTAGTTGCGACGAAATTATTGGCCCCCATGGGGATCGGCTTAAAGTTCGAATCACGGCCCCTCCCGTGGAAGGTAAAGCCAATGCTGACTTGATCCGCTTTCTAGCCAAAACCTTCCGGGTCAGCAAAAACCAAATCCGCCTGCTCTCAGGAGCTACTAGCCGAGATAAACGGGTGTGCATTGAAAAACCCGCTAAATTACTGCCGGGCATGGCTCCCCCTACGAATAGGGTTAAGGTTAAGTAAATACCTCAGTGAAAGTTTTGAAGTATTCCTGGAGCGAGCCGGTGGGGTGGAGCCTGGGGGCAGGGAAGTCCCCGCACCGATTCGCCGGGAGCGAATCGGGACATCCGCAGGAGGCCCCTCAGGGGGCGCGCCAGGGAGGGCGCGCATCAAACCTTTTTTTTAGGCAGGAAAAACAAGTTTGCGGAACACCACCGGCTCGCTCCTAAAACACCTCATACTTTATTCATAAGTACTTATTACGGGAAGAAGGACTTAGGCCTTTTATCCAAGAATGACATAAGCGGGATAAGTCCACTCCATTTAGAGGAAACCCTGTGGGGCCTTTGTAGCAGGCGAGAGACACATGCTATACGAGCACGAAGGTCATAACCAAGGCTGAAAACGGCGCAACAAAAGCAGTCCTGGAATCGCAATTAAAGCACAGCAAGAAAAAAACGGCACCCACCCAAAGCTCTCGGCGAAAAAACCGGTTGGGGCCGCAACAATCACCCGGGGAATCCCCATTAGGCTAGAAAGCAAAGCATACTGGGTGGCCGTGAATTTCCTATTGGTCAAGCTCGCCATGAATGCCATGTAGGCAACCGTCCCCATGCCACCGCTTAAATTCTCAAAGACGATAACGGCAGCAAGGCCTAGCAAGCTATAACCATAAATTCCCAGCACGGCAAAACCAGCAGTAGAAATTCCTTGGAGCAAACCAAACACCCATAGCGCCCGGTAGATCCCTAGCCGCAGCATAAAGCCTCCCCCTATCAAACCTCCTACAATAGTAGCCCAAAACCCAAATCCCTTGACGATTGCGCCGATCTCAGTTTTGGAATAACCTAAGTCTAGATAGAAGGGAATCGTCATGTGACTAGCCATCGTATCACCGATCTTATAAAGCAGGATAAAAAGCAGAATCAAGAAGGCATCAGGGCGACGAAAGTACTCCAGAAAAGGCGCTATGACTGCCTCACGAAGGGTCTTAGGCAGATGGGCAGGAGTCCCTGGCTCTGGAGCCAACAGGGTTGTGAAGACACCGCTTAACATCACCAGGGCCAGCAATTGATAAACCTGAGGAAAAGGCAGGTAATCGGCAAGAATTAATCCTCCGCCAGAGGCCAGCAGCATCCCTAGGCGGTAACCATTGACATAAAAAGAAGACCCTAAGCCTAATTCATGGTCAGCCAAGCTTTCCCGACGATAAGCGTCAATAACGATATCTTGAGTGGCAGAAAAAAAGGTCACCAGCAGAGCAGCACCAGCAACACTCAAGGGACTAATAGCCGGCTCGGTGAGCCCAAGCCCAATCAGAGCAAGGATAAGCCCCACCTGCACTCGCAACAGCCATCCCCGGCGGCGGCCCATGCGACCCAATGGATAGCGATCCAACAAGGGAGCCCACAGAAACTTAAGCGTATAGGGCAGCCCCACCAGGGCAAATAAACCAATGGTCCCTAAATCTACCCCTTCCTCTTGCATCCAGGCCTGCAATACTGACCCTGTAAGCAAAAGAGGCAGACCACTGGAAAATCCCATCAAAAAAACCACCAGCATGCGCCCTGAAAAAATAACGCGCAGGTACTCCTGCCTTGTTTTAATCAAGTAGAGGCACCTTCACATTTAAAGGGAATAAATCATCAACTGGGGTTATCTTCACAAAGAGGCGCTCACAATCTGGGTTTCCTAAGGACATGCTGCCCCGCTACAATAATAAATTTTTGGTCACGAGGTACCCATGAAGGACTATCAAAATGAGTTTATTGAGTTTGCAATCGAAAAGGGAGTATTACGCTTTGGGGAATTTACCCTAAAGTCCGGCCGAGTGAGCCCCTATTTTTTCAATAGCGGGTTGTTCAACAGCGGCGCCAGCTTAGCACGGCTGGGTCAATTCTACGCTCAAGCCATCTCCGCTTCGGGGATCGCTTTTGAGGTCTTATTTGGACCGGCTTATAAAGGTATTCCCTTAGTGGCAGCGACGGCCATCGCCTTGATGGAACAACACGGGCGAGATGTAGGGTACGCTTTCAACCGCAAAGAGGTCAAGGATCATGGGGAAGGAGGCAGTGTGGTGGGGACCTCCCTTGAAGGGCAGCGGGTCCTGATCGTCGATGATGTTATTTCCGCCGGTACCTCAGTGCAAGAATCAGTCACTATTATTCATGCTGCAGGCGCCATCCCTGCTGGCGTGGTGATCTCCTTGGACCGTCAGGAACGAGGCCAAGGAAAACAATCTGCAGTCCAAGAGGTGGAGGCTCAACACGGTATCCCGGTAATGAGTATTACCCGCTTAGATCATTTGATCTGGCATCTAGAAGGAAGGCCAGCAATGGAGAAACATCTTAATCAAATGCAAGCTTACAAAAAACAATACGGCGTAGAGACGGTTTTTACCCTATCACCAACTTAAAGCCAACCAATAGAGTAACTATTTCAAAGCTTCGCTTAATCCAACGGTTACCTTTGATAATAGCAAGGTGGGCCCCTAAATATCCACCCAGCAGAGACCCCATCAGCAAGGCCGGCAACCAGGACCATTGGATACTCCCCAGCCATCCCAGTGTTAGGGCCCCTGTTCCGTTCCAGAATAGCCCCACCAATACCAAAGTGTAAGCCACTGCCCGTTTATAGTCTAAACCAAACCATCTGACCAGCCAGAGAGTGACAAATAGACCAGTGCCTGAGGTCAAGGAACCGTTTAATACGCCGATTAGGAATAAAATGCCGCCACCGACTAAATACCCCTGCCAGTGACGGTTTAGGAGCTGGGGGTCTTGCCCCAGATTCGGTTTGAGCAGGGAATAAGTGCCTAACCCTAGGGTTAGGCAACCAAGAGCAAGTTCCGCTGTGCGGTCAGGAATCTTGAGAATTACATTGGCTCCAAAGACTACCCCGGGTAGGCCACAGGCAAGAATAAAGAGGGCAAAGCGCTGCTCTAGAGTATTTTCTCTCAAGTGTCGGAAAGTCGCGCCGATACCTAGGGCAACGGATGCTACCTTATGAGTTGCCAAAGCAATACCAAATGGCAAACCCAGGAAAATGAGCGCCGGCAACTGCACTAGCCCTGCCCCACCCCCGCTGAAGGCTGAAAACAAATTGGCGAGCAGGGAAATTAGAAATAAAGCACTTTGATCAAACCAATGCATTGTGGCGAACGGTCAAGTTAATGGACTTCATTTAATTGTCCTATGCCCAAAGTAAGCAACGTTATCCAGATTCGGTTCATCTCAGGCGTTTTGATCTTCACTGTCCTCTGCCATTTTGGCCCTTCAATTCACGCGGGAGAACTTTACCGCTACATTGATGAAAAGGGGACTCAGGTACTCAGTGGCCATCTTCCTCCAGAGGCAACCCAGGGAGGGTATGAAATTATTAATGACCAGACAATGGTGGTGATTGAGCGAGTACCCCCCGCGAAGACTAAAAAGCAGCTTGCTGAGGAAGCACGCCTAGCCAAAATCGAGGCTGAAAAGCAGCGGCGGGCCCAAGAGCAAGCAAACTATGATCGCATTCTCCTAGCGACCTTTAGCTCCGAAACCGATCTGCTGCGAAGTCGGGACAGCCAGATCGAAGCCATCGAAGGATTAATCAATCTCGCCCAGGGCAAAATAAGAACGCTGCGGCAGACCCTGATCAAATACCAAAGCCAAGCCGCTCATTTAGAGCGTAACGGCCAACCCCTGCCGCAACCCTTGCTTAACAATATCCAAACCGCCAAAACCCGTTTAATGAATAACCAGCGCTATATTGTCAAGAAACGCCAAGAACAAGACAGTATTCGGCGAAAATTTGCTAAAGATCTTGAACGCCTCCAGGAACTTAGACAGTCCACCCCTCCCTAGAAATCCCCAACTTGAACCCAATCACTATGGATGACAGCTTTAGAAATCATTTTCCTGGCGAATGAGTGTGCCCACCCCTTCATCCGTAAAGAGTTCTAAAATTACCGCATGCTCGACCCGACCGTCGATAATATGGGCTGACTTCACCCCTCTATCTACGGCCTCAAGGGCGCATTGTACCTTCGGCAACATCCCACCTGATATCGTCCCATTGGCAATTAAGCTCTGGACTTGGGCGGCATTCAGACCTGTTAATAATTTCCCCTCTTGGTCCAATAAGCCAGGCGTATTAGTGAGCAAAATTAACTTCTCCGCTCCTAGGGCTTCCGCCAGCTTCCCCGCGACCAAGTCGGCATTGATATTATAGGATTGACCATCTTCCCCTACCCCAATAGGAGCGATTACCGGGATAAAATCGCTCTGAACCAGCATATCCACAATACGGGTATTGATTTGCTTAACTTTACCCACATGCCCGAGATCAATAATTTCGGGCACATTGACGGTCGGATCTTCCTGATCCCGGGTCAAACGTAACTTTTCCGCATAGATTAAGGTGCCGTCCTTGCCGGTGAGACCCACGGCGGGTCCGCCATGCCGGTTAATAAGATTCACGATTTCCTTATTGACCTGCCCTCCAAGGACCATCTCCACCACATCCATGGTTTCTTTGTCCGTGACCCGCATTCCCTGGATAAACTCACTCTGCTTGCCTATACGCTCTAACAAGCGTCCAATCTGCGGCCCCCCTCCATGGACCACCACAGGGTTAATCCCCACTAATTTCATCAGGACCACATCGCGAGAAAAACCGTTTTTAAGATCATCATCCACCATGGCATTACCGCCATATTTGATGACCACAGTCTTTCCTGCAAAACGCCGGATATAGGGAAGGGACTCCGTCAGCACCCGGGCAATATTCATGGCACGATCGGCGGTCAAAGTCATAGCTCAATAACTTCCAAAGTTTCGAGTTAGCGCCTCCGCTTAAAACGGCAGTGCTAAGCTAGGATCAACCTCTAGCAGCAAACGTCTAAAGGTGTCTTTAATGCGCTCTAAAGCTTCACCATCATTGGCTTCGAAACGTAATACTAGACAAGGGGTGGTATTAGAGGGACGGACTAAGCCCCAACCCTCCTCAAAATCCACCCGCAGTCCGTCAATGGTGGTCACGGCAGCATCTGGGAACTGGGCTTGGTGTAATAATCTTTCCATAAATCGAAAGTGTTCCCCCTCAGCCATCTCTACCCGTAACTCCGGCGTACTGACCGCTTCTGGCAAAGCTGCAAATACTTCTCCCGAAGTCCGGGTATCGGCCGCTAAAATCTCCAAGAGGCGAGCCCCGGCATAAAGAGCATCGTCAAACCCAAACCAACGTTCCTTGAAAAAGAGATGGCCGCTCATTTCACCTGCCAAAAGGGCGCCGGTCTCTCTCATCTTGGCCTTAATAAGAGAGTGCCCGGTTTTCCACATCAACGGGCTACCCCCATATTCAGTGATGATCTGATCTAAGTGACGGGAACATTTAATATCGTAAAGGATGGTGGCTCCTGGATGCCGAGAGAGGACATCCATCGCATAAAGCATGAGTTGACGATCGGGCCAAATAATGCGCCCCTGAGAATCAATGACCCCCAAACGGTCCCCATCCCCATCAAAGGCTAGGCCTAAATCGGCCCCCTCTTCCTTTACCTTATTGATGAGATCCTCTAAATTCTCCGATTGGCTAGGATCGGGATGATGATGGGGAAACTGGCCATCAATCTCGCAATATAATTCGATGACCTCACTGCCGAGAGCTCGAAATAGACGGGGGGCTACCTCCCCGGCGGCCCCATTTCCACAGTCCACTACAATTTTCAAGGGACGAATAAGTTTTACATCGCTGGTCACCCGCTCAATGTAATCAGGCACCACGTCCACCGCCTGCAAATCCCCTGTGCCACTGGTATAATCTCCCGAATCGATTCGATGCCGCAGCGCCTGAATGGCGTCTAGCGCAAGCGTCTCACCGCGAAGCATGATTTTCATGCCGTTATAGTGGGGGGGATTATGGCTCCCTGTTAACATCACCCCCGAACCGGTACTCAGATACTGAGTCGCAAAATACAGTACAGGAGTTGGCACCACGCCAATGTCAACCACCTCACGGCCAGTTGCCCGAAGACCCTCAATGAGGCTCTGGGACAGCTCCGGACCGGAGAGGCGGCCATCTCGACCCACGATAATATTTTGCTGGCCTTGAGCGTGGGCCTCACTCCCAATGGCCCGCCCAATCTCATAGACGGTCTCCGAAGTGAGGGTCTCTCCCACCACGCCACGAATGTCATAGGCTTTAAAAATAGAGGCGGCGATAGGACCGCCCTGCTTAGGAAGCTGTTCTTCCACCTTTATGCCCTCTGTTGCCTCAAAAACCACATTACTGATGGCATTCCCGCTAGAAGCCGCGGCAGAGACTACGGTTTCCTCTCCCGTCTGCTCTTCCGAGGTCATACGCTGAATAACGGCAACTGCCCCTTTGAAATCGGATAAATGAACTTTATAGCGGCCCTGCAACTGGCCTCTTTGGAGGTCACGGACCAGATTAACTAGAGTGATAAGATCGCCCCGCAAAAAATGGGCGAATACCCGGTCTCGGGCATAAAATATCAGGCCTAACATCAGCAATCCAGCAGCCACTCCCCCCCAAAACATCAGGTGGGCGCTTTCACTTTCCCCTGGAGTGGATAACCAATAGGCCAGCTGCCAGCGACTATCCTCAATAGGGATAAGCCCTTGGGGTGGATCACTCGCTAATTGTCCATTTCCATACCTTGCAAAGGCCTGATGCTGGTTTGTACCCTGGCGCAGTTCCAGATAACTATCTGCTAAACCTAGCCGGCTTAGAACATTTGCAAACACGCTGGGCTCAAGGGCTAAGAAGAGAACTCCCGCCACTTCTCGATCCGCTGATAGGATCCGGTGGGCCATAGCCACATATTGCTCCGAGCGACCTAGCAACTGCACCTCGGCAAGCGTTGTCCCATCGCTGCCTTCTGCCGTTCGCAGCAAGGCTAACCCGGAGTAGCTCAGTGGCGGTACCGATTGCTCATCGACATCATTTAACCCAAGCGGTAAAAGCCGAACCCGGATCGCCCCAGGGAAAGCATATTTCAATTCTTGTTCTTTGACCTGCAATAACCGCTTATCTCCACCCTCGATTAAGCGCGGGAGGATGGGATTACGGGCCATGGAGGCAAGGGTTTCCCCATAAGCACGAATCTTTGCATGCACTGCCACCGCTTGGCGCTGGACCTCTAACTGAATATATTTACTCAGTTGCTGTTCAGAGGACAGCATCCATTGTTGATAGAAAAGCAGCGCCAAACCCGCGAAGACTAACCCTGCAGCCAAAAAAGCGGCTAGAGTATAACGCCCCAAGGCCTTCCCCTCTTTAGGCTGCCCGTCCCTATTTCGCCTGCTAAAGAAGGAAAACTTACCTGTCAAAGATCCCATCCCGTGTTTTATTAATTTTGCTAGGCTTAAATTCAACTTCTGCCTCAAAATCTGTGTTCTTATAGTATTTCCTGTTTAAATTAGACCCAAGAAGCTTTGGGGCAGGCGGGGACAGACTCGCTGTCTATCCGTCCTTAGTGCCGACCTGTGTGACCAAACCCTCCTTCCCCCCGCTGGCTCGTGGTAAAGGTTTGCACCTGTTCAAACTCTACTTGCACCACTGGCACAAAGAGCATCTGTGCAATGCGCTCTCCTACAGCAAGGGTAAAAACCTCTGAACCTCGATTCCAGCAAGAAACGAGGACTTCTCCCTGATAGTCACTGTCAATCAGGCCCACCAGATTACCCAGAACAATGCCATGTTTGTGCCCCAGCCCGGAACGGGGAAGCAGCACAGCGGCAAGCTTTGGATCGGCGATATAAATCGCCAACCCAGTCGGAATCAATTCCGTAGCGCCAGGGGGAATCACCACGGGACTCTCCACACAGGCTCGCAGATCCAAACCAGCCGCACCTACAGTGGCATAATCTGGCAAAGGAAAATCTGTTCCCAGACGGGAGTCCAGAATCTTAAGCTGAATCTTTGGCATGATAATGTTCCGCAATCAATTTTATCAGTCCTCGCGCCAAGTAAATTTTGGGGGCCATGGGCAGCTCTACTTTGCCGCCATGCCATAACACGGTTAAGGCATTATCATCCACCTCAAATCCCCGCCCCGCCTTAATCCAATTGGCGGCGATCATATCAAGACCTTTGCTGTTAAGCTTGTGGCGCGCATTGGTTTCAAGATGCTCGGTTTCCGCGGCAAACCCCACCATAAAGGGCTTATCGGCCAGTTTGCTAATCTGCTCAAGAGTGTCGGGAGTTCGCTCTAGCTCCAGGGCAAGGCCCTGGGAACCCTTTTTAATTTTCTGGGCCGCCGGCCGAGTAGGTCGATAATCGGCCACCGCAGCACAGCCGATAAAGATATCCGTCGCTGCTGTCCGGGTAAGGGTAGCATCGCACATCTGTTGCGCACTCTCCACCTGAACTTGCTGCACCCCTGGAGGAGGTTCAAGAGTCACCGGCCCGCTGATCAGCGTCACCTCGGCTCCCGCCTCAGCCGCCGCCGCCGCTAGGGCATACCCCATCTTGCCGGAGCTTCGGTTGCTCAGAAAACGTACCGGATCCAAGTATTCACGGGTAGGTCCGGCGGTCACTAACACAGACCGGCCAGCCAGGTAAGGCTCGGTTAGTCGTCTGGCTGCCGCCCCTATTAATTCCAGGGGCTCCAACATCCGACCAGGGCCTTGCTCACCGCAGGCTTGATCTCCCCTAGCAGGGCCCCATACTTGTATCCCCCGGCGGCGCAAAATGGCAATGTTTTCTTGAGTCGCTAGGGCTTGCCACATCTGTTGATTCATGCTGGGAGCTACGGCTAAAGGGGCTGTCGTTGCCAAGCATACAGCAGTGAACAAATCATTAGCCCGGCCCTGGGCTAACCGGGCTAAGCAATCAGCCGAGGCCGGTGCCACTAACAGCAAATCCGCCCAGCGGGCTAAGGCAATATGCCCCATGGCCGCCTCCTGGGCTGGATCCATAAGATCCGTATGCACTGGTTTTCCAGTGAGTGCTTGAAAAGTAAGAGGAGTGACAAATCCTTGGGCGGCAGCCGTCATGACTACCTGCACCTCAGCTTCCATCTCTCTCAGCCGGCGAACCAAGTCAGCGGCCTTGTAAGCCGCGATACTACCACTAACGCCGAGTAGGATATGCTTTCCTTTCAAAGGATTAATAACCATGATTTCACTGAATGGGGGATACTCCCAATGTCGGACCAATCTAAGCATAACCTGAAGGTCACAATTTATACTTGTCTTTGCCAACCAATTCCAGGGAAAAGCAGTCTAAAATGGAATATTTTCCAACATTCAGCGGTAAGCAAAAGCCCCGAGGCCCAAGGCCCGGGGTTTTTACAAACGGATCCCGTAGCCAGGGGTGCAGGAGAGAGTTAAAACAATGAGTTGGTGGGGTAAAGCATTTGGTGGTGCATTTGGCTTTCTGCTGGGGGGTCCCTTAGGAGGACTACTAGGAGCCGCACTGGGCCACCAAATTGATACCGGATTGGAAAAAATCGCCTCCCTGGGACTCCACCCGGAAGAGCGAAAACGGATTCAAAATACATTTTTCACCACCACTTTCTCGGTCATGGGCCATCTAGCTAAAGCAGATGGCTGGATCTCACCCAATGAAATCCGGATGGCGGAGTCTATCATGACCCGAATGCAGCTCTCACCGGAGCGGCGTCGAGCCGCCATTGAACTCTTTAATCAAGGCAAGCAACCTAACTTTCCCCTCGATGAGGTGCTGGATCAATTCTACCGCGATTGCCGTTATCGCCATATCCTGGTGCGAGTATTCTTACAGATTCAATTGCAGGCCGCCACGGCGGATGGGCCTATCAACACCGCAAAGCAGCAATTATTATGGTACATCTTTGCTCGCCTCAGGATTTCCCGGCGAGAGTTTGAGACTCTACTCTCCCTGCTCCAGGGAACCTGGAGGCAAGAAACGGCAGGCAGTGGCAGAATGCGGCAAAGCGACCTTAAACAGGCCTACGCTGTCCTGGAAATTAGTGAAAATGCCAGCAATACTGAGGTCAAGCATGCTTATCGTCGCCTTATGAGCCAGCATCATCCCGACAAGTTAGTCGCCAAAGGACTCCCCGAAGACATGATGGCACTCGCCACCGAGAAGGCGAAAGCCATTGGTGCCGCTTATGATCAGATCCGCAAAGCCCGGGGCTTTTGATGACCATGACCACCCTCCTTGAGGAAACTCCATGAGCCTCCACGCCCTGCTAAAGGGAGTGTTATTGTTTGCCGCCGCCTATGGCATATTGGTGCTCTTAGCCTATCTCTTACAACCTCACCTGCTGTACTTCCCCCATATTCCTAGCCGGGCCGTGGAGACAACGCCAACGCAGGTTGGTCTTGCTTTTGAGTCGGTGACTCTCACCACGGAAGATGGGGTCACCATAGAGGGTTGGTACTTGCCCTCTTCTAAAGAGAGAGGAACAGTGCTATTTCTTCACGGTAATGCTGGCAACATTAGTCACCGCCTGGACTCTTTAAGCCTGTTCCATCACCTTGGGCTCTCCAGCTTCATTATTGATTATCGAGGCTATGGCCGCAGCCAAGGTCATCCCACCGAAACTGGCACCTACCTAGATGCTCAAGCTGCCTGGCAGTATCTTATCCAGCAGCGTCAGATTCCTGAGAGGGAAATTATCCTCTTTGGCCGTTCCTTGGGCGGGGCCATTGCAGCCCAGCTAGCCGATCATACCCAGCCGGGCGCCTTAATGGTGGAATCAGCTTTCACCTCCATTCCAGATTTAGCAGCGGAGCTCTATCCTTTCCTGCCGGCCCGGTGGCTAGCCCGCTTTCAATACCCTACCCAGGATTTTCTGCAAAGGGCCACTTGCCCGGTGCTTATCATTCACAGCCGTGACGATGAAATCATTCCTTTTACTCATGGGCAAGTCCTCTTTAAAGCCGCCCCTTTCCCTAAACAGTTTCTGGTGTTAAATGGGGGTCATAATGATGCTTTTTTAGTCGACAATCAAAAATACCTCAGCGGTATCAAGGCCTTTTTGCAAACCTACTTCGGTCAAAAAGGGAATTAAAGATTCCCCGGTTATTTTATTAACGTTAATCAATATTGCCGTTATTGTCGTTCAATTTTATCGATAATAACAGCGCTTTCCGGTTCGAGAACAAGCTTATCGCCTTCCTTCAAGAGGGTAAATTGCAGTTTCCCTTTCAAGGCCCGGGGGCCGGAAAGCACAAATTGACTCCGAGTTTCGCCACGCAACAATGCAGAATCCAGCACTTCACCAACGTCCTGTACCAACTCCTCGCCAATGGTCCCATTATGCCCTGCTTGATTGAACATTCCCTTAAACCAGACCTGGCTACCTGTTGGAACACCTACCCCTGTTGCAGTCGCAAAAAACCCCTTAAGTCTAACGCGGCTATAGACAAGCCCTCGCGGCCCCCTAAGAAAATCATGCTCAAAGTCTACGGTCCGGACCTCGTCTGAAGCTTCTGTCGCGACGAAAGTCACATTCCGAAACTCAATCGCATTCACATTTTCCCGCGTTTTATCAATACAGATTTTAGGGGTTTTCCCAGCTTCACTGGCAACCACCCGAACCCCAGGATAATCGCCAGCGATGGTCACGCAGACTCCCGCAAAACCCCCCGTTTCCTCAGCCTCTAATGGCACACCCTGAATGTTAGCAGTTAACGCATGGGCAGCGCTCAACCCCAGCCCCATCAATAAGAACAAGCTTAGGGCGACAGCCCGGAGCAATTTCATCGCTAATCCCCCTAGAAGTCATCTACTATCATTAAAAATTAAGCGAACTTTTCTAAAAAAAGAACTTATTGGCAAGCTTGGTTTATCCCCCGTCCCCTTACAAGCATTAAGGTTCTGGAAGGCGAAAGCATATCAGATTCCATGCAATTCCCCTAAAATACTCCCTGATTTCGCCTCCATGGGCCTGGCCTCCCGCCATTATCGGTATCAAACGGCTAATGGGCTTAAATATTTAATGTTGGGCTTACCTGACTCCTATATATTAGGGGAACTTCTATATTAGGGGAACTTCATCCCTACTGGAATAATATTTTAATTATAGGGAGTTTTGTTGCACTATTTAAGGTACTGCTCAGAAGGGGCAGCTAGAGTTAAGAAGAGGAAAGTTATATGGCAAACACTCAACACCACCAGATTCTGATCGTTGGCGGCGGCACCGCTGGGATTACAGTCGCAGCTTCCCTGCGCCGCAAACCTGGAGGCAAAAATCTAGATATCGCCATCATTGAACCGTCAGAGAGCCACTATTATCAACCGGCATTTACCCTAGTCGGTGCCGGTGCCTATCCTCTGGATAAGACCCGCCGCCCAGAGAACAGCCTTATTCCTCCCAAGGTGGAGTGGATTCGCGATATGGTGGCAAGCTTCGATCCCAACAACAATCAAGTCACCCTGGCTTCCGGTGGCCTAGTGGGGTATGACTACTTGGTCGTCTGTCCAGGATTAGTGCTGAACTGGGAAAACATCCAAGGGCTGACAGAAACGATCGGAAAGAATGGGGTCTGCAGTAACTATTCCCCCGATTATGTCCAGTATACATGGGAATGCGTGCAGGGGCTTGAAAAGGGCGCCAAAGCCATTTTCACCCAACCGCCCATGCCTTTCAAATGCCCCGGTGCGCCCCAGAAGATTGCCTACCTCGCTGCCGACCACTTACGCAAAAAAGGAATTTTGGACGATTGCGATCTCTACTTTTGCAATCATGGGCCAGCCATGTTTGGGGTGCCACTCTTCTCCCGGGAATTGAATAAGGTGGTGGCCCGCTACGGTATCCATGCCAACTTTCAACATAACTTGATTGCTGTCGATGGGGAAAAAAAACAGGCGACCTTTGAGATAGTTGGCGGCGAAAAAGCAGGACAAAAAATCACCCTGGACTTTGACATGTTGCACGTAACGCCGCCCCAAAGCCCCCCCGAAGTAATAAAGTCCAGCCCCCTTGCGAACGAATCGGGCTACGTGGATGTCCATAAACACTCCATGCAACATACTCAATACAAAAATGTCTTTGCTCTTGGAGATGCAGGTTCTACCCCCAACTCAAAGACTGCCGCCGCTATTCGTAAACAAGCCCCAGTAGTGGTGAAGAATCTACTGCATCTCATTGGCGGTGGTGAATTGGAAGAGGGTTATGATGGCTATGGCTCCTGTCCTCTCACCACCGCTTACGGGAAGGTCATAATGGCCGAATTTATTTACGGAGGAAAAGTTACCCCTACTTTCCCCCTCGATCCCCGCAAAGAGCGCTGGGTGAATTGGTGGATTAAAACCACGGGGCTGCCCCTTATGTATTGGCATTACATGCTCAAAGGTTATGAATGGTTTTTACCCCATAACACCGACTATGTGGAACCTTCTTGATGCTATGGCAGTGCAGCATTACCGTGCTATAAATTAACTCTGAGCTTCTGCTTCTGAAATTGATATGGAATTTGAAGGATATATTTGCCTACCAAGCCAACCGTGATAGATAATCGGGTCGGCGGGGGGATGCTCCCCCGTCCGCCCACACCACCGTGGGTGCGTACTGTATCAGGTAAAAGCATTTTCCCTACCCGGAGGATTTTATCCCTAATATAGTAAAGACGCTTAAGGCAGATTCACTTGCTCTTCCAATATATCTTCCACATAAAGCATCTGCACAAGTACTAGTATCACAACGGCAAAGGGTGTGGCTAACAATAATCCAAGGATACCAAAGGCAATTCCCATGGCTAACTGTACCGTCAAAATGAAAGCCGGTGGCAACATAACAGTCCGCCGTTGTATTAATGGGGTAATAAGATAGCTTTCAATGGCTTGGATAACCATATATAGCAGTATCACATAAAGTGCACTCATGGGTCCTTGCAGCCAGCCCGCTAATACCGCAGGCACAGCGGCCAATATAGGACCGAGATTGGGTATAAACGACAAAGCCGCCGCTAGCAGTGCCAATGCTGCTGCTGAAGGAATGCCTAACAGCAGTAATCCTACCCAGGTCAAAACACCTACGACAGTCATTGAGGCAATTCTCCCCACTAACCACCAACGCAACGCGTGCCCCAGTTCGCTTAAAACAGTTCGAGCCCGCCCACGCTGACTCTTGGGAAACAAATGCACAGCACCATTAATATAAACCTTCGGCTCCGCACTAAAGTAAATGCCATTCACAAAGATGATCAAAATACCCGTAATCAGACCCAGCAAGCTAGAGAAAATCCCGGCTACGCGAGCAAACATCTCCTGCGTAAAGAGCGTCGATTTATCCTGTTGGAGAAAACGTTCCAATAACCGATCGGCTATATCATGCTCTTTTATAAACTCCTGAAGTTGATGCAATGCTTGAGGAATGATTTGAGTAAGCTCATCAAAATTATTGGCAATATCTGGTCCCAGCAACCAAGTACCTATGCCTATAATGTACAGCAAAAGAAAAATCACGAGAGCAAGCGACCACCCCGCAGAAAGCGGTACATGATCACTCAGCCACTCTGCAATACCATGCAAAAACACTGCCAACAGAATACCCGCAAACACCAGCAGCAATAGATGCGCAAAATACCCCAAAGAGAATAAAAGGATAATGGCTACTGTAACGATACCCACTATTATTAAAACTCGGTGGGTAAAAGGCTTGCTCGGAAAATTTACCTGTTCCATGGCCGTCTCCTTATCGCAATTGATTATTCTTTATTCGTAAGTGATGAAAGGGACGTTAATATACGTCACCAGCAGCGCTATCTATGATCGCAAGCTTTGCGGCGAACACATCATTCTATTCAACAATAATTGTGCCAGTAAATCGCTATGAGATGAGCGTCCACATCATGGTTAGAAAAATTTTTTCGGTGATTTAATATCCTTAAGTGTACTGCAATGCCATAAGAAGAAATTAATAGGAGAGAAAAGAGAGGGTGGAGTTTGCCTTGCTGAGTGGGGCGAAAATTTTGCAGCCGCCTCTACCTGGAACGCTACTAATTTGCTCGAGTAACGTGCCAGAAGGCGGCTGCATGTTTCGTATCAAGCTACCTATACTCCCGCTTGCTTCAGAGTTAACTGCTCATTCCATTCACGTATTTGCCTAAGATGATTATCTTCTTCCGCGAGTGCTGTGCGGAAGTCAATTACCATCTCATCAAGCCCCATTTTATCGGCTAGTTGGATGAGAAGCTCCCAGCCAGCATGATCGACCAATTCAGCAGTGAGGATGGCTTCCATGGATTGAGCCACAGAGGTACGTGGATCACTGATCACCTGGAGCACCCCCATGGAAGCTACGGCACTAACATCAGCGCCAGGAGTCTGAGCAGTAGGATCAGCCCCTAAAGACTCTAGCGCTCGTGCCACTATTTTAAAGTGGCGTTCCTCCTCATCTCTAAAACGCCTAAGGGTATCTATAGAAAGTTGGGAATCTGCCTGGACCGCCTGGCACTTGGTTATAAGGTATTCATAAAGACGGGCGCCTGTGCGCTCAAAAGCTAACCGTTCACCTAGCTTATCAATTAGGACTTCGGGATTCTCTCCAGAAAGCTTATCAAGAAGGGCTTGGGCAGCTCCTTTCAAAGTGCCCGGAGGCGGAACGGAACCTACCGGACTAGATTCCTTGATATAGGCGCTTTCCACAGAGGTGAACATAGCTTTATCTCCCGCAGAACTTGGAGGCATCTTCTGCGCGGCATCAATGATAGCTTGGCTATCCATAGGAGACATTGCGATTCCGGTTTTATTTTTTGTCGTCATTTTAACTGAACGTTCCATTATTCAACTCCTTCTTTACTTTCCATGGCTAAGCAATTTTGCGATTCAATTCAGTTCCGGGGGACCATTGGTATCCCGCCGCAGCGGTCTGAGAAGGTGAACCTTCTGAGTTCAGTTGCTGCCGCTGCCCCAGGGATGCCTGCCCTTCTTGAGTATGGTCGACGAATTGAGTACCTAAGGCCCGCAAGTTTACTTCTTGGCTGAGCACTTCCCGGACGAATTCACGATTACTCTTAAAAGGGATCGGCTCGGGAAGCGTATCTGAAATAACTTCCGTGGGATCCCTCTTTTCATATTTTTTAAACAGCTCAGCCACATAATTCAACTGTCCAAGCTCATAATCGAGAAACCGTTCCCAAATCGCTTTAATGCGAGGGTTAGTTTCCTGCTCCATACAGCTATAGTAGTTATAAGCCTCCGTTGCTTCATGTAAAAGCCATTTTTCGAGCCATGTTTCATAAGGGTCAATGATTGACTCATACTGAGTGACATGTTGCTCCTCAATGGAAGCAATTTCAGCATATAATTGCCGAGCAAGGGGATCAGCGTACATCGGGCCTACATTGGCGTAAAAATCATGTGTCTGGTATTCGGCAGCCATAATGGTTGTTGCATGTAGCTTGGTAATTGCAGAAGCTTTGGCACGATCATAGTGATCCCGAACATCATCCTCCGGTGCCCGATGTTCGTCCACTGTGGGGCGACCTGGAAGGATATCGGTATGAGATTGCAGAATATTATTCGCATCCTTACCTTCCAGTCGATCAAGCAGCGCTGCATAACGATAAAGATGATCAAAGTCTTCCAGTAGCCCGAAACGGTAGACCTGAGCAAGATAAGGATCAGGTTCATTTTGTGCCACTGCGGCCGTGACCTCAATAGCCACCTGCTCATAACCAATGGTCGTTTCTAAAGGGGAATGATCTGAAGAGATAAGCCAATTAATGGTAGTTTGCTGGTGCTGTTCAACACGCCTGACTTTTGCTAACGGCACCTGAAGCTCTTTATTCATCCTCGCACAAAGATGTTGAAAGCGGATTGCTTCTACTTCAAGGCCATTCATGAGGATAATTCTTACTCGCGTGAAGGCATCATCATCGAGTTTACTTATAGGCTGTTGTACCATATCTTTCCATGTAAACCGCTGCTTATCGAGCGGAGTTCCTTTGGAATCAAATAACTTTACGCCCATGATTTCTCTTCTCCTTAAGGTAATAGGTCCGTCAACAAAAATACATTTCGCTCGCCTTGTAAGATAGCCTGCAAGACTCTTGCCCTTTTATGATTTGTCTTATGCATCAGGTGCGTAAAAATAGCTATCCAGCAGAAATAGGACTGGGTTCTATTTAGCAATGGAAAAAGAGCAGTTTACAGCTATCTATGCTGTAAAAATTACAAATTGGTATAAGTTAAAAAGTTAAAACAAGAGTAAACTTGTCATAAACACAATAATCAATAGCTTGTTGGTGCTTAGGGAAGGATTCATTAACTTATTGTTAATGAATTAATCAAATTAAATTATTGACTTGTTCATATTAAAAAAACCTAAGTTATTGTACAAATTACAATCTTCTTTTCTCTCGCTAAAAATCAGCCCATTGTTATATAGCGGTTTCCATTTAGATGGAACTTCATCGGGCTTGGGGTCAGCGTGACCAGACTGTCGGCGGCAAGGGTGAGCCGGGACCGGGGGTTCGGTGGACCTACGTAGACCGGTGAACGCCCGTCCCAGGCAGGAAAGCCTGGCGTGGTAAGCCGATGTCGAGCTTCCAGGGACGGTTTGACAGCGTGTCTGGTCACGCCTTTCCCAAGCGCCTTAGGTCTCATTTATAAGCCTTAAATTTACAACTGCGATCCGGGAACGTGATATAGCATTTACTTCTGTAATTGAAAAAATTTATTTTCCAGAGTGACTAAATGAACTTAAATTAAGGATAAAGCACATACCATGGCTAGAAACTTGATGAGATAATGGTGTGAAAAATTTTAACCCACAGTCAGATGAAGAGGCAGTACAGAACCGCCTAGAGAATCTCAAAAAAAAATTTGTGAGCCGCTGGGTTGAGATTAATAATTTGCTAGTCCATGCCCGAGTTAACACGGAGCGAGGGCCAGGTGATGCTCTGCCGGTAGTACTTGTTCATGGCTTAGGACTTTCCAGCACTTATCTACTCCCTACTGCGGCCGAACTGGCCCGTAACCACCATGTTTATGCGCCCGATCTTCCTGGTTTTGGTCTCAGTGCTAAACCACGGCATATTCTTGACGTACAGGAATTGGGAGATGCACTTGCGGCTTGGATAGAGGCGTTCGGTCTAGAACAGGTAGCATTGCTCGGCAATTCCTTCGGCTGTCAGATCATCATTGAATGCATAGCACGCCACCCAGAGAAAATAGCACGAGCCGTTTTGCAAGGACCTACCACGCCACCCTCTGAGCGGAGTTGGTTTTGGCAATTTGTGCGCTGGCAGCAAAATTCTAATCCTAAGCCAATGGGTGAAATTGCCAAGCAGGATTACCGTGCCTGCGGTATTTACCGCCTACTACGGACTTTCCAATATTCTATCCGCCATCGTCCGGAGGATCTTCTCTCCCAGATCCATATACCAGTGCTCGTGTACGGGGCAGTAACGATCTTATTTGCCGCCCTGAATGGGCTGAAAAGATTGTGTGCCGACTACCGAAGGGGCGAAAAGTCGTCATCCCAAGCGTACAGCACACTCTTGTATGGACCGCCCCGCGTCAATTGGCAAGAGTATGTCGGCCATTTCTGGCAAAGTAAAAAAAAAGCAAAAATAATATCCTTAAAATACGATTTAGCATGCGCCAGTGTTCTTTTCTGTTTCACTAAGCTACGCAAACCTTGTTCCTTTCCGAGATTACAATAATTGCAGATGGAATAAAGCAAACTACAATTAAAAGTCATGGGTAATGTGTCTTAAACATAGCAATAGGGAGTAAGGAAACATGGCAAACACTCAGATGCCGCAACAGGAAGGAGTCAAGAGCACTGCAGCTATTGGCGGGCATCCTGTTCATCCTATGTTGATCCCCTTTCCAATCGCTTTTCTAGTGGGTGCCTTATTGACTGATCTAACCTACTTGGGGACAACCGATTTCTTCTGGGCTAGAGCCTCACTCTGGTTAATCGCTGCCGGTTTTATCAGTGGAGCGCTAGCTGCTGTTTTTGGGCTAACCGATTTTATGACTATTCCAAGAGTCCGTGAGCACAATATCGCTTGGATCCACTTTCTCGGTAATGCTACCGTGTTGCTGCTAGCGCTGATTAATTGGTTGCTGCGCCTAGGCGAGCCGGTCGCGAGCATTCTACCTTGGGGGTTACTGCTCTCAGCCCTCACTACAGTTATTTTACTGGTGACGGGTTGGTATGGGGGCGAATTAGCCTATCGTCATAAAATTGGCGTGGTCGACCACGAATCTCAGTAAGAAAAACGTGACCCTATCCCAGGGTTGGAATAGGGTCACTATATCTTATTTTTCCTATTTTATTCCTAAATAAGAAATTCTTTTGTATGCTAATTTTCGCCCTTGACACTTAAAATTATCCAGACTAGTTTTAAATTTTAAAGTGTATATTTATATGGCTTTTACCAAAGGTTAGAGTTGAAAACTAATCAATTCGGAGTAACAACAATGTATGGGTGGGCAACAATAATTTTTCTGAGCTTGGCATTAGTGGCAGCTATCCTCCGTTTTATGGGCATAGCATGGGTCACTTTAGAGATTGTCTGGATTTTATTTATCATTGGATTTATTTTGTTGGTAATATTTTTAATCATGCGCCGAGCATCTTCTGCTGCTCAAGATCAGGAGTACCGAGACAAACCCCGATAGCTTAAAAATTAAGACCCTCATATCATAATTTTTAAAATAGAGGACAGTAATAAACTTTAAATTGCAATAAAGTTAGTATGCTTTCGCGCTGCGAAACTATATCTTTGAGAACATCTCTATACGATCTGCAACTAGCTTGCTACTGGCCTCTCTATTAATAAGGTGCCAAAATTCCCATTTCTAACCTTTACTTTCACCTATTCCCCACTATAATCCGCGCTATATTAAAATATGACACTTAATTAAGTGCTCAACGCATTGCCTCAAAATGAGAAATTAATGGCTACCGATGAGCAGGCAAAAATTTACCGGCTACCTTAGCAAATCTCACTTAATCAAGAATTACTAAACTGCTAAAGTAAGTACCTATGAATGAGGTGTTTTAGGAGCGAGGGAGTAGGATAGGCTAATTAAGCGCTTGACCAGCGAAAAGAAACAACCCCTTGTCTAAAGATAGGAAAGACCCCCACCCTTTTTTAGGGATAAACACAAGGGTGGGGGAATAGCACTGGCTTATTCCTCTTCAGTATGATAGGGCCTGCTGAACTTATGGACCGTATCCACCAGAACAGCCACTTTTTCAGGATCTACATTGGGATGGATACCATGGCCCAGATTGAAAACATGACCACTGCCGCTTCCGTAGGCTTTAAGAATCTCATCAACCTCCTGGCGTACCCGGGCAGTTGAAGCATAAAGCACGCAAGGGTCCATATTCCCTTGCAAAGCCACTCGTTTTCCCACCTGCACTCGAGCTTTGGCAAGATCCACGGTCCAATCGACTCCTAAAGCATCGCAGCCCGTATCGGCCATTGTTTCTAACCAAAGCCCTCCCCCTTTGGTGAATAAAATCACCGGTACCTGACGACCTTCATTTTTTCGCACTAGGCCTTCTACGATCCGGGCCATGTAAGAGAGGGAGAAGTCCCGGTAATCTCGGTGACTTAACGCTCCGCCCCAAGTATCGAAGACCATCACCGCCTGGGCCCCTGCGGCTATTTGGGCATTGAGATAGGCGGTGACAGCGCGGGCAAGAACCTCTAACAAGCGGTGCATGACCTGAGGCTGATCAAACATCAGTCCCTTGATCAGGGCGAAATCCTTACTTGAGCCCCCTTCCACCATATAGCAGGCCAGGGTCCAGGGGCTTCCAGAAAAGCCGATCAGAGGCACGCGGCCATCCAACTCCCTGCGGGTTAACCGGAGGGCATCCATGACATAACGCAACTCGGTTTCCGGATCCGGGATCCCCAGAGCCGCCACCTGGCTTTCAGTTCTAACGGGTCGCTCAAAACAAGGTCCTTCACCCTTGGAGAAATACAAACCCAGCCCCATGGCATCGGGAATGGTGAGGATATCGGAAAAAATAATGGCAGCATCCAGATCAAAGCGCTGCAGAGGCTGCAGAGTCACTTTACAAGCCAGCTCCGGCGTTGAGCACAAAGTCAAAAAGTCCCTGGCTTTAGCACGTACCTCCCGATACTCCGGAAGATAACGTCCCGCTTGGCGCATGATCCAAATGGGGGTTCGGTCCACTGGCTGCCGTAACAATGCCCGCAGTAAACGATCATTTTTTAGTGCAGCCATGGGAAAAAATCACCACATAAAAACAACACAATGGGACTCCTTGGGAGGTATCATCAATTGCTAAAATTTTAGTCTTCCAATTATACCCCAAGGTCATCCCTCTTGGCGCCCTCTCCAGCTTGGGCAGAACTAATCCGAACTTCAAAGGGCACCCCCAATGCCGTTAACCGATCCAAGGTGGCTTGCATGACGGGCAGATCTGAGTCCGATCCCATTAATACGGAGACAAAAGAAGTGTTCGCCAAGCTTCTTCTGCTATAAAGACACTCCTAGGTCTAAGTTAATTCGTAGTTTCTAAAGGCTTCACCCCTTAGCCTTTTTTCGGGCTCCGGCTTTACGACGCGCCCGCTTTGCGGGAGCTTCGTTAATAAGGGTTTGCGCCTGCTCCAAGCTAAGCTTCTCGGGTGCTTGGTCCTTGGGAACCCGGGCATTGCGTTCGCCATCGGTGACATAGGGTCCATAACGCCCATTGAGAATCTGGATTCCGCTATCAGGAAAGACCTTAATCACCCGATTGGCATCGGCCTGCTTCTTCTCCTGGATAAGCTCTAAGGCCCGCTCCAGAGCGATGGTATGGGGGTCCTCCCCCCGTAGAGAGACATATTTATTGTCATATTTTACATAAGGACCAAAACGCCCAATATTAACCCTAACCTTCTCGCCCTCAGGAGTAAAACCCAACTCTCGGGGTAACTCAAACAGAGCCAGCCCTTCTTCCAGGGTAATAGTATCCATTTTTTGTCCTGGCCGCAGACCCGCAAAACGGGGCTTTTCTTCATCCTCCTTAGAACCGATCTGGACATAGGGCCCATAACGTCCTATGCGCACCGATACCGGGCGGCCGCTTTTGGGATCAATACCCAATTCTCGGGCTTGGACTGCCTCTTCCCGACTGACGCTTTGTTCCTTTTCTTGTATCCGTCCCGAAAAGGGTTCCCAAAATTCCTCCAACACCGGAACCCAAACCTTCTCTCCGCGGGAAATGGCATCAAGCTCATCCTCTAAACGAGCGGTGAAGTCGTAATCCACATAGGGGTTAAAGTGCTCTGTCAGAAAATGATTGACCACACGCCCCACATCTGTGGGGTGGAAGCGCTTATTTTCCAATAAAGCATAGTTCCGCTGCTGGAGGGTGGAGATAATCGTCGCGTAAGTAGAAGGTCGGCCGATACCAAATTCCTCTAAGATCCGCACCAAGCTAGCTTCGGTATAGCGTGGTGGTGGCTCCGTGAAGTGTTGCTCCGGCCGTATCTGCACCAGCTCCACCCTATCCCCCTCTTTCATGGGCGGCAATATCCGCTGTTCCTCTTCCGCTTTGGTATCATCCCGTCCTTCCTGATACACGGCCATAAAACCGGGATCAACCACGGTTGAGCCTGTGGCTCGGAAAATGTTGCTGCCGACATTGTCCATTCCCTTCTCTGGAACCGATTTCCGAGTATCTAGATCCACCGCCACAGTCTCAATGGTGGCATGAATCATCTGACAAGCGATGGTGCGACGCCAAATAAGCTGATAGAGCTTGAACTGTTCAGGCTTGAGGTGGGGTTTTAGCTCCTCTGGAGTTCGGTACACCGAGGTCGGGCGAATGGCTTCATGGGCCTCTTGGGCGTTCTTGGCCCGAGTTTTGAATGTCTTCGGCTTAGCCGGCAAACTCTTTTCACCAAAATGGCCTGTAATAAAATCTCGAAGCTCCTTCACCGCTTCATTGGCCAAATTGACCGAATCGGTCCGCATATAGGTAATAAGACCCACGGCACCATCTCCAATATCAACCCCTTCATAGAGCTGCTGGGCCACGCTCATGGTCCGTTTAGTAGAAAAGCCGAGCTTGCGGGAAGCTTCCTGCTGTAGCGTGGAAGTAATAAATGGAGCTGCTGGATTACGGCGACGCTGCTTGCGCTCCACTTTAATCACCAGCAGCTCACCGCACGCCGTTTTAGTTAGTTGCTCCACAAGCGCCTGGGCCTGATCACCATTATCGATATCGAATTGACCCAGTTTGTTACCGTCCAAGTGGGTCAGTTTGGCAACAAAGGGTTGCTTAGCTGCCGCCACATCGGCCTCCAGGGTCCAATACTCCTGGATCTTAAAGGCTTCGATCTCTTTTTCCCGCTCGCAGATCAGGCGCAGTGCCGGACTTTGGACTCGCCCTGCAGACAGGCCGCGGCGGATCTTTTTCCACAGCAGCGGAGAGAGATTAAACCCAACCAGATAATCCAAGGCGCGCCGTGCTTGCTGGGCATTGACTAAATCCGAGGAAATGTCGCGAGGGTGAGCGATGGCCTCATTGACTGCCTGCTGAGTAATTTCATAGAACACCACTCGCTTAATGGTTTTATCCTCCAATGCTCCCCGCTCCTTAAGAAGCTCAAGAAGATGCCAGGAAATTGCTTCCCCTTCCCGATCGGGATCAGTCGCGAGAAGAAGGGCATCAGCCTTTTTCAATGACTTCGCAATGGCATCCACATGGCGGCTATTCTTTTCAATGACCTGGTACTTCATCGCGAACCCGTGCTCAGGGTCCACCGCACCCTCCTTGGGCATCAAATCTCGCACGTGCCCATAGGACGCCATTACTTCAAAGTCTTTCCCTAAGTACTTCTTAATAGTCTTGGCCTTGGCTGGCGACTCCACAACAACCAGGTTTTTACTCATTGACTATCCCCTGAAAACTCAAAGCCCGCGAAACGCGGGCATCAAGTAAACTCATAAGGTGAGCAGGTGAAATCCTACCCACGCTCGGCACGGGGCCAAGCAACCCCACGCATCAATGTAAAAGGTCGGTTACCTCATCAAAGACTAAATCTTCCATCCAGGCATAGGCAGCTTCCTGGCCTGGCTGGTGAGATAACACCATCAGAATAACCCACTTAAGCTGCTCCAAGTCAAAGTCTTCTGCCTCTAACGCCATCACCCGATCAATCACTAATTCCCGCGTCATGGAATCCAGCACGCCGACCTGCTCCAGAAACAGCAAAAATCCTCGGCATTCAGTATCTAACTTCTCCTTTTCATGGAGAGTAAAGACTCGAATCGAGGAGTTGGTCACCGGGAACGGGCGAGGCTCACTTTGCTGTAACGCCGCAAGTCCTTCCAACCAATCAAACGCCTTACCTATTTCGCCATGGTGAAAACCCGCCTCTGTCAGTTCTACTTCCAATGATTCCTTCGTAGGTTGAGCCTCAGCTTCACTATCCATATAGGTCTGGAACAGATACATCAGTACATCGAGCACATTTTCTTTCATGATTGGCCCTCTTTACCGCAACGGAGATAGCGCCCTCCAGGCAATGCCGTAATGCGGCCTTGTAACTCTAACATCAAAAGCATGGAGGAAACCGCTTCTGCCGTCAATCCGCAGCGCTCAACTAGTATATCTATGGGAAGGGGATCATAACCTAGGCAATCCAGCAGAATATGATACTCTGGATCGTTGCTTGAATCTTCTATTTTTTCATGTTTTTCATCAACTTGAAGGTTGGTCGTTGCACCTACCAAAGGGCCTAATTCCTCCCAAATGTCTTGGGCAATTTCCACCAACTTGGCGCCTTCACGGATAAGGCGATGGCAACCCCGGGAGAGCGGGTTATGGATAGAACCAGGAATCGCAAATATCTCACGTCCCTGTTCTGCGCCTAAACGGGCGGTAATTAGAGAACCACTTTGCAAAGCCGCTTCGACCACTAAAATGCCTAGACTAAGACCACTAATGAGCCGATTGCGACGTGGAAAATTCTGGGGTAAAGGGGGGGTACCAATGGGAAATTCCGACACTAGGGCCCCCCCCTTGGCGATGGCATGGGCCAAAGCCCGATGGCGGGCCGGATAGACTCTATCTAATCCGGTTCCCGCCACGGCGATAGTGGGCGCCTTCGCTGCCAGCGCTCCTTCATGGGCAGCAGCATCAATACCCAATGCCAGCCCGCTAGTAATCACAAGACCGGAACTGGCCAAATAAGTAGCAAATTGAGCGGCAGTTTCCGCCCCTGTTGGGGAGGGATTACGACTGCCCACAACGGCCAGCTGGGGTAAGGATAGCAGGGAAGGATCGCCATGGATGAATAAGACCGGCGGTGGATCCGGGATCTCCCGCAGGAGTGGCGGATAATCTGGATCGACTAAGGTCAGTAAGCAACGCTCTGGCTGTTCCAGCCACTTAAGATCCTGCTCTACTGCCTCCCAATCAGGCTGTCGCAGATAATGCCGGGTTTCATTGCTAAGGTCTGTCGCCTTCTCCGGGGCAGCAAATACCGCAGCCGGCGAGCCATATTCCTCCAGGAGTCGGCCAAAGCTCACACTGCCAATGCCGGGGGCACGGTGCAGGGCGAGCCAGTAGGCTCGTTCATTCATTGGCAAACCAAAGGCAGCTACAGTTTACGGGTTACGAACGACATCGTCCACATGAATAGCCCGTTCCGCCCCCATCACTAACCCATAGCTGATATGGTTAAAAGCGCGAAAGACCATGAGTACCCCCGCTCGTTCATCAGGTAACTGGACTTTGTCATCAGGTAAACGGCTTATGGGATCACGCACCACCCTACCTGCTTGGTATATAGCAAGCACTGTCCCTTTATCCATGCCATCCTCTGTACCTAAATTCAGCACCACCGCCTGGTGCTGACCAATTTGAGAAACGCCTTCTATCACAGTAATAATTTTACCCTCTATGGGGGTCGGTGATACATGGGGAAAAAAGTGCTGTTCAAATGCCTGGTCATTTCTTGGCAAAAGCCGATCTCCCACAAGTATCTCCCGCTTGGAGTTCTGAATACTCAGAATAGCGGGATCGCCAAACTGGCGCACTTTCGCATCCGCAATAAAAAGAGCTTCATAACCTAGAACTTTAGAAGGGTTATCCGGATCCCGGTAGACCTCGCCCCCCCGGTAGATGCCATATCTCGTGGTAGCCGAATTGCCTAGACCACGAACATAAGCCTCATCGCCCGCTCCTAAAATCAAGCGCTCCTCTGTTCCTGCAACCACATAGGGGGCATTTTCCAAAGTTTCTTTATTCACCACTTGAGGATTTAACAGGAATTGCTGGATAACATCAATGGGAATGGTCGGAATGGCTTTTTCCAGCTCAATAACTCGAACCGTCGGTGAAACCTTATAGGTGGAAAGCCCTCGCTGGAGTTCCAATACAGGGTCTCCATTGTCACGGTAACTGAGGGCAATAATATCGCCTGGGTAAATTAAGTGGGGGTTCTTAACCTGCTGATTAACCTGCCAAATATCCGGCCACCGCCAAGGATCCCGTAAAAAGCGGCCGGCAATCTCCCAGAGGGTATCACCACGGACCACCACATGGCGTTGGGGAGCATCCGGACTCAGGGTCACGGGTGCTCCCCAAACCCCCCAGGCAATGGTATACAAGAGCATGAAAGTTAATAAATTTTTAAGCTTCATCGGCTTCCCTGAATAAACCTCAGCCAAATCTAACGATGGCTGCAGGACCAAGGGAGAGTTTTCACCCTTACCAACCCTGTAGCACCATTACCGAAATATCAAGTATTATGGCGACATGGAACCTTTGTACTTTAGCGCTGCCAAAAATTAGTAGTAGCGCAAAGGTTGCAAGGAGGGGTTTTTCGTTTTATTTATATACAAGGAAGATGCGAAAAGCTGTGATTATTTACTCTATATAATGAAATTACTGGCATAATCTTTAGTTGAAGTCCCATGGCGATACTCAATATATTGCATTACCCCGATCCCCGACTGCGACGGAAGGCCCAGCCCGTCGCTACGGTAGATGAGTCCATAAAAAAGCTTGCCGACGACATGTTGGAGACCATGTATCAGGCTCCGGGTATTGGACTTGCGGCAATCCAAGTGAATGTCCCTAAACGAATAGTGGTGATTGATATCACTGAGGATAAATCCTCCCCGCTGGTGCTCATCAATCCCGAGATTGTGGCGCGACAAGGAAAAGCCGAAAGTGATGAAGGCTGTCTCTCGGTACCTGAGATTTTTGAGCCGGTCACTCGAGCCGCGGAAATTACTGTTCGCTATCTAGACGGGGAGGGCCAAGAGCAAGAGCTTCAGGCTCAGGAACTGCTCGCCACTTGCATTCAGCATGAGCTAGACCATCTAGAGGGGAAACTTTTTATCGATTATCTCTCGACCCTCAAACGCCAACGTATCCGGAAAAAAGTGGAAAAACGGCAGCGCCTCTCCGCCTAGGGGAGAGCTTGCCTACCTTGCCACAGGGCCATCCTTCAAGGGGCTGCAGCTAAAGCTTGTAGTCAAGGCCCTTTTATTGGGTAAAATGAAGGTAGTTTTGCGCCTCAGACTCCAACCCTACTTTAAGATGCAAGCATAAATACGCAGCATATCTACTAATGGTGCACACCCACCCAAAAAGCCAAACTAATTTCATCCTGTTCGTAACTCTCTAAATTATAGATAATCCCATAACCACGCATGGCTGCACCGCTGCAAATCATTTTCGCTGGAACACCTGAGTTTGCCGCAGTCGTCCTGCGCCGACTCCTTGAGACCGAATATCCGATTAAAGCTGTCTATACCCAACCTGACCGTCCCAGCGGCCGAGGCCGGCAACTCACTCCAAGCCCCGTCAAAGCCATTGCTACCGCCCATCAGCTTCCCGTCTACCAGCCAAATTCCCTTAAAGATAAAGCCTCACAGGCCCAGCTTGCGGCACTGGCTCCCGATCTGATGGTGGTGGTCGCCTATGGACTCCTTCTCCCTGCCGCAGTACTCAAAATCCCCCCTCTCGGTTGCATCAATATCCATGCCTCCTTGCTACCTCGCTGGCGAGGTGCCGCCCCTATTCAGCGGGCTCTAATGGCAGGAGATCAGGAAACAGGGGTCAGCATCATGCAGATGGAAGCCGGTTTAGATACGGGACCAGTGCTCCATACCGTGCCTTATCCGCTACAGCCAGACGATACCGCTGCCACCATTCATGACCGCCTTGCTGAACTAGGGGCCGAAGCCCTATTGCAGTGTTTACCTGCCATTGCTGAAGGGACGGCCACCCCAACTCCTCAGGAGGAAAGCCAGGCCTGTTACGCGCCCAAGATCCACAAGGAAGAATCGTGGCTCGATTGGTCTCAACCCGCAATATTTTTAGAACGCCAAGTGCGGGCCTTTAATCCTTGGCCAGTAGCACAAACCCAGATCAATAGTCAGCTATTGCGCGTGTGGTCAGCGACGGCCCTTGCCACAGAAACCACAGCCCCGCCGGGCACCCTTTTAGCAGCGGATAAAAAAGGAATCGATGTGGCCACGGGCAGTGGGGTCTTGCGCCTGTTAAAGGTACAGCCGGCAGGTAAGCGGGCCATGGCAGTCCAAGATTATCTCAATGCCCACCCCCTAACTCCAGGTACTGTACTGGCAACAAACCCAGGCAAGCCCCACCTGTCTTAGTACTTTGGAATGCCGACTACACCTCAATTAGCAAGTACTCGGGTAATAGCAGCTACCGTACTAGCGCAGGTTCTTGGCCAAGGACGCTCCCTCAACGCGGCTTTACCGCCGGCGGTGGCCTATTTACCAGAGCGGGATCAGGCCTTTACCCAAACCTTATGTTATGGCGTTCTGCGGTGGCTGCCCCGGCTTGAATATCTGGCCCAAACACTTTTGCATAAACCCTTACGGGCCCGCGATGTGGACCTTTATAGCTTATTGCTTTTAGGCTTGTACCAACTGACAGAGCTCGGTATCCCCTCCCATGCGGCCTTGTCCGAAACAGTCGCCGCTGCCGAAAGTCTGGGTAAGCCGTGGGCCAAAAAACTGATCAATGCTATCCTCCGTGCCTATTTGCGCAACCAAGTCGCTTTGCAAGCTCAAGTGACCACCCATGAAGTCGCCCATAGCGCCCACCCCCGGTGGCTATTGGAAGCCATCCGCCGCTCCTGGCCGGATGATTGGTCCCAAATCATCGCGGCCAACAACCATCATCCTCCTCTCAGTCTGCGCATTAATCGTCTCCAAGGTAGCCGCGCAAGCTACCTGCATGAATTAGAGCGCAATGGCATCGAAGCCCGTGCCATACCCCATACGGAGTGGGGAGTGATGCTGGACCAACCCCGCCCAATCACTACTTTGCCGGGTTTTCTTGAAGGGCGGGTTTCGGTCCAAGACGGTGCCGGGCAGCGGGTCGCTCCTTTATTGGCCCTAGCCCCCGGGCAGCGGGTACTGGATGCCTGTGCCGCCCCTGGCGGTAAAACCTGTCACATTCTAGAGCTTGAACCTCAACTTGAGACCCTCATTGCCTTGGATCTGGATGCTGCCCGCTTAGAACGCCTCGACAGTAATCTAAAACGCCTGCAGCTAAAAGCCCAGGTGGTCCCAGGTGACGCGGCCCAACCCCAAACCTGGTGGGATGGAATCCCCTTTGACCGGATCTTGCTAGATGCCCCCTGCTCAAGCAGTGGCGTCATCCGCCGCCACCCTGACATCAAAGTTCTCCGACGGGAGCGTGATATTCCCCCCTTAGCAGTTTTGCAAAAACGCCTGCTGTCGGCCCTGTGGCCATTGCTTGCACCTGGCGGCTTGCTGCTTTATTGCACTTGCTCCATACTGCCGGTGGAAAATGAACAGCAGATTCGCGAATTTCTTCTTGCCCACCCCGAGGGGAAAGAACGGCCATTGGAGGTTCCGTGGGGGTTACCCCAAACTGTTGGACGGCAACTACTCACCGGTGTAGAAGGACTAGACGGCTTTTATTATGCTTGCCTGGAGAAGCGCTGAAACCGGCCTTCCCTGGCGTCATTTTGGGTTATTATTGCTCGGCTTGCTGATCAGCAGGAGTGGCATCGCCAGCGAAACTTTTAATGTTCGCATGGCCAGTACCCAATTAGTGGACGGGATCTATCGTCTCCATGCCCAGATTGACTACCCTCTCCACGAGGAGGTACGAAAGGCCGTCAAAAGCGGCATTCCCCTGATCGTTAATCAAGAAATTGAAATCCGACGACTTCGACGTTGGCTCTGGCCTAAGACAATTAAAAAAATTACGCTTCGTTACCAGCTCAGGTATCATGCCCTATCGGAACAATTCGTATTGATCTACCTTAGCCAAGGGAGGCAACGAGCCTATCCCAACCTTACTGCAGCCATCAAACGTCTTAGCACCATTAAGGACTATCCCCTGATTACCCAAGAGGAATTGGAACCCCACCAACGTTATCGGGTTCGACTGCGGACTCGCTTGAGCATTGAAGATCTACCGGTCCCCATGCGGCCGATAGCTTATTTATCCCCCCAATGGCACCTGGACAGCCCATGGTTCAGCTGGTTACTCGGATCGCCCGGACTCTAAGCCACGGCTATACCCGCTATCTCGCCCTGGGAGGGCTTCTCCTGCTCTCTTTCTATCTGCTGGCCACCGCCCTTGAAGATTCGGCCCATTTTGATCGCCTCTATTTTGTAGTGCTGGGAATCAATTTGCTGGCGCTGTTGCTGTTGCTCTTTTTTATCGGTGCCAACCTGATTCGCCTGGTTCAAGGATACTGGGAACGCCAACCCGGATCACGGCTCACACTACGGGTGGTGGCTATGTTTATCTCCCTAGCTTTCATTCCCCTGGTCATTGTGTTTTCCTTTTCCTTACAGTTTTTACACCGAGGGATCGAAAGTTGGTTTGATGTACAGGTGGAAAAAGCCCTGGAAGATTCTCTAGAACTCAGCCGCACGGCCTTTGGAATTCGGATGCGGACCTTACTCAAACAAACTCAATTAATGGCTGCAACCCTGGCTGAACTACCGCTAGAAAAAGCAGCGCACAGCCTCCAGGAACTCCGTCATATCAGTGGTGCTCACGAATTAACTTTACTGAATACCCGCGGGCATATCATCACCTCGGCTACTCTTGATCCTGAAACCATTGTCCCGGATCATCCCAATGATGTGATTTTGTTCCAACTCCGCCAGGGCCAAGATTATGTAGGCCTAGATCCTGTCGGCGAATCAGGATTACATCTGCGGGCCGTAGTCAACCTCCCTGCTACGCGACCTGATACCGAGGCATTAGTTTTGCAAGCCCTATTTCCCATTGCCGACCGATTAAGCACCCTAGCTGATAGTGTTCAAGACGCCTACACCCAATACCAACAATTAGCTTACCTACGTAAGCCATTAATCTATAGCTTTACCCTGGCACTTTCTCTCATCGTGCTTCTAACTCTATTGGCAGCCGTGTGGGCAGCATTCTTCTTAGCGCGGCGCTTAGTTTCTCCGGTAACAGACCTAGCCCAAGGCACCCGGGCTGTCGCTAACGGCGACTACGATACTCAATTGCCTCCCCATGGTCACGATGAGCTAGGTTTTCTCGTGGATTCCTTTAATCAAATGACCCGGCGCTTGAGACATGCCCGAGATACCGCCCACGCTAGCCGCCAGCAACTGGAGAGACAGCGGCGTTATTTAAAAGCCGTGCTGGGCAGTTTATCTTCTGGGGTCGTAACCCTAGACAATGCTTACCGGATTCGCACTGCCAATATTACGGCGGGGGAAATTTTGAGTGTGGACCTGCGCCGCTATACCGGTCAAGCTTTGGAACAGGTAGCGCGCTATTATCCGGCAGTACAGGAATTTATTGAGTTGCTCCACCCCCATCTAGAAAGCCCTAATCAAGAGTGGCACAAAGAAATCATCCGACAACAGGAAGATGGCCGCCAGTTTCTCATGTGCCGGGGCACACCCTTGCCGGGTAATGCTGGCCAAGTGATTGTCTTTGATGATGTCACCCCTTTTGTTCAAGCCCAACGCAACGCTGCCTGGGGCGAAGTGGCCCGGCGTCTCGCCCATGAGATCAAAAATCCACTCACCCCTATCCAGCTTTCCGCAGAACGGCTACGGCGTAAGTATCTCAATCTTTTACCTGCTAATCAGACCCAGCTTTTAGATCGGTTAACCCATACTATTATTGCCCAGGTAGAAGCCATGAAAGAAATGGTGAACGCTTTCTCCGAATATGCCCGTAACCCAGCCCTGCAGCAACAATCTTTGGATCTCAACTGCTTGATTAATGAGGTGCTGGAACTCTACCGAGGTGACGAAAATAAACTCTGGATCGAGACTCAGTTGGCCCCTCAACCCCTCTGGCTCCTGGCCGACCCCAGCCGCCTGCGCCAATTGCTCCATAATTTAATCAAAAATGCCCTGGAAGCCATGGCTGATTTTCCACAAACGCCGCAGGTGACTATCCGAACTCGTCACCTGCGGGATAAACAACGGGAATTGGTGGAACTGCAAATCATCGATCAAGGCCCCGGTATCCCCCCTGAATTATCCCAAAACCTATTTGAGCCCTACGTTTCTACACGGCCTAAAGGGACCGGCCTTGGGTTAGCCATCGTCAAGCGCATTGTGGAAGAACAAGGAGGTCACGTCTGGGCTAAAAACCTTCCGGAAGGGGGGGCCTGTCTCATTGTCCAATTACCCTACCAAGCAGCTCCACAACCCCTATTGGAGGTACGCTCATGACCGCATCCCATATTTTGGTGGTGGATGATGAGCCCGATATTCGGGTTTTAATTTGTGAAATTCTAGAAGATGAAAACTACCGGGTGACTGTTGCCGAAAATGGCCACGTCGCCCGCAAAGTATGGCAAACCGATCCGCCAGACCTTCTCTTGCTAGATATCTGGATGCCGGACATTGATGGCATTAGCCTGTTACAGGAATGGACCCAGGGTCCTACCAAGGAAGCACCGGTTATTATGATGTCGGGGCACGGTACGGTAGAAACTGCCGTCCAGGCAACCCGCCTGGGGGCTTTTGATTATATTGAAAAACCGCTCTCCATGGCCAAACTCTTGCTCACGGTAGAAAAGGCTCTGGCTAACGCTCATCAATCCTCCTCTCCTCCAGGGGGGAGCGAACTCTCCTTCTCTCCTATCGAACCTGTAGGTAAGAGCACCTTGATGACTCGGCTGCGGGAGCAAGCACGACGCATGGCAGACAATAACGCCCCCATACTGCTCATTGGAGAGCCGGGAAGCGGCAAGAGCCTGTTCGCCCAATATCTCCATGCCACCTGCACCTCCCGGCGCGAGGGTCCGTTCGTTACGGTCAATATTGCGGGCTTGGCCCCAGAGTCTCAACAGCTCAAATTGTTTGGTAAGAATTTAAACTGCCAATATCAGCCTGGAATATTAGCGCGGGCCCGGACGGGTACTGTATTTCTCGATGGGATTGAGGCTTTAAGCCCGAATAGTCAACGCCGATTATATGCACTCATTGACGCCGCCAATTCAACAAGCACGGGGGTGGCAGAGCAGTGCTTTCCACGTTTGGTAACTGCCACCAGCGTGGACTTGAACCAACTCGTTGAAGCCGGTCGCTTTCGAGAAAATCTCTACTATCAACTTAGCGTATTACCCTTATTTATTCCACCGTTGCGAGAACGCTGCGAGGATATCCCTGAGTTGCTCAACTACTTTGTCGATCTCCTGGTGGAACAAGAAGGGCTTCCTTACCGTCACTTTAGCGTCGCGGCCCAAAACCGCCTACGCAATCATAACTGGCCGGGCAACGTCCTGGAATTACGCAATTTAGTTCGGCGCCTACTGATTGTGGGTAAGGGGACAGAGATTGATCTAGCCGAAGTGGAAGCCAGCCTAGAGCCGATTTCAGTCAGCGGCACTCCCCTTTCTATTGATCTGGGACTTCCCTTACGTGAAGCTCGGGAACAATTCGAGCGGCTTTATCTAGAGCACAAACTGCGAGAGACGGGGGGCAATGTAGGTAAGGCAGCAAAATTGGTTGAAATGGAACGGACCCATCTTTATCGTAAACTGCGGTCACTAGGAATTGATACTAAGCGGTTGGGAAATCAAGAATAATCGACCTCCCCGTTCTCTAAAAGCAAGACACACAGGCGGCTGTTCCTATGAAAATCATTATTCTAGGCGCGGGCCAGGTGGGTGCCTCAGTGGCTGCTAACCTGGCCAGCGAATTCAACGATATCACCCTGGTAGACACCAATGGCAAGTTGCTGCAAAACCTTCAGGATCATTTAGATATCCGCACCGTACAGGGCTTGGCCTCCCATCCAGATGTCCTCGCCCAAGCAGGAGCGGAAGACGCGGATATGATTGTGGCGGTCACTAGTAGTGATGAAACCAATATGATCGCCTGCCAAGTCGCCTATAGCCTTTTTCATACCCCCACTAAGGTGGCCCGGGTCCGCGCTGCGGGTTATTTAGCCTATCCGGAGTTGTTTTCTACCAAAACTTTGCCCATTGACGTGTTGATCAGCCCGGAGCAACTGGTCACTGATTACATTAAACGCCTCATTGATAATCCAGGCACCCTCCAGGTCTTGGATTTTGCCGATGGCAGAGTCCAGCTAGTCGCAGTGAGGGCTTATTACGGGGGGCTGCTGGTAGGCCATCAACTGCGAGAATTGCCGGAACACCTCCCCGGCGTAGAGACCCGGGTGGCGGCCATTTTCCGTCAAGATAAGCCCATTCTCCCCCAAGGGGGCACCGTTATTGAAGCTGATGACGAAATCTTTTTCATTGCCTCGCAAAAAGACATTCCCAAAGTTATGGCGGAATTGCGCCGCCTGGACAATCCCTATAAGCGGATCATACTCGGTGGCGGCGGCAGTATTGGCCAGCGCCTAGCCAAAGCCCTGGAAAATCGTTATCAGGTCAAGATCATTGAAACTGATCCGATGCGGGCCAAAGCCCTCTCTGAAGAACTTCATAAAAGTATTGTCCTCCAAGGCGATGCGGCTAACGAAGAGCTCCTTGTAGAAGAAAATATCGAAGATACGGATATTTTCTGCGCCTTGACCAATGATGATGAAATCAACATCCTTTCCGCCATGCTTGCCAAACGGCTGGGGGCTGGTAAAGTCATGTCTTTAATCAACCGGGCGGCCTATGTGGATTTAGTTGAGAGTGGGGCTGTGGATATTGCTATTTCCCCTCAACAGGCCACCATTGGCAGCCTGCTTGCTCATATCCGCCGCGGCGATGTGGTGGCCGCCCATTCCCTGCGTCGGGGGGCAGCCGAAGCCCTAGAAGCCGTGGCCCATGGAGATTCTTCTTCTTCCAAAGTGGTCGGCCGGGCCATTGAGGAGATCAAGCTTCCTCCGGGCACCACCATCGGCGCTATTGTACGGGGTGACGAAGTCCTGATGGCCCACCACGATACGGTCATTAAATCCGGCGATCATGTCATTTTGTTCTTGGTGGACAAGCGCCGTATCACCGATGTGGAGCGCCTGTTCCAGGTCGGTTTTACTTTCCTGTGATCCAGATCATAATTTCGCTGCTGACAAGGGTTGAGGACCATTGGCCTGAGATAGGAGCTGGGCTAAGTAATGTCCGGTATAGGAAGCTTGGCAGGCGGCCACCGCCTCAGGCGTTCCCATAGCCATAACCCTCCCACCGCCCTCGCCCCCCTCAGGGCCCAAGTCTACAATCCAGTCAGCAGTCTTGATTACATCCAAATTGTGCTCGATGATCACAATGGTATTCCCCCCTTCTCGCAGCCGTAGTAACACTTGAAGAAGTTGGGCCACATCATGGAAGTGCAATCCGGTGGTGGGTTCGTCCAGAATATATAGGGTCCGACCCGTGTCCCGCTTGGACAGTTCTTTCGCCAATTTGACCCGTTGGGCTTCGCCACCAGAGAGAGTCACTGCATTCTGCCCTAGCTTGATATAGGACAGTCCCACCTCCAGCAAGGTTTGCAGCTTTCGGACCACCGCCGGGACATTGGCAAAAAAATCCCGCGCTTCCTCCACCGTCATCTCCAAGACTTCATAAATATTTTTGCCCTTATAGCGGATCTCTAGAGTTTCCCGGTTATAGCGCTTGCCCTGGCAGACATCGCAAGCCACATAGATATCAGGAAGAAAGTGCATTTCTACTTTGATCAGGCCGTCCCCCTGGCAGGATTCGCAGCGCCCCCCTTTGACATTAAAGCTGAAACGCCCCGGCCCATAACCCCGGGAGCGGGCCTCAGGGGTTTCCGCGAATAAATTGCGCACAGGGGCAAAGAAGCCGGTATAGGTGGCTGGGTTAGAGCGAGGGGTACGACCAATAGGGCTTTGGTCAATAGCAACCACTTTATCCAGGTGCTCCAAACCCTCGATTCCTTCATAGGGGGCAGGATCAACCGAGGCCCGATTGAGGGTCCGGGCGGCAACCCGTAACAAAGTATCGTTGATTAAGGTAGACTTACCGGAACCAGAAACCCCCGTGACGCAGGTCATGACCCCCAGGGGAATTTCCAAATCCACCTGACGTAAGTTATTGCCACTGGCCCCCCGCAAAGAAAGCAGCCGGGAGGCATTGATAGGCCTGCGCTGGCAAGGCACAGCAATCTCTTTCTGCCCCCCCAGATACTGCCCGGTCAGGGAGGCCGGATTGGCCATGATCTCCGCCGGCGTACCTTGGGCGATGATCTCTCCCCCATGGGCCCCGGCACCGGGGCCCATATCCACCACATGGTCAGCCGCCCGGATGGCGTCTTCATCGTGTTCCACCACAATAACGGTATTGCCCAGGTCGCGGAGACGGGTCAAGGTATCCAGCAACCGCTGATGATCCCGCTGGTGCAAACCAATGGAAGGTTCATCTAGGATATACATGACTCCCACCAAACCGGCCCCGATCTGGCTGGCCAGCCGGATTCGTTGGGCCTCGCCACCGGAAAGGGTCTCGGCACTCCGATTCAAAGTCAAGTAATCCAACCCTACATTGACCAGGAACGCTAATCGATCTTGGATTTCCTTGAGTATGGGGCTGGCAATGGCGCCTCGGCGGCCTGGCAAACATAGTTGGGAAAACAAGCTCAGCGCCCGACCCACGGGCAAGGCAGTAATCTCAGGCAGGCTATAATCCGCCACAAAGACATGGCGCGCCTCTTGGCACAGTCGGGTACCCTGGCACGACGGGCAAGCCTGCACCGCCAAATAGCGGGCTAATTCTTCCCGTACCGCTGGGGACTCGGTCTCCCGATAACGGCGCTCCATATTGGGAATCACCCCCTCGAAGGCATGGCGATGGGTGGTCTGCTTATTTTGACTGCTGAGGTAGCGAAAGGTGATTTTTTCCTGACCACTGCCATAAAGCACCACCTGACGTACCACTTCGGGAAGATCTTGGAAGGGGGTTTCCACCTCAAAGCCATAATGCCGGGCCAGGGAAAGGATCATCTGGTAGTAATAGGTATTGCGCCGATCCCAACCCCGGACCGCGCCCGCGGCCAAACTCAGCTCGGGGTGGAGCACCACCCGGGAAGAATCAAAAAACTGCTTCACCCCCAAGCCGTCGCAGTGAGGACAAGCGCCCTTGGGGTTATTAAAGGAAAACAACCGGGGTTCCAACTCACTTAAAGAATAGCGGCAAACAGGACAGGCAAAGCGGGCCGAAAACACCTGCTCTGGCAGGGCCGAATCATCCAGGGACACCACCCGGGCCAGGCCATCGGCTAACTGCAAGGCGGTCTCAAAGGACTCCGCTAGACGCAGCTGGAGATCGGGACGAAGCTTGATCTTAAAACGATCCACCACGACCTCGATGGTATGCTTTTTATTAGCCGCAAGCTTGGGGGCCTGCTCCAGTTCTACCACCTCACCATCAATCCGGGCCCGGATAAACCCCCCTTGCAGCAAATTTTCCAAAACTTGCAGATGCTCTCCCTTGCGCCCTTCCACCACCGGCGCCAGCAGCATGTATCGCCCTCCTTCAGGAAGGCTCAAAACCTGATCCACCATTTGGCTTATGGTCTGGGCTTCTAGGATAATCCCATGTTCGGGACAACGAGGTTCACCGGCGCGGGCATAGAGCAGACGTAAATAATCATAGATTTCGGTAATGGTGCCGACGGTGGAGCGGGGATTATGGGAAGTGGATTTTTGCTCAATAGCAATGGCCGGGGAGAGCCCTTCAATATGATCCACATCGGGCTTTTCCATGATAGAGAGAAACTGGCGGGCATAGGCCGAGAGGGACTCCACATAGCGGCGCTGCCCTTCAGCGTAAAGAGTATCAAAAGCCAGAGACGACTTCCCCGAACCCGATAGCCCGGTAATGACGATTAACTGCTCTCGGGGTAAATCCAGATCAATATTCTTTAAATTGTGGGTACGCGCACCGCGGATGCAAATCCGATCCATAGCCTTTAGCCCATCATCGATAAATCTTGTTAATATACGCGGCTAAATCGTAATGAAGCAAAATGAAGCACAGTAAATCAAAACGCCAATTTACCTTGGGGATGACCTCCTTGGAACGTCGCGGCCTCCTTTCCCTGGCCGGCATCTATTCCCTGCGCATGCTCGGTCTATTTCTGATCCTGCCGGTCTTTTCTCTTTATGCCCAGGATCTCCAGGGCGCTACTCCCACCCTGATTGGTCTGGCCCTGGGGGCCTATGGGATTACCCAAGCCCTGCTCCAGATCCCCTTCGGTTTACTCTCCGACCGCATTGGGCGTAAACCAGTCATCACCGCTGGACTGATTCTATTCGCCTTAGGGAGCATAATGGCGGCCATGGCGGATACCATCACCGGGGTCATCATCGGCCGGGCCCTGCAAGGCACCGGTGCTATCGCCGCCGCGGTGATGGCCCTGGTGGCCGATCTGACCCGGGAAGAGCAACGAACCAAGGCCATGGCCCTCATCGGACTCTCTATTGGGATGTCCTTTGCCATTGCCCTGGCCGTGGGACCGGTGCTTAGCCAGTGGATTGGGGTTCCGGGCCTGTTCTGGACCACGGCAGTGTTGGCGGTTCTGGGGATTGGGGTGCTCCACCTCGGCGTTCCCCACGTGACGGCCCCTCGCCACCACCTGGATGTAGAACCCGCCCCGCAACAATTTCTCCGGGTCCTGGGAGATTCTCAACTGATGCGGTTGGCGTTAGGGATTTTTATTTTACACCTCCTGCTCACCGCCAACTTTGTGGTCCTGCCCATTAGTTTGCGGGACGAAAGCGGTCTTGCCCCCAACTTTCATGGCTATGTGTATCTGCCGGTGCTGATCACCTCCATCCTCGCCATGGTGCCTTTTATCATTTTGGCGGAAAAAAAGCGCCGCATGAAAGAGGTATTCATCGGCGCGGTGGCCATTCTAGGCCTGGCGGAACTTGCCTGGCGCTATTTCCACCCTTCCCTAGCCGGCACCATCGCCGCCCTGTGGCTGTTCTTCACCGCGTTCAACCTGTTGGAAGCCACCTTGCCCTCCCTGGTCTCCAAACAAAGTCCAGCTGGCAGCAAAGGCACCGCCATGGGCGTGTATTCCACTTGCCAATTCCTGGGCGCCTTTGTGGGAGGCTGGGCTGGCGGGGCCGTCTATGAGCACTTTGGCCTCGAAGGGACCTTTACCTTCTGCGCCGGTGCCGCAGCCCTGTGGCTATTCTTTGCCGCCACCATGCGACCGCCCCAATACTTGCGCAGCCAAGTTCTTTCCATCGGGAGAGTGGAACCCGACGAGGCTAAACTCCTGGCTAAACGCCTTACCGAAATCGCCGGGGTCGCCGATGCAGTGGTGGTGGCCGAGGAGGGGGTCGCTTATCTCAAGGTAGATGATGAGCAGCTAGATAAAGCCGCTCTGAGCGAGATTAACCCCACTAACCGAGAACAGCCCATAGCGGTAAAATAAACCAGCATTCAACAGCCATTACGGCAGGAGAATTTCATCGTGGCAGCAAGAGGCGTTAACAAAGTCATCCTGATAGGTAACCTGGGACGGGACCCGGAAGTCCGCTATACCGCCAGTGGCGGGGCCATCGCCAATATTACCTTGGCCACCTCAGAGACCTGGAAAGATAAAACCACCGGCGAGCAACAGGAACGCACCGAATGGCACCGGGTGGTGTTCTTCGGCCGTCTGGGGGAAATTGCCGGTGAATACCTCAAAAAAGGTTCCAAGATCTACGTGGAAGGCCGCCTCCAAACCCGCAAATGGCAAGGCCAGGACGGTCAGGACCGCTATACCACCGAGATCGTCGCCAACGAAATGCAGATGCTGGACCGGGCAACCGGCGGCAGCGCCCCCTATAACAATGACATGAGCCAAGGCTCGGCCCCAGGTCCTTCTAGCCCCCCGTCCCGGACTTCACCTCCCCCACCCCCCTCAAGCGATGATGATTTTGAGGATGATATACCGTTTTGAATGATATCGGGTGGTTTGAGGACCGTCACCGAAACCAGTGGCGTTACGTTGAAACCGGCATTCAAAAGGTGCTCCTGGATCTGATGGGTAAGGCGCCGACGAAGTTCGGCGTCAGAAAGGGGAATAGTCCTGGCGCGTTGAACATAGACGATAGCAAGGAGTGAGTTTTGCTCGGGGATACTGGCGCGGGTGAATCGAGCATTCGCCTCGACAAGTTGAGCCAAATTGCTTGCTTCCACTGCGGTGCGAATCTCAGCGATGGCGCGTTGGGCACGGGTGCTGCGTTGAAGTTCCGGAGAGGAACTAAATTGCCATCCCAGAAGTCCTGCAAGGACTATGATCGAGCTGGCGAGGGCGGTAGGAAAGGCCCACTTCCGCCCCCGCAGAAATCGCGGCCCTTTCCCTGAGAGTCCATAAAGGCGAAAGACCACGGCACCCGAAAAGTTGATGCCGACCAGTTGGAGCAGGAGGACGAATGCTGCTCCTTTGGCCATGGCCCACTCCCCAAGCACTAGACTTATCCCCAGCAAGCCCGTCGGTGGAGCCAGAGAGGCCGCCACGAGCATGCCGACAGCGGCGCCAGAGACAAGGCTGTCGCGCTCGCTCTGGACAAGGTTAATCGCCCCGGCAGCCCCCGCTGCAAGGGGAAGCAGAGCGCTCACTACCGAGATTTTGCTTACCTCCACCATCATGCTCGTCGCTATGCTTAGCTGGAAGAGTAAGGTGAGGAGCGCCGTTACTCCCGCCGTTACTACCAACCCAAGGACATAACGGCCAATACTGCGTCGGAGCAGATGGAGGTTTCCAGTCGCTGTGCCAATCGCCGCATTCATTGCAGGTCCCGCAAAAGGAGCGATCAGCATCGCGGCCACCAGAAGATAAACCGTATTAGTGATAAGGCCGATCCAAACCACGATGCCGCCTGCCACTGCATAGCTAATAAATCCGCGCAGCGACCCGATACTCTGCACCCCAGACAGATAAATCTCAAAAGGGCTTCGCTCGCTTACATCCGCAGTCTGCTCCGGCACCTTATCAGCCGGAGGGCGGAGTGAGAGGATACCGCGCGGCTCAAGAGTGAAGTGGGCTCCTGCATCGATGTCCTGCACCGCTTGGAGAAACGAACCGACCTGCCGATTCGGAAGGTGTGCCAGGATGAGTGCTTTTTCTTTTCCTTCAGGCCAACCCCTTAGCGGGAGGTGCCATAAATTCATTCCGGCGAACTCCTGGGCTTGCCGGATAACTTCCGAGGCCTTCTCTTCAGATACCTCAATATACAGTTGCCGCATGCCAGTTCTGTCCTTTGCAGGGCGCAGATGGGATAGATTTCTCCGCCGATTCGGCGGTGTTTTAGGAGCGAGCCGGTAGTGTTTCGCCAACCCGTTTTTCCTCCCTGCAAAAAGGATTGGCGGGGACTTCCCTGTCCTCTGGCTCCACACCACCGGCTCGCCCCAGGAATATTCAAAATTTTTACTAAGATACTTAGATTAGGATATAGGGTAGGGGGGCGTTTATTGCAAGCAGAAATATCATCTGCATTTCGACAGATAAAACGAAATTACCGCTATTGAAACCAATGGTAACCACAACATAAAAAATTGGAAATTATTTTAGATTCCACTATGCTCAAGTAAGCCCCCTTCAAAGCAAATAAGGCAAAACATAAAACCTGACTGGGTGACTTTTGCACAACCCACTTACTCGTACATTCACCTAATTATTCGACGATGACTCACGGCCTAATCACTGTTTTCGGAGGCACTGGCTTTCTTGGCCGCGCTATTGTTCGCCATCTTGTGGAATCGGGAGCAACGGTACGAATCGCTGCCCGTCATCCCTATGCTCCGGATCTTGCCGGAGCCAGTGACCAAATCGAACTCCAGACCGCCGATGTCCGCGATGAAGATTCCGTAGCCGAAGCGGTCAATGGCGCCACAAGTGTCGTCAATGCCGTCGGACTCTATGTGGAACAGGGGAAGGCCACTTTTGATACCATCCATGTGGAAGGGGCTGGGCGAGTTGCACGTCGGGCCCAGCAGGCCGGTATCCGCAGACTTGTCTATATTTCTGGTATTGGAGTAGATCCGGCCTCGCCCTCAAAATTCGTGCGCGCCCGCGCTTACGGTGAACAACGTGTTCACAATGCATTTTCAGACGCCGTTATCCTCCGGCCCAGCGTAATGTTCGGCCCTAATGATGCATTTCTGGGCGCTTTGAAAACAGTGACTCGTTTGCCAGTGGTGCCCTTATTCGGCAACGGCGCCACCCGCCTGCAACCAGTGTATGTGGAGGATGTGGCTAAAGCGGTACTCCAGGCGCTGGATACACCTGAAGCAGCTGGAAAAATCTTTGAACTAGGCGGAGCCCAGATCTATAGTTACCGGGACATTGTAGAGCGGGTGCTTGCTTATTTTGATCGCCGGCGGCTGCTGCTGCCGGTACCCTTTAGCGTCTGGAAAATACTCGCCAGGATGGCCTCCCTCCTACCTAATCCCCCATTGACGCGAGATCAGGTCATACTCATGGAAATGGATAATGTGGTCGGCACTGGGATCGGGACATTCGCCGATCTGGATATTGACCCACGTTCCCTAGAACAGATGCTGTCCCATTGCTTGGGCGAATCTCTCCATTAAAGAGTTGCAGCAGATGAACCAATTATCGCTTTTCAATACCATCACAACTGGAGTAAATCCAACGAAAAAAGATTGAGTTCAAAGGGTTCTCGGAGGATTAGGTACATGGTTCTTACCACTCCCTAATTAGGCGGTTGGGATACTGATAAATGCGCACGCCGGAGAGTAAGTAAAGTCACTTCCGGTGGGCAATTGATCCTTATCGGAATGCGACTAAAACCAATTCCTCGATTAACATAAAGCCGATTTCCCGGCTGCCCAAAATTATCGATCCAACCATCGGCCGTTACTCTATCGTCTTTTAACACGGTCATCCAGGACCAAGCAGGGAAAAAGGGCAAACGAATCTGGCCGCCATGGGTGTGCGCAGCTAACGCTAAGGGCGCTGCCCCTGAGGTAATTGATGCGAAGGTATCCGGGTTGTGCATGAAAACTATTCTGGGCGCCTCTTCGGGGACGCCCGCAAGGGCGGTTAAAGGCTTATCGTTGCTCGCATAGCGGCTGCCGATACCCACAAGATAAAGGGGATAGGAATCCTGTATTGATTGTCCTGCTGATGTAAGCGCTATAGCTTCATTATCAAGCACCACAATGCCTACCTGGCTCAGTGCTCGCTTCAACAGGTGAGGGACTTGTTCCAATTTCACATCAGTGGGCCACTGCAAGCCGTAATCATGATTACCAAGAACAGCATACGTGGGAATGCCGGATCGCGGCAGGGAATCCATAAGTCTAGCAACGTCCTGGATTTGCTCCATTGCCTCCCGATAATCTTCCAACTCCATCTCTTCTTGGGCTTCTTCCTTGGTTTTCTCCCCTGTCGGCTCATAAATAAAATCGCCTGCAATCAGCACCGCAGCGGGTTGTTGCTCAATGAGTTTATTGACGATACGGCGCACGGTTGCTCTATTATCCAGCCACATGCCAATCTGGATATCAGCGAGCAGCGCTATTTGCTTGCCCTCCCATTCCATAGGCAAATTGGGAATCTCTGCAGTGATTGGTCGATAGTCGATCATCAGGCGCGGTTCTAGCAAACCCCATAGGATGAGCACCAAGAACAGCCCTAATAAGACGACCGCAGTATATTTAAGAAATTTTTTCATTTTAGCTCCTGATAGTGGTTTTTATTGTTTTAAATATTGTCATACTGAGCACCGTATTCTGATAGCTAATTTTAGCCTATTCACCAATCCAGACCATTAATTACTCATTCAAATGCTGCTGTAGAAATAATAATTGGACTGATTTCGAAACGCCTTCTATAGTTTATAGAGGGTTACTAAGAAACTTCATAACAATCACTTATATTAGGTTAAGTGATGGAAAGTAAAACTGCGCCAAATTAATATTTTTAAGGAGGTAAGCACAATGCAATTTATGAATCAGTTAAGCATAAGCACTCTGGCAAAAGCTATGATGGCAACCGCCCTATTGATGACTTTTTCCGTAATAACCTCTGCTCAAGCAGCTGGCCAACAAGCAGGTGGCGAGCCTCAAACACTGGAGAATGTAGAAGAACTTCTGGATGATGTACTTCGCTATGATGGCAAAAAAGTAAGAGTTTCTGGCGAAGTGGAAGAACTGATTGATCAACACTCATTTATTCTTGAAAGTGGTGGGCTTTTCAACGACGAGATGGTGGTGCTGATTCCTGAAGGCAATATGAAAGCACACGCAAGGGTTACGGAAGATTCTAAGGTCACTGTGACAGGAACCGTTCGTGCCGTGGGCCTAGTTGAGGTTGAGCGCGAATACGGCTGGGATCTGGATCCGCATCTTAAGGTCGAACTTGAAAATGTGGAGGCCTTCCTTATCTCTGATAACATCGAGCAAAAGGAAGAGGATTAAATTTTTAAATTTACTCCAAAAGTGCATGGCAGTCCTCGCGGCTGCCATGATGCTTTTAATCTGCCATTCCCGCCTTAACTGCCGAAAGAGAACTGCTTTTTTAGAAAGGGAGTCTTTCCTGTCGATTCTCTGGTATCCATTATCTTCTTGCAAGTTTATTTTTTATTATTACCTAAGATTCTGATGGGACTCCCACTGATGTGTTTGCCGGATAGAGTACCGAAGCGGCGTGGGCATTGTGCTGGTGGCTAGCCGCTCAAGGGTTGCAACGATGCGGAAAAATGGAAAAGGAAAATGAAGGCGGGTAAAACTTACAGATGGTTGCAGCTCCAACCCCAAGAACGGTAAATCGTTCTATTAGTTAATTACCAATGTTAATATCCTGGGGGACATGCCCCCAGGATATTGTGTTCGCTAACCTCACAGTAGTGCCAACGTGGAAAATCCAGCACTATGAAAAATTTAACTGGAGGTCAATCCCGGGGTAGCAATTTATAGCCCCCGCATCCAATCATCTACCTGCCGATTGGCCTCTTCTTTGGTAACACCGTAGCGCTCCTGGACTTTGCCAGCCAGCTCATCACGGCGTCCTTCAGCCATATCAAGATCATCATCGGTAAGCTTGCCCCACTGGGTTTTCGCCTTACCACGGAGTTGCTTCCAGTTTCCTTTAATTTGTTCCCAATTCATAGTCTTTCTCCTTGTAGATCCTTGGTGCCCTCCTAGGGCCCGGTTTTGATCTGCAGCCATAACGTCTACCATTGAGTAGTCTCTAGCCGCTACTACAGAGCAGATAACCTTATGGTTAGCCAACCCATCTCTGATAGATTTACTATAAATAGTAGATTAAAAATTGAAGAAGACAACTATATATTTAAATGCATTTGGTAATATAAAAAGCTATTGCTTGAAATACCAATTTCTCTAATTAAAAGTCCCAAAATGCTCCAAATTGAAGCACTCAGCAGCGGACTTCTAGAAAGCGCGCCCGATGCCATCCTAGTCGTCAATCAAGAAGGCTGCATCGTCCAGATCAACACCCAGGCGGAGAATATGTTTGGCTATTCCAGGGAGGAATTGATCGGCCAAGGTCTAGAAACCTTATTACCCGAACGTTTTCGAGATCACCATCGAGAACATTGCCAAAGATTTTTTCAAACACCACATTTTCGCCCTATGGGTATAGGCCTTGAGCTTTATGGTTTGAGAAAGGATGGCAGCGAATTTCCGGTCGAGATCAGCCTCAGTGGCTACCAGACCAAGGAGGGCATGCTTGCCTTAAGTGCGGTTCGTGAAATAACTGAGCGTAAGCAGGCGGAGAAAGCATTGCGAGCGACTGAGCAACGGCTTATCTTGTTGATGGATTCCTTACCGGTGCTGATTTCCTATGTAGGTGCCGATCAGCGCTATCGCATCGTCAACAAGGCCTATGAAGAATGGTTTGGCTATTCACGGAGTAAGATCCAAGGAAAGCGCTTGGTTGAAGTGCTAGGCGAAGCTGCTTATCAGGCGATCAAGGAATACGTGGAGAAGGCCCTAGCAGGGCAAATGGCTGTATTTGAACGAGTAGTCCCCTATAAGGATGGTGGGCCTCGCTATGTAGAGGCCTCCTATATTCCCCATCTAGGAGAACAGGGTGAGGTCGCTGGATTCTTCGTCCTCGTCAACGATATCACCGAGCGCAAGCAGGCCGAAGAGAAGATACGGCAGCAGCAACTAGAACTTGCCCATCTGGAACGCTTAAGTACTGCCGGTGAAATGGCTTCTGAATTGGCCCATGAACTCAAACAGCCTCTGACGGCCGTCAGCACTTATATTGAAACATGTCTGCGCATGCTACAACGGGGGGCAGCTTCCCCGGAACAACTCGTAGAAACACTAGAAAACGCCATCAACCAAAATCAACGTGCTGATGAAATTATCCGCCGTTTAAGAAGCTTTATTCGTGGCAGAGAAACCCACCCTAGCCTAATAGACCTCAACAAGTTGGTTCGGGAAACCCTTCCCCTCGCAGAGATAGAGATCAGGAACAGCCAAGCCAGGCTGCGGTTGGAATTATCCGAGTCGCTGCCGCCCCTCTCTATCGATCCTGTCCAGATTCAGCAAGTCCTGTTGAATCTGGTGCGAAATAGCTTAGAGGCGATGCAGGCTACCGAGATTGGCAAGCGAGAGCTCACCATTCAAACCTCATTGACAACGGATAATAATCAGATTGAGATTGCCGTTTCCGATAAAGGAGCGGGCATTAGCTCTGAGGCGTTGAAACAATTATTCGAGCCGTTCTTCACAACTAAGGTTTCAGGCATGGGAGTGGGGCTTTCCATCTGCCGCTCAATTATCGAAGCCCATAGAGGCCAAATATGGGCGACATCTAACGCCGATCAAGGGGCTACATTCCATTTTGCTCTGCCGATAGCGGAAGAAGATGATAGCAGGTGGACTAATGGCGCTTAGTGGAATTTATTTGGCAGTTTCGTAACCACTTAAAGGTTACTCTTTACCCAGTCCCTTGCCGTAGAATTCCAAAAACAGGACATAAAGAAATTATGAGCATTCATTTATCCCATATAAAAAGCGGTCTTACATTAGTCTTAATAAGTCTCATCTTGGGAATTAGCCTTGGATTTTCCTTTGGACTTAGTGAAGATCTATTCAAGGATTTTGTCGCCCGAGGGATCGCAGTAAACCCAGACCTTGCTGATGCCAAAAGTCAAGATAAAATCTGGCGCTATGCACAACGGGCGCACTTTCACGCTACCGGCATAGCGGCATTTTCAATCGGCTTATTATTGCTCGTCGCTATCTCCAAGCTGAAACCAGGCCTAAAAAAACTTACTTCCCTGTTTATCGGTCTGGGAAGTTTTTACCCCTTCGCATGGCTATCCATGTTTTTACTTGCCCCTTCAATAGGCCGTGGCCCAGCCCATTCACACATGATTACAGAAACATTGACTTATCTTGGCGTTGGCAGCCTATCATTGGGTTTGTTAATTTTATTGACCAACCTTTTCCTTGGGGGGCTTAGTGAAACTCAAGATACTTAGACGGATCCCTCAAGATCAATTTTAAACGTAAAATAGATCCTAAAAAATACTAAAATAATTTGTTTTCATTCAGCTACTTAACATAAAGCTTGCTCCTTTATACCCTATCTCATACAATGATTTACTGTTAAAGACAAGCAATAAAGATGACTTACGAACAAGATGGGGATGGCCATGAGGGGAGACGGGATTGTTCGCTTTGGCTTGCTTGAGAAAGGACGGGCTGCAGCGACTGGAAATTTTCGTGATTATGGAATTGCACTGATCGTCTTCGCTTCTATTGCCCTTTGCCTGTATGTGGATGCCGATTCTACTTTGACCTTCCAGAATCTTCTGGGAGTTTGTGCTTGGGTATCTTTGTTCGCATTGCTGCGCGGAGAAAGCAGTTTAGTCCGCGCCCAGGTGCTGGTGGCCGTGGCCTTTGCCACGGTTGGGGAGCATTTTGCCTCTCCCTATATGGAAGGCTATATTTACCGCTTCCATAATGTTCCCGCCTATGTCCCGCCAGGCCATGGTATGGTTTATTTGACCGCCGTAGCCCTGGCCCGCTCAGAACTTTTTAAGCGAAACCTTAAAGCCATTACTGTGATGGTCCTAACTGCCGGCGGTTTGTGGACGATTTGGGGGTTGACCGGGGCGGCACAGAAAGATGCGGTTGGCGCCCTGTTATTTGTGGTGTTTGTCCTTTTCGTGCTATTTGGCCGCTCGCCAGGGGTTTATCTTGGCGCCTTTTTTGTGACGACCTGGCTGGAACTCATTGGCGTTTCCTATGGTAATTGGCGGTGGGTACCTATTGATCCGGTTTTAGAATTTCCCCAGGGTAATCCCCCCAGCGGCGTTGCCGCTTGGTATTGTCTAGTTGATGCGGTCGCTTTGGGAACTGCGCCAGCCGTCGTCAAAGGTTTCACTTGGGTGCAAACGGCTTTGTGGAGGCGATATCTTTATCCGGAGGTTATTCCCCGCCTGCTTTTTGCCCCCTATCTACAGCAAGACTACATTCCCGCCTTAGCTCCGGCGGTATTGTCATAATACTCCCAGGGCCTAGCTGATGGACATTGTGACCCAAGGCTTACTGGGGGCAGTCGTCGCCCAATCGGCTACCCGCTCGTCCCAGGTGCGTTTGGCTGCCGCAGTGGGGTTTGTGGCCGGGCTGCTGGCCGATGCAGATGTCTTTATCCGCTCTGCGGAGGATCCCCTCCTGACCTTGGAATACCATCGGCAGTTCACCCATTCCCTACTGTTTGTCCCCATTGGCGGTCTAATTGCTGCGGTGTTGCTCTGGCCATTCCTACGACGTCGCCTCAAATTTGGGCGGCTGTACGGCCTGGCCATGCTCGGCTACCTGCCAAGTGGCCTTTTGGATGCCTGCACCAGCTATGGGACACAGCTTCTCTGGCCGGTGTTAGAAACTCGGATCGCCTGGAATTTAATTGCGGTCGTCGACCCCCTGTTTACGGGGGTGCTGGCTATCGCTTTGGGGTGGAGCTTTTTCAAATCTACGCCGGTAGCAGCTCGCCTAGGACTGGGTCTTGCCCTCCTCTATCTACCGTTTGGCCTCGTCCAACAGGAGCGAGTAGAAGCCCTGGTAGTTACCCTGGCTGAAAGCCGAGGCCATCAGATTGAGCGATTGGAAGCTAAACCCACCTTGGGCAATCTCATCCTGTGGCGCACTATCTACGAAAGCAAGGGGCGATTTTATGTGGATGCGGTGCGTGTTGGCATCCTTAGTGAGCCGCGTATCTACCTGGGTGGTTCTACCAAGCGCTTCACCCCGAAACAACTACAAAGACTTCAGCCCGGCTCCCTCTTGGCTCAAGATATCCAGCGGTTTACCCGGTTCTCAGATGGATTTATAGCCCAGCATCCGGAACAGCCCAATATACTTGGTGATATCCGCTATGCCATGCTGCCCACTCAGCTCATTCCCCTGTGGGGCATTGAATTGGACCTTGCACAGCAAAATCAACATGTCCGTTTTCGCACCTTCCGCCAATTGGACGAGGCCACCCGGAACGCTTTCCTGGATATGCTGCTGGGACGCCCCATCGATAGCTCGGCCCCTATCTCGGCAGAGGAGCTTCCCCTGGAGTGACAGGAAAAACCACCGACCACAGAACATTCAAAGACCCGATAAGGTCCTCATTGATATTATTTTTATAGACTCTCGATAAAATCCCCTATATGTCCAAGGTCCACCGGGGAAGCGGGCTGGGCTATCCTCACCGGAGCAGCCAAATCTTCCCGCAGACGCTTGGCAAGCCCTCCTGCAGCCGCCGCTTCACCGTGCACGAGAACCAGGGGTGGACGCCCTTGGAAATGGGCATACCAATTCATGAGGCCCGCCTGGTCCGCATGGGCGGATAATCCCCCCACCGTGTGTACGCTTGCGGCCACCCGGATACTCTCACCCCAAAGCTTAATATATTTGGCACCGTCCACGAGGGACCGGCCTAGCGTGCCAGAAGCCTGGTAGCCGGTGATGATGATATGGCAATCCTTGCGCCAGGCATTATGCTTGAGGTGGTGTTTGATACGCCCGCCATCGCACATGCCACTACCGGCAATAATGATGGCTCCAGAACGAATCTTATTAAGCCGCATGGACTCTTGCGCAGTACGGGTAAAACGCAGGTTGGGTAAGAGGGAATGTTCCTGGTGACGCCGCCACATTTCACCTGACTCCCGGTCGAAGAGTTGGCTATTGCGGGCATAGGTATCCGTGGCTTCAGCCGCCATAGGGCTGTCCAAAAAAATATACCAGCGCTCCAATCCCCATTTTTCATAGTATTTGGCAAATAAATACAGGATTTCCTGGGTCCGCCCGACCGCAAAGGCGGGGATGAGAATATTTCCCTTACCGTTTGTGAGGGTGTCGTTGAATATTCCTTTTAGCTCCGTCAGGGTCTGCCCCCAAGTGCGGTGCAGGCGGTTGCCGTAAGTACTCTCCATAACCACCAGATCAGCATCTTAGATCGGTGTAGGGTCCGCCAAGATGGGCATGCCAGAACGGCCTAAATCGCCACTATAGACCAGCTTCCGCACTTGCCCATTTTTGACTCAGCCATAACTCGGTGACGGCTGATCCTAAGATATGCCCGGCGTCGGACAACCGGATGGACACCCCCGGTAAGATGGTCTGCTGCTGACCATAATCTAGCCCCTTGAACTGCCCCAAGGCCGCTTCCGCATCTTCTACCGTAAAGAGGAGTTCTACCAATGGCAAACCCTTGCGCTCGCGCTTACGGTTTTCCCATTCGGCATCTTTCTCACTTAGAAAGCCTGCATCCCTCAACATGGTGCGGCATAAATCTGCTGTTGCCCGCTGGGTGTATACGGGACCGGAATAACCTGACTTAATAAGCAGCGGAAGCCGGCCTGAGTGATCAATATGGGCATGGCTCAGTACTACAGCATCAATGATTTTAGGATCGAAAGGAAACGGCTCCCGGTTGCGGGCCTCGTCCTTAGGCCTACCCTGGATCAAGCCACAATCGAGCAATATTTTTTTCTCCCCCACCTGGATCAGATGACAAGAGCCGGTCACCTCGCCGGCTGCGCCCAAAAAATGAATTTGCAATGTTATTTACTCTCCCACTCATTGGAATTTCGGTCTTAAGACCGCCGGCTTATGCATTTAGCCATCAAGGAATCATCGCCTTTCTAGCAGCAGAACAAAGGACAAAGAGAAAAAATTCTAATCCGGCACCCCTTCCATGGAGACAGGATTTCTGTGTTATCTTTAGGAAACCGTTTTAAAAATGCCCTTTAGCACCGATACGGCATTGAGGCACGTTTTGTGATACTCATGTATAAGTGCAGACACTGCGCTTCTCAAACGTACCTCGCCTGGTCTCAGCACAAAATTGCTATTTTTAAAATGGCCTCTAAAATCCTAAATAACTTCGTGAGAACTGAAAGAGGCAAAAAATGGCTTTTTTTAGTAAATTAGCGGCTAGCGTGAACAAACTAAAACCCTCTCCGGGAAATTCTCCCCTCCTCTATTTTCGTAATTTCCCTGCAATTATTTTGCCTTTGTTCTCTATGAGTGCGGCTATTATTGGATTTCTTGTTCTGACTGATAACCCCTTACAAAATTATTTGGCTAGCCCATGGGCGTTTGGAATAGGTTGGGGGTGTCTTGTCCTTGCTGCAGCACTCTATTGGTTACCCCAGTTCCATTATAGTTGGAGCTACGATCTCTTTTGTACAGCCACCTTGTTGATCTGGTTTTCCTCATGGCAAGAAGTTTACCGTCCTGGCGCACCTATATTCCAAAGCTATCCTTTTTATTTTGTTTTATTGGCCCTGTTGGTCACTTACACGCTTGTTCGCAACCGTGATCTTAATCAAGCAGAAAGTGCAAATGCCAGATTATTGCGCCATATTTTTAGCTTTCCCTTATTACACCCATTGATATTTTTTGCCCTAACCTTGTGGGGAGTACTGCAACCCGAAGATTACCTCACCTATCCTGCTGCTATGGGACTGCTTATCATTCGCTATGGACTTTTCGAGTGTCTTCACAACCGACCTATCGCCTATCTTCAGGTAAGCCGGAAACCGATTCTCTCACCATTATTTACCAATTCCATTTACCCCATTATGGGGCAATATGGTCCACTTATCACCTTGGCGCGGATCTCCGATTCTTCTCCAATGGCCCCAAAAATACTAAGACACAAAAACGCCATGAGTTATTGGGTCACTGAAGAAGAGTGGAGACAGTGGTTGCAAAGCGCGGTTCAGCACTGTTTTTTGGTTCTTCTAGATCTCCGCCAGGCTACACAGAATGCTGCTGATGAGCTACAAAATGTTTGCTCACAAGTGGCACACCATCGCATCTTAGTGCTCTGTGATGATGCCCAGGAATTGTTTATCCCTGCAGATGTCTCGTATTTTGACGCTACGCAGCTGAAAGATGAGCAGCACTTTCAGACCGCGCTGGAGCGATGGTTTAAACAAAGCTTGCGACCGGTCTACAGGAAAATCACAATTTTCTAATGGCCCCATAAGCTATTACTTCGGAGGATCAATAACAGCACCAAAACTATTATTCACTCGAAACCAGCCACTGAGACTATAACGCAATTTATTAGTCGTCACCACTTCGTGGGGAAATTTCTCACTTAAAAATAACACCATCTTCCCATACTCAGGCGCTATTTTTTCTAACAGGGTATTATTCTCTATTGAGTAGAGGAGCAATTCACCCCCATCATCAGGCATCCAGTTGGGATTGAGATAAAGCACGGTAGTAATAATCCGGTTCCTGCTATCACTGAACGCATCTAAATGTCTTTTATAGAAAGCCCCTACTGGATAGCACGCAAAATGACATTCATAGTCGAATAAACCCAGAAATAAACGCCTATTCAACTCAAGGCGAAGCCTTTCAATCCAAGCTAAATAGGCTTTGGTAGCTGAATGGCGCTGATCGATCCAGCAGATCTGATCGGTGCGGACAAATTGATTAACGTGATAGTTAAATTCTCTACCTATGCCAGCCCTGTAAAAATCTTGTTCCTTAGTGGATTTTAAATGGATGAAGAGAGAGTTGGTCAACGGCTCTGGCAATACAGATGATAAAACGATGTAGCCCTGTGTTTCGATCGCAGAAGCGATTTGGTTGAATATATCGCTTTCACTTACATCAGTGATTGAAGATAAGGTGTTCAAGCATATCCACTCCAAGAAATTAAACGGATGCTCATCGTCAAAGGCAAGGCTTTAGGAGGATATCAGCTTACTATTCCCAGCCCACAGGCCTATACCCCCGCTCTTTTAGGCATTGATTTACAAAATTAATGTACGCCTGGCTAGGTCTTGAAGCACCAAATAGACTACGCAATAGACCGGCCGCGGCACCGCTAGCAGCCCCAATGGCTGCGCCACTACCGGCAGCACCTACCACTGCACCACCAACAGCACCAGAGGCCGCACCCACTCCCGCACCCACCGCCGAACTTTCCACTGTTTCTCCAGCCTTACCTTTTCCAGGTGAGACCCCTGCAGCCTCAGCCATGGCGCGACATTCGGCAATATCCTGTTCTGCGACTTCTTGACCAACACTCCTAAAATGAGGGTTAGGATACAAGATTGGCCGTGGTCCTGCACAACCTGTCGCTGTTAAAATTATGGTAAAGAAGAACAAAAACAAAGCGGTTACTCTTACTGGAGCATTCATGACACCTACCCTTTGGTCAAGATTCGCAATCGAATCTCAGGCAAAGCTTTGTAGCCATTTAAAATCGGACCTTGGAGGGAGTGCGAGGTTCATCATATAAACAGCTCGCCTATTGGCGGTGGCCTCTGTTTCGGCCACAGGAGGGGACTATTTTTTAGGTTAGATGTTAGGATCACCACAAAGACACGAAGAACACGTCTCGTGTTCTTCGTGTCTTTGTGGTGAAAAATCCATATTAATTTAATACAGGGTACTATTTATTGCCAGTTCCTTCTTCAGTTTTAAGCTGGGCCACCATCTGCTGTATTTCTTGGCGAAGTTGCTTCATCTCTTGCAATAATTGCTCTGTCTCGGAATTGTGCTCACGCATAGCCGCAATAGTGGATTGAGAAAGTTCTTGAGCTGCCTCACGGACTTTCTCATCTTGCATTGCCCTACGACTCGCCTGCTGGAGTCCCGCATCTTTTTGCCGATACTCTCTGATAAGCTGTTTGCGTTTCTCTTCAGCCAATTCCTGATCCTGCATCTGTCCTTCGATCTCACGCATGCGCGTCAATGCCGGTGCTGGATCGTTCCCTTGCTCTTTCATTGTCTCGAACAACAACGATTGGTACTCATCTTGCTGCTCCTGCAGTTCAGGTTTCGCCTCCAGCGCTTCTTGCCGAATCTCATTCAACTGTTGACTCACAGTACGCATCTTCTGTTGCAGCTTATGGAGCTCCTGCATCTGCTCAGAGCTCAACGATAGGTCTCCCCCTGACTGGGCATGAAGGGGTAAAGCAAGGACGGTCAGCGCAGCAAAGGCAACCAATTGTAGCCAACAAAACAAGCGCAAGAATTTCTTAGCAATATCCATAATCTCTTAACCTTTATCTAGGAAATATGGGATCCGGCGGCTCAGGAAGCTTGTGCATCCCTGCCGCTTAGCTCAAAGTACACACCATAACAGGTTGTCTAGGTCAAGTGTCAACCATATGGGTTTATGGGTCAAATCTATCAAGGAATAATAGTCAACCTCCTCTATATTTCGCCCTCAAATAAAAACGATCGCCCCACAACAGGCCCTTACATGAATGTAACGACTTTTGCCGTATTCCTATTCCTCATCACGGCTAACGCCCTCTACGTTGCTGCAGAATTCGCCGCTGTAGGGGTACGCCGTAGCCAGATTCAAAAGCTTGCCGAAAATGGCCATTGGCTGGCGAAGGGGCTATTGCCCATCATCGAGGATACAGCCCGCCTCGATCGCTATATTGCCGCCAGTCAGATTGGAATCACCCTCTCAAGCCTGATTTTAGGTGCCTATGGCCAAGCTACCCTAGGCCAGGATCTGGCACTCCTGTTTGAATTACTCGGGGACATGGAACCCCTTGCAGCCCAGTCAACGGCAGCAATAGTTGTATTGGTGCTGCTCACTGGGCTGCAAGTCGTATTCGGTGAACTCGTACCCAAATCACTGGCCCTTCAGTATCCGGTCCAGCTTGCCCTCTACACTTACTTGCCCATGCGCTGGTCACTGAGGCTCTACAGCGGCTTTATCGCCTTTCTGAACGGCAGTGGTATCGTGTTGCTACGGGCACTAGGAATTCGACATTCGCGGCACCGGCATGTTCACTCTCCAGAAGAAATTGACATGCTCATCGCTGAGAGCCGGGAAGTGGGACTGCTCAAGCTACATGAGCAACAGCGTTTGCACCAAGCATTATACTTAAGCCGGCGCACCGCCCGGCAACTGATGGTGCCCCGCCGGTTCGTCGCTATCGTGGATGCAAAGACCCCCCCTCAACAACTCTTTCAGATTGTGGTTGAATCCCCCTTCTCCAGCCTTCCCGTCTACAAGGGTTCGTTAGACAACATTATTGGCATGATCCACACTAAGGATGTCACCGCCCATTTTGCCGAGCATAGGGCACTACCTACCGTAGGTGAAGCCATGCGTCCTGCCATCAGCGTGCTTGACAAGGTAACCGGTGACCGTCTACTTGCCATCATGCGGCAACGACACTCACGCAAACTCATTGTTGTGGATGAATATGGCACGATGCAGGGCTTGGTCACTCTCGATGATATGCTCATTGCCCTCACCGGGGGGGTAGCAGAAGAGTCTAAGGAAGAACATGCCCAGCCGGAATACCTTCCAGATGGGCGAGTTCGATTACCTGGCTTACTCCGGGTAGAGGAAACTGTGCTTTGGACAGGCCTGCCTTGGCACAGCCAAGCCAACACGGTAGCAGGTCACATCACCTCGGTGCTGGAGCGAATTCCTGAGCCCGGAGAGCGAGTCATGATTGACGGTCTAGAGGTGGAGATCGAAGAGCTAAATGGCCCAGTTATCCGCTCTGTTCTGGTCAAAGCTAACCCACCTGCCGAACCTTCTGCGCCAGAGAACGAGGACTAGCTTATGGAGTGGTGGATACCGGTGATGATCATTATCTTGCTAATTCTCTTGAATGGCATCTTTGTGGCAGCGGAATTTGCCATCATCGGGGTACCTCGGGCGGCCATCGAACGCCGCGCGGTTGCTGGAGAGCCTAGTGCAGCCCTAGTACAAGCCATCCTCCGGAACCCGCTACAGCAAGACCGCTACATTGCTACCGCCCAACTTGGGATCACCCTCGCCAGCTTAGGGCTAGGCATGTACGGCGAGCCCATCCTAGCCCATTGGCTTGCTGAAGGATTGGCAGAGCTGGGCACCTCCCGTTGGATTGCCGCCCATACCGTAGCCAGCGTACTGGCCATCGGTATCCTGACCTACTTCCATATTGTCCTAGGTGAGATGGTGCCCAAATCCCTTGCCCTGATGCATGCCGAAGGCACCGCACTCTGGATTACCCGCCCCATGCGCTGGGCCAAGTTCGCCACTTATCCCTTGGTCATCACCCTAAACAGCTTGGGCACTGCCATTCTGCGGGCTATGGGCATTGAACGCCGGCTCACCAGCGGCCATTACCATACCGCAGAAGAATTGCAGCTGATTGTAGAGGAAAGTGAGGAAAGCGGCGTTCTTAACCCTGAGGCAGGACAGATGCTACGCGAGTTACTGGAACTCCGGGATCGGACAGCCGAGGAGGTGATGGTACCGCGGGTCCATATCACAGGGATCCCTCTTGGTGCCTCTCCCGAAGAATTAACTGCTACCATTACCACTACCCATCACACCCGCTATCCAGTGTTCGAAGGGACCCTAGACCAGATCGTCGGGCTGATCCATATCAAAGATGTGCTGCGCCTGCTTGTCGCCAACCGCTCCTTACAGCAAGAGGACCTCCGGCCTCTTTCCTTCGTCCCTGAAACTGCCCTTGTGGACACCGTGCTAGCCGCGATGCGCCGGGGCCACACCCACATGGTAGTGGTCATCGACGAGTATGGCGGCACCTCGGGGATCGTCTCGATCGAGGATCTCTGCGAAGAAGTGGTGGGTGAAATCGAAGAAGAACCTGGCACCTCGGTGGCCGCCTTTGTCGATGCTCAAGGTAGCTTGCATGTACCCGGTATCTGGCGTCTGGACGAAGTTGGTGAGCAATTAGGCGTGGAACTCTCCCATGAGGAAGTGGACACCCTAGGGGGGCTGGTACTTCACTTGCTTGGCCGCGAACCCGCCGTGGGCGATACTGTCATTTACGAGGACATTCATATTACTGTGACGGCTTTGGAGGGCCATGGAATAAAATGGTGTGTATTAGCCCCGCCCTATCCCGAGAGGACTCCTGATGATTCCTAACTGTAGATCCGGTGGACTCACGCAGACCGGTGAACGCCCGTCCCAGAAGGGACCGGCTGGACTTGCTTGCCAGGCATAGGAAAGCCTAGTGTGGCAAACCAACGTCGAGCTTCCAGGGACGGATTGACAGCGTGTTTGGTCACGCCTGTCCCAAGCGCCTAAGATCTCATTTAAACGAGAAATGCTATAACACTTAAATTTGGCTATAAATTGTGGCATGAAGCGCACCGATAATTTACATTTCATCCTTGAAGAAGCCTGGCGGCTCCTGCAAAGAGGATATCAGAATCCTTCATCACGGCTACGCACCCCGGTGCTTGCTACCTCGGGTCTAGATGGGCAAGCTAACGCTAGAACGGTGGTATTGCGCCGGGTGGAACCTGAAAAAAGAAAACTTTTCATCAATACTGATTGCCGCTCGCCCAAGTACTGCGAACTTCTCGCTGATCCAAGGGGAACTTTCGTCTTTTTTGATCCGGAGACGAAAACACAACTCCGAATTTATACCGAAATACAAATTCATCAGCATAACGAGCTCACGCATCGAGCCTGGCAAGAGCTGCCGGCCAGTGGCCGGAAAATTTATAAAACCGCGGCACCTCCAGGCGAAACAGCGCCTCAGCCCACCTCAGGTTTCCCAATGCCAGAAAGAACCCATGGATCTGTGGATGAAAGTATTCACACAGGCTACGAAAACTTCGTAGTGCTGGAAGCGATAGCAAAGCATTTGGATTGGCTTTATTTCTCCAAGCAGGGGCACCGCCGTGCTGGCTTTACCTGGGACAAGGAGGGCCTGCTGCACGCCTCGTGGCGATATCCCTAACTCAAGTCCTTTTCCTTTGCCTCACCACATGGAGAGCACGGTTGTCTACATCCAGGGCCGCTTCGTGTAACGCTTCTGCTAAACTGGGATAGGCATGAATAGTCCGTGCCAAATCTTCACTGCTGGCCGCAAATTCCATGGCCAGCACCGCTTCGGCAATCAACTCTGAGGCCCAAGGCCCAATAATGTGGACACCCAAGAGCTGATCAGTGTTGGCATCCGCCACCACTTTGACCAAACCCGCCGTGCCATCCATTGCATTCGCGCGGGCAGAGGCTGCAAAGGGGAAGGTCCCCACCCGGACTTTAATACCCGCATCCCGTAAGGCCTCCTCAGTGCGCCCGGTCCAGGCAATTTCCGGTTCCGTGTAGATCACCCAAGGAATGTTATCCCGCTTCACTGCCGTTTCCTTGCCCTGGGCTATCGCCTCTGCCACGGCGATTCCTTCCTGGGATCCTTTATGGGCTAGCATGGGACCCCGCACCACATCTCCTATGGCATAGACCCCAGGCAAATTAGTGACGCCATATTCATCCACATGGATGAATCCCCTTTCGTCTAACAGCAAACCCGTTTCTAAGGCAAAAAGGTGTTCCGAATAGGGTTGACGCCCTACGGCCACAATCAGTTTATCTACCTTAAGCTCGTGCTCCTCTTCCCCGCTTTGATAATGCACCGTCACCTGTTTAGAGGTCACCCGGGTAGAAATAACCCGGGCCCCTAAACGAACCTCTAGCCCTTGCTGTTGGAATCGCTTATGGGCCTCCTGGGAAATGGTCTTGTCCACCATGGGCAAAAACTCATCCCGGGCCTCAAGCAGAGTCACCTTTGCCCCTAACCGGGACCAAATACTGCCCAGCTCTACCCCAATAACTCCAGCACCGATAATGCCTAAACGCCGCGGAACCTCCTGGAATGACAAAGCCCCCGTGGAGTCAACGATCCGCTCTCCATCAATGGGGGCGGCTTCCAACTCCATGGGCCGAGAACCGCTGGCTAGAATGACATTCTTCGCCTCTAATATCTGCGAACCATCAGCTTCATGGGACGTAAACTCCACTCGATTATTTTCCAATAGCCGGCCATGCCCCGGGAGCCATTTAATCTGATAATCCTCAAAGAGGGTGGCGATATTGGCCGTAAGGCGGTGGACTAAGCGGCTCTTGCGGGCCTGCATTGCTGCAAGGTCTACACTGACTTGGGCAACTTGGATGCCATGTTCAGTAAGTTCCGTTTGGGCCCGTTGGTAGAGCTCCGAAGAATCCAACAAGGCCTTGGAGGAAACACAGCCCGCATTAAGACAGGTACCACCTAAAGACGGTTTTCCCTCCGGGGAGAGCCACTTGTCGATACAAGCAGTCCGCAGGCCAAGTTGGGCACACCGGATAGCCGCCACATAACCTGCCGGCCCGGCACCAATGATTACAACATCGTAGCGTTCAGACATAAGATAAGCATTCTATACCGATCACACTTCAAGCAATAACCGTACGGGATCTTCTAGGGCTTCTTTGACTGCCACCAAAAATTGGACTGCCTCCTTACCATCGATAAGGCGGTGATCATAGGAAAGCGCTACATACATCATTGGCCGAATCTTAACTTCGCCATTTTCCGCCACAGGCCGATCTTCAACCTTATGCATCCCCAGAATGGCGCTCTGGGGCGGATTCAGTATGGGGGTCGATAACAGGGAACCGAACACCCCACCATTAGTGATGGTAAAAGTTCCCCCGGTCAATTCTTCAATGGTCAACTGGCCATTGCGGGCCCGCTGGGCAAAGTCTGTAATTTGGGTTTCAATATCGGCAAAATTAAGATGATCCGCATCCCGAAGTACGGGAACCACTAAGCCGCGAGGCGTTGCTACAGCAATACCAATATGATAATACTGATAATACAAAATATCGTTGCCATGGATAGTGGCATTAACGATGGGGTAGCGCTTTAAAGCTTCGATACAAGCTTTAATAAAAAAAGACATCAGACCAAGCCGTACCCTATAACGTTTTTCAAAGACGTCCTGGTAGCGGTGGCGCAGTTTCATCACCTCTTGCATGTTCACTTCATTAAAGGTGGTCAAGGTCGCTGTGGCCTGCTGGGATTCAAGCATCCGTTCAGCAATCCGTTGCCGTAACCGGCTCATAGCCTCCCGCCGAACACCATAGTCCTCTCCTTTTGGAACCGCCGCAGGCTTAGCTTCAGGTGGCGGGGCTTGCTCCGGTGCGGTGGGGGCAGCCACCAGCTCTTCTGATTGGAGAAACCGGACCACATCGGTTTTAGTCAAACGGCCATCCTTGCCTGTAGCCGGGATTTCCCGCGGATCTAATTGATACTCTCTAATCAAACGGCGAACGGCTGGACTGAGGGGCGGCATTTCCTCCCCTTCTGTCTCTCTAGGACGGACCGGAGGTGCACCCACTTCCAAGGAAGGGGCCGGGGCCCTAGCTTCAGCCTCTGCTTTTTCTTCGCCGGCAGCTTTAGTATCACCTGCCGGGGCTTCTGGGGTTTCTTTCTCAGCTACCTCGGCAGGTTCAATGATTCCGAGCACTTCTTCACTGCCTACCGTAGCACCTTTTTCTTTTGTCACCTCCTGCAAAATCCCATCGCTGGGAGCAGGCACATCTAGCACCACCTTCTCAGTTTCAAGATCCAACAACGTTTCATCCCGCTGTACACGGTCGCCGGGTTTTTTATGCCAATCCCCGACGATAGCCTCTGTCACCGATTCAGGCAATCTCGGTACCCGCACCTCTATCCCCATGAATATTTTCTCCTTTTATTCATTTTTTTCCCACGGACTGAGCGCTTCTTTAACCAAGGCACGCTGCTGTTTAAGATGCAAGTTGAAGTAGCCGACTGCAGGTGCTGCCGACGAAGCCCGACCCGCGTAGCGCAAGGTTTGGTTGCGACGCAGACATTCTTGCAAGCGGCGCCGAATCTGATCCCAAGCCCCCTGGTTTTGAGGTTCTTCCTGGCACCAGATGATCTCCTTCGCCCTACGGTAGCGCTTTAGTTCTTCTTCCAATTGTTGCCGCGGAAACGGATAGAGCTGCTCTAGGCGGAGAATAGCCACATCATGCTGTTCCTGATCCCGCCGCGCCTGAAGCAAATCGTAGTACACTTTTCCAGAACATAGGATTACCCGCTCCACCATAGCAGGCTTAATATCATCTATTTCGCCAATCACTAGCTGGAAAGCTCCGCTGCAAAATTCATCCAGGGAGGACACCGAGAGCCGATGGCGCAGCAAACTCTTAGGGGACATCACGATAAGGGGTTTACGATAAGGTCGCAGTATTTGCCGCCGCAGCATATGAAACATCTGAGCCGGTGTGGTCGGCACACAGACTTGGATATTATCTTCCGCACATAGCTGTAGAAAACGCTCCAGCCGGGCGGAGGAATGCTCTGGCCCTTGACCTTCGTAACCATGAGGCAAAAATAATACCAGCCCACACAGTCGTGACCATTTTGCTTCTCCAGAACTAATAAATTGATCAACCACCACCTGGGCGCCATTAACAAAATCTCCAAACTGAGCTTCCCAGATCACTAGAGCATTGGGCTCGGTGGCGGCATAGCCATATTCAAACGCCACTACCGCCTCTTCCGACAGGAGGGAATCAATAATACTAAAATCAACTTGCTCTGGATTCACCTGCTCCAGAGGAACATAGGCGCAGCCGTCTTTTTGATTATAAATGACGGCATGGCGATGGAAGAAAGTGCCGCGGCCACTGTCTTGACCCGTTAGCCGAACCGAGTACCCTTCATCCAGCAACGTGGCATAGGCCAAAGTCTCGGCAAATCCCCAATCAATAGGCAAGGCCCCAGCCGCCATTTTGCGACGGTCAGCCAAAATATTGCTCACACGGGAGTGGAGTTCAAATCCTTTAGGGAGCTGTTCGATACGGGCCGCAAGCTCTTGCAGCCGCTGCAAAGGCACTCCAGTCTCCACCGGCTGATCCCATGGAGTCCCCAGGAAAGGCTTCCAGTCTACTTTAAAAGGATGGGCGCTCTCCGTCGCATAGGGCGCTACATTGGTCCCTTGTTCCAGGGCTTGCCGGTAGTTTTCCATGATCCGATCTGGCTCTTCGGGAGCAACAATATTTTGTGCTGTTAAGCGCTCAGCATAAAGGCGGCGAATCGTAGGATGGGAGCGGATCTTTCGATACATCAGCGGCTGGGTCACCGCCGGCTCATCCGCCTCGTTATGCCCTTGGCGCCGGTAGCATATCAGATCGATCACCACATCCTTTTTAAACGTCATGCGGTAATCAAAGGCTAAGTGAGTCGCGAAGATAACGGCTTCCGGATCATCGCCGTTGACATGGAAAATCGGCGCTTGCACCATCTTAGCCACATCCGTGCAGTAAACCGTAGACCGGGTATCCAGGGGGTTACTGGTGGTAAAACCGATCTGGTTGTTAACTACGATATGGAGAGTGCCACCGGTGAAAAACCCCCGTGATTGGGACATGTTGAAGTTTTCCATGACCACACCCTGACCGGCAAAGGCAGAATCCCCATGGATCAGCACGGGTATTACCTCATCCCCTAACCAATCCTTGCGTCGCTGCTGACGCGCCCGCACTGAACCCTCCACCACCGGGTCAATGATCTCTAAATGGGAGGGGTTAAAGGCCAGGGCAATATGAACCGGGCCTCCTGGAGTATCAGCGTCTGCCGAGAAGCCTAAGTGATATTTGACATCTCCCGAGCGCCGGTCATCCACCTCGTGACGGCCTTCAAATTCCATAAATAAATCCCGGGGCAATTTACCTAGGGTATTCACCAGTACATTCAACCGCCCCCGGTGAGCCATGCCAATAACAATTTCCTCCATTCCTTTACTGCCTGCATGGAGAATAAGGCTATCCAAGAGGGGAATCAAACTATCCCCTCCCTCCAGGGAAAAGCGTTTCTGACCCACATACTTGGTATGCAAATAACGCTCTAGCCCTTCGGCTGCTGTAAGCCGCTCCAGAATATGGCGCCGCAATTCTGCCGACGGGCTCAGATTACCCTGTGCTCCTTCCACGTAATTTTGGATCCAGCGTTTCTCGGCGGTTTCAGTGATGTGCATATATTCAGCGCCGAGGGTATGGCAATAGATTTGCTTTACTAGAGCAAGGATCTGCCGCAGAGGGGCTTGAGCAAGTCCAATAAGGGATCCGGTACTAAAGACCTTATCCAGGTCCTCTTCTGTCAGGCCATGGAAAGCAGGATCGAGCTCTGGAACCAAGGGGCGTTCATGGAGGCGCAAGGGATCGATATTGGCTTTTTGATGACCACGGAAGCGGTAAGCATTGATCAGCTGAAGCACGGCAGTTTGTTTTTCAGCCGCTTCAGCCGTTAATCCTCCGGCTACGGCTTCTGCTGATACGGGGGGCACCGATGGCCGTACTCCTGGCCCGAGGGGGCGGGAAGGAGGCTCGGGAATAGGCTGTTCCGGAACACCCGCCTGGAGGCGCTCGAACCATTTCCGCCAATGGATCGGTACGCTGTTAGGATCCTTTAGATAATTTTCATATAACTCTTCCAGATAAGGGGCGTTGGCCGCATATAGGGGGGAAGTGCTGTCTCGTTTCTCGACAATAGCATTCATTGCTTAAAGTTACTCAGCTCCTCATTTTTCGATGACAAGCGGCCTAGTCGACACTACTGAGAGTTGCTCTCTAAGATAAGTAGGCCCTTTCTTATAGACAATTTGTTGCACACTATTTCTGACATTATTCTTATATTTCTATAGCCGATTTTCATTGGCGGTGCGTGTTGTATTGCTTAACTTGATGGCAGCGATGACTGGCTAACTAGCCCAAGTATTACACCCGAGCGGTCGACCATCAACTCAGCGCTCGTCCGTAACCCAATCATATTGAAGCCGAAAAAATGCAATGATATAAATCTCTTGTATACTAAAAATATGAGCCAATGCAAAGTTACCTACCGACGGTATCCCTCCAAAGGGCAACTTGCCGCTTTGGAACCTCAATCTTGGATTCATCGTCTGCTGTGGAAGAACTATGAATAAAGAAAATAGACCTTTTTCCCAGCAAGGACTGCTCCAAATCAGCCAAGAAACAAGGGATCGATTTTTTCTGCCCCCTCCCGCAGATAGGACCAAAGTGGTATTAATGGTGGTAAACCCCTATTGTATTTATGCCCATTGGTCAGTGCTGAAGCAAGATCTAGTTCGCGCTCGAAAGAAGCTCAGGATAAAGAAACATACTCAACTTGTGCTGCGGTTTTATGACTTAACAGCCGGGAATCTTGCCGCTCCCGCTAGCTTTGATGTGACTGTCCCTAGGAAAGCCGATCACCGGTATGTGGATCTTTGGGCAGACGATAAACGTTATCGGGTAGAACTTGGGCTAGCGAATGCTAAGAGCGAATTTGTCCCCCTGGCAGGCTCTAATATCATCGAAACCCCCCGCGCTAGTCCTGCCGATCCTATCGCTCCGGTAGTTTTTGTGCGCCACAATACCCAACCTCCTCTCCCGGTTAAAACCTTTCCTCTAGAATTTTCTATTTCTCTTGAGGAGCGGGCTACCCGGACTCAAGAATTTATCACCCACCATTTTCCCTGCCTGCTAGAATCGCCCCAAACACAGCCCCAGGAGAATCTGACTTCAACGTCAGTCCCTTTCTCCACATGGTCTGCAAGCCTCCCCAAGAGATCACCCTAACCTCCATGGCTTGTGGTTATCTAAGCTTCATTTTGCACGCTCATTTGCCTTACGTGCGTCATCCCGAACAGGAAGAAGCGCTTGAGGAACGGTGGCTGTTTGAAGCCATGACCGAATGTTATCTTCCTCTACTGAATGCTTTTGAACGGCTAGCCCATGAGGGGACTCGGTTTCATTTAACCTTATCCTTATCACCGACCTTGCTCACCATGCTTCAGGACCCCTTGTTGCTACAACGCTATGTTTTCCATATGGAGAAGCTGATTGCTTTGGCTGAGAAGGAGGTCCAACGAACCCAAGGTCAGCCCCCCTTAATCGATTAGCACGCCTTTATCGGCGTTGGTTTCTGCAAACACTTTCTGATTTTGAGGAACGTTATCAACGCCATTTGGTGCCTGCTTTTGCTCGGCTACAACAAGCAAGGTCTGCTTGAAATCATTACCTGTGCCGCCACCCATGGCTTCTTACCCTTACTGCAACCGGAACCCACCGCCGTCTATGTCCAACTCCAAATCGCCGCTGATTACTACCGGCAATGTTTCGGCATCGCTCCTAAAGGCATTTGGCTTCCCGAATGCGCCTATTACCCTGGCCTAGAAAAAGCATTAAAAGCGGTCGGCTTTAGTTACTTCTTCGTCGAAACCGAGGCCCTTCTTTACGCCAACAGGCGACCTCGTTATGGCCACCTGGCACCTATTGCCTGCCCTAATGGGGTGGCGGCCTTTGGACGTGATCCGGCGGTTTCACGGCAAGTTTGGAGCGCCGAGGAAGGCTACCCTGGAGACAGGGATTACCGAGAATTCTACCGAGATGTAGGTTTCGAGCGGGAACTGAGCTATCTCCAACCTTATCTTCCTGGCGGCCAGATCCGCGTCGATACGGGGATTAAATATTACCGGGTGACGGATAAAACCGAGCACAAAGCCCCTTATCCACCGGCCAAAGCCCGGGCAAGGGTAGCTTGCCATGCGGATCATTTTTACCGTCATTGCCTACAGCAGGTAGCAGACCATGCCAAAAGGATGGACCGTCCACCGCTCCTCCTTGCTCCCTATGATGCTGAACTGTTTGGTCATTGGTGGTTTGAAGGGCCCCAATGGCTCGAGAGTTTATTGCGCCACTTTGGCTCCACAAAAGGACCGATTGAGCTTATCACCCCTTCCCAGTATTTGACCCAGCACCCGGTGCTGCAAAAAGCAACCCCAAATCTATCCAGCTGGGGTGATCGGGGCTACAGTGATTTTTGGCTCAATAAAAAAACTGATTGGATATACCCCCTGCTGCACCGAGCTGCCCAGCGCATGAGGGAATTGGCGCTCGCCTATTGCCACGAACCTAAAGGGACACTTGCCGACCGTGCCTTGCGGCAGGCTGCCCGCTCACTGCTGTTAGCGCAAGCCTCGGATTGGCCCTTTATTATTCAAAATGGAATCACAGTGGAGTACGCTACTCGCCGTCTACGGGATCATTTGTCCCGTTTCCATTACTTGGAAATGTCTTTGGAAAAGGGAATCTTTGATGAACGCCGGTTACAGGCCTTAGAAATCCTTGATAACATCTTCCCGGACCTTGATTATCGCATCTACTATAGGTATCCCCCAGGGAACAACGGAGAAGCTGCGCGATGTATATCGTTATGATCACACCCGAGTGTGCTCCAATAGCCAAGGTAGGGGGTCTGGGAGATGTTGTTCCAGGATTGTCTAACGAACTTTCGATACGGGGTAATGCCGTTGAGATCATCCTCCCTAAATATGATTGTATGCGCTATGACCGTATCCGGGGTTTGGTGAAAACCTACAGTGGTTTGTGGGTACCTTACCACAACCAATGGATTCACTGTGACGTTTATTTTGGTTTTGCGGATGGACTGAAATGCTTTTTCATTGAAGCCCATAATGGCTTTTTTGACCGGGGCACCTACTACGGTCAGCACGATGATCCCCAACGTTTCGCCTTTTTTTGCAAGGCAGCACTGGAGTTCATGCTCAAAAGCAATAAACACCCGGAGATCATTCACTGCCACGACTGGCAAACGGGTCTGGTGCCGGTATTGCTCTTCGAACAATATAAATATCTGGGGATGACCCACCCCCGTGTCTGCTATACCCTGCATAACATGCAGCACCAGGGGGTTACTGGTGGACATATCATCCAGCAGGTAGGATTAGATCCTGCAGCTTATATGACCCCTGAACGGTTGCTCGACCATACCCACCCCCATGCGGTCAATCTGATGAAAGGTGGAATCGTTTTTTCCAACTTTGTCACCACCGTTTCTTCTCACTACCTGGATGAAATTCGCTATACAGACCAGGGCTATGGCTTACAACACACCCTTTACGTTCATGAGCAAAAGCTAGGCGGAATCCTCAATGGCGTGGATTATAATGTATGGAATCCTGAATTTGACCCCCATATTCCGACCCGTTATAACCTGGAAACCCTGGACAAAAAATACGAGAACAAAACTGCCCTACGCCATCGTTTATGGCTGCGAGAGGAATATAAACCCATTATTGGCGTCATCAGCCGACTAGATGCCCAAAAGGGAGTCGGGCTTATTCGCCATGCGATCTTCTATTGTCTCGCCAACGGTTGCCAATTTGTTTTACTGGGTGCAAGTGCCAACGACAGCATCAATGCTGATTTCTGGCACCTCAGGCACCATCTTAACGACCATCCGGATTGCCACCTGGAAATTGGCTATGATGAAGACTTGGCCCACCAGATCTATGCAGGCGCCGATATGCTCCTCATTCCTAGTGCCTATGAGCCTTGTGGCCTCACCCAAATGATTGCCATGAAATACGGTACGGTCCCCGTAGTGCGCAATACTGGAGGATTGGCGGATACGGTATTCGACGCCAACTACGCCCATAAACCTTACCATGAGCGCAACGGTTTCGTTTTCAACAATTTTAATCATGAGGGGCTGGAATCAGCCCTCCATCGGGCTATTGGCCTGTGGTACCAATACCCCCAATATTTCCGGGAATTAATGGAAAACGGGATGCATTATGACTTTTCTTGGAATCATCCAGGGCAGCATTACCTGAATATCTACCACCATATCCAAGAAGAATGAAAGATAATCCCAGAGTGGATAGCGAGCAGGGCAAGATGGGGCTCTCCCGTTCTACCCGCCCCGCCCATTATCCCGACTATTTAACCGGTTGGCATAGAATCAGGAGCTAAATACCCCCAGCGTACCTCTATTTACTGGGCGGGGGGAAATAGCCCCTGCGCTTAAAATTTGCAAATACAGATGAAAAATCAGTTAAACAGGGAACTTAAGTTCTCCTGGATCTCAAGCCGCAGCGTCCTTGAAATCGTGGTTTAGAATGGCCTCGAGGCGCCGACATAACTCCCGCGCATAATCGGTCCAGACCCCCTGGCCCCAGTAGCGGTAACAACTGGTCTGGATCATCAACAGGTAATAGAGGGCATTTCGATAGCGGTATTCCGAGGTAGAAATTCCTGGCTTGTCCAACACTTTTTCTGAAAATAAAGCACTGACCTTTTCAATGGGACCGATCACGTTTTCATAGCCCTGGACCCAGGAAATGTTATTGGTCCAACTGCCCCCTTCCATGTGAAATTGATGGTCGCTGTGTTGAAGTTCCTCAATGAGTTCTTCCAGCTTCTCGGGGCCGCCTCCCGCTTCAAAATTATCCCAAATCTTTTTCTGCTGTACCGGCTGAATAGCCGGAAAATCGGCTTCCTTAAAACCCAAAGTTTCTAGATATTCCAGGTATTCGCTGACATTGACAGGAGGGGTATGGGAGCCGGTGGCTTCCCCCATCACCTCCATAAATTTACCTGGAAACTCATTCATCATCACGCCACCATTTTCACCGTCGCCGATCTGGGTGACCAGGGGTGGAATAGACTGGCCTTTTAGCTCTTGGCGGGAGAGACCCTCAGCCTCGTAATAAGGCTGCATCTGGGCCACCAATTTGGTATCCGAGCCCTGAGTCTTGATAATGGCAATGATACTTGCGCTTTCCCCCTTGGAGTTTTTCGCCACCAGCCGGTGGGGAATATGGGGCCGTTGAGGATGCCCGCCATCTTCGGGCTGCTCCACCGAATGCTCTTGAACTAGCACCCATTGATAGCCATTATCCTTAAGGGTTTTGACGAATTCGTAACATACATCAGGATGATTGGGCAGGGCCATCTCCGCCGGGGAAAACCCTTTTACCCGACTCAAGGCCTCTAAGCCAAAAATAGCAGCAAAATGGTGGCGCCAGGCCTGGACATGCAAACGGTAGTCTTGGACAGGGGTAGAAGGGGCAACCGCATGACTCCAAGTACATCCTAGCCACTCCACGCAATGCCGATAATGGGGGTCGCAGGTGACGCGTTTAAGGGCGTCGAAGACATCATCTAACCCCATATCCCGCAGGCCATGCAATAAACACCCCGAATAATCCAGCATAACCCGGGGGCTCTTACCCTCATCCACCAGCTTGGGCACAAATTCACCAATTCGCTTATAGCACCAATGGAATACGGGGGCATTGTGATTATCGCCCACATCCTGATGATCCATCATATGTTTAAGATTACTGATAATCTTAGCCGTGTGTAAATCCTCCCCACCGGCGGGAATTAAAGGCTGCTGCATGTGCAGAGCAATGGCAAAGGCACTGTTGATACTACCAAAATCAATTCCGCTCTCGGACAAATAAACGGGACCTTGGGCACGGGCATTTGCAATTAACTCTTCAGAACCACAAAGATTAGGTAGATCGTCGACATATTCCGGTAAATCGTTCATATTTACTAACCTCTTCGGCACAGTATTCACGGAACAGTATTAGAAACATTCCGCTCCCAAGTCTAGCAACCTTGGCTAGGGATATTGTGCCGTTTTTGCAAAGCCTTAGAGCTAAGTAAGTTCTCTAGAGTCAATCGGGGTTTCTTGCTCCATGATTTTTTCGGTTTCTTCCTCTTTCTTTTCTTCACTGCGCTTGCGAGCAAGCAGCAAATACACCGCCGGAACCACAAATAGAGTAAATAAAGTCCCAATCCCCAATCCACTGGCAATCACCAGCCCAATATGAAAACGGCTCACCGCGCCAGGACCGCTAGCCATGAGCAATGGCACCATCGCCACTATCATAGAAATCGTGGTCATCAGGATGGGACGTAACCGAATACTGGCCGCCTTCTCTACGGCTTCCCGTTTGCTAAGCCCTTCTTGGATCTGCAATTGATTGGCAAACTCCACAATGAGAATGCCGTTTTTGGCAATCAGACCAATCAACGTAATCAGCCCTACCTGCGTGTAAATATTGACTGTTGCAAAACCCAGGGTAAGAAATACCAACGCCCCAGCGATAGACATGGGAACCGACATCATAATAATGACCGGGTCACGCCAACTCTCAAACTGTGCCGCCAAAACCAGGTAGATCACTAACAATGAAAAGAAGAAGGTCACCACCAGCGCACTACCCTGCTGGGTGTACTGGCGCGATTCCCCAGCATAATCCCAGCTAAAGCCCCGGGGGAAAATCTCCTGGGCTTGTTCTTCTAGGTAAGCTAGCGCCTCTCCTAGCGTTACGCCCTCAGCCATCGTTCCCTGAACAGTCACTGAATTAAGCTGTTGAAACTGAACTCGCTTACTCGGCTCCACCGTATCCTCGAAGGACACCAGTGCCGCTAGGGGGATGAGTTCCCCAGCACCCGTGCGAATATAATAATTCTCCAGCATTTCCTGATCCAGGCGGTAGCGGCGGGCGACTTGCGGGATCACCTTATAGCTGCGCCCTTCTAAATTGAACCAGTTGATATAACCCCCGCCCAGCATGGTTGACAAATCTTGTCCAATATCTTCCATACGAATACCAAGATCACCGGCCAGATCTCGGTTAATCTTAAGCGTAGTCTTAGGTCGGCTAAATTTGACGGATTTTTGCAGAAAAACGAATTTGCCACTGGCCATTGCCTGTTGAATCAACTCTTCAGCAACCTGATCCAGACGCAAGAAATCCGCATCCGTAGTGATCACGAATTGGAGCGGCAAGCCGCGGCCCGCGGCCGGCAAGCTAGGCCGGGGAAAAGTGGCGATCTCAAAGCCGGCGATTCCTTGAAGTTGCTGCTGGAGCTCAGGGTGGATTTCCATTTGGGAGCGTTCCCGCTCAGAAGGCACGGGCATCTTGAAGCCGCCGAAGACGGTACTGGGATCGCCCCCTCGACCTAGCAGCAGGAAACTTTCATGATATTCGGGGAAAGTCTCGAAGACATCGATAATCTGGCGAGAGTAAGCCTCGTCGTAATCAATGGTGGCCGTCTGGGGAGCCGTGGCCTGAAAAAATAAAATACTTTGATCTTCGGTAGGGGCTAATTCATTTTGGCTGGTCACATACATAAAATAGATGCTGCACAGTATGACGACAGCAAAAACCATGATCACTGGTAGGCTATCTAGGGAGTGGTGCAGGAGCCTTTGATAACGTTCGGCAAGCCGGGTAAAAAAGTGTTCTACCCATTGCTCAAAGCGGCCCGTCTCACCTGCCGGTCGCAAAACTTTAGAGGAGAGCATGGGAGAGAGCGTCAGAGCCACAACCCCTGATACCAACACTGCGCCAGCCAGCGTAAAGGCAAATTCGGTAAATAGCGTTCCCACCAGGCCACCCATAAAACCAATGGGCGCATAAACGGCCACCAGGGTGGTGGTCATAGCGATAATCGGCAGTCCCAATTCCCTGGCCCCCTGGATCGCAGCCTGAAAACGGCTCTCCCCCTTCTCCAGATGCCGATGGATATTTTCCACCACAATAATGGCGTCATCGACTACCAGCCCAATGGCCAACACTAGGGCCAGCAGGGTGAGCAAGTTAAGGGAAAAACCTAAAAGCAGCATCAGAAAAGCCCCGCCGATTAAGGACAGGGGAACCACGATGGCGGGAACCAAGGCTGCCCGCAAAGAACCGAGGAATAAAAAGATCACCGCAAGCACGATGAGTACCGCTTCCGCAAGGGTGCGAAATACTTCATCAATGGCATCATCGATATAGGCGCTGGCATCATAAACAATGTAGCCATCAAGCCCAGAAGGGAGCTGGCGACGGATCTCTGGCACCAATTCATGGATGCGCTCGGCAACATCCAGGGGATTGGCCCCCGGGGCCTGCTCGATGCCAATAAAGATGGCCGCTTTTCCGTTATACCAGTTGCTGGAATCGTAGTCTTCGGCACCCAGCTTGGGCTCGGCAATATCTCTAAGGCGTACCAGGGCTCCATCCGCCTCATGCACTACCAGATTAAGGAAATCCTCCTCCCCGCTAATATCGGTAGTAGCGCTGAGATCCACGGAGACATAAGCCCCCTTGGTCTGCCCCACCCCGGTCAGATAATTATTCTCGAGCAGGACTTCTCTGACATCATCAGCGGTCACCCCCAGGGCCGCCATACGGCGGGGATTAAGCCAGATGCGCATGGCAAAAGTTTTGTTACCAATGAGCTCCGCCTTGGCCACCCCCGGTACCGCCTGAATCTTGGGCCGTACCACCCGCAGCAGATAGTCCGTGATCTGAGACGGTAACATTCCCTTGCTGTAGAAGGCCATGTACATCAACGCGGTAGGATCGCCCGTGGTGGAGTCGATCACCGGGTCCTCAGATTCCTCGGGCAATACGTTGCGCTGGCTAGCCACTTTAGCCTGAATCTCAGCAACCGCGGCGTTGGGATCGTAATTAAGCTCCATGTAGGCCTCGATGACAGAGCGACCCTGGGTGCTGGTAGCCACCATATAATCAATGCCCTTCGCTTCGGCAATGGCCTGCTGCAAGGGAGTGGTGATAAAGCCTTTAACCAATTCGCTGCTGGCTCCCGGATAAAGGGTGGTCACCGTCACCACCGTGTCCTGGGTCTCGGGATACTGGCGCACCTCTAGCAGTGTCAGCGCACGCAATCCAACTAGCAGAATTAACAGACTAACGACGCTGGCCAATACCGGGCGGCGAATGAAAAGATCGGTGAACTTCATAGCTCCTCCGCAAGGAAACCCGCAACTTCAGTCGAGGGAGAAATTGCACTATAATTTTTTTGTCCAGTCGTTTACGCGTCTCCTACTTCCCCGTCTAGGACCTCTTGATCGCTGATCTGGACCTGTTGGCCATTATGTAATTTCATCTGACCCGCGCTGACCACCCGCTCACCAGCCTGCAATCCTTTGATAATCTCAACCTGACCCTCACGCACCTTCCCCGTCTGTACCAGTTGCTGCTGGACCACCAGGCTGCCATTCTTTTCTTGGATGACAAACACCATATTGCCATAGGGATTGTAGGTAATAGCCGTCTGGGGCACCGTTAAAACGTGTTTCTGCTCCGGCAGCAGGGTTTTCACCTCGGCAAACATCCCTGGCCGCAGACGAAGGTTGGGGTTAGGAAAGATGGCCCGCACGCGGACATTGCGGCTTGCCGGATCAACCCCTGGATTAATCGCAATAATACGACCTTCAAAATTCTGAGCAGGATAAGCCTGTACCGTGATAAAAACGGTTTGCCCTCGGGAAAGAGATGAAAAATAGCGTTCGGGCAAGGAATAATCCACATAGATGGGATCAAGTGCTTGTAACAGCACAATGCGGGAACCTGGTGCTAAATACTCGCCAAGATTAACCTGGCGGATCCCTAATAACCCGGAAAAAGGGGCCCGGATCTGCTTTTTTCGGATCAGGGCTCGCTTAGCCGCAACTTTGGCCTGGGCGTTTTCTAGCTGAGCTTCACTTTCATCATAAGTGGAACGGGATATTGACTTTTCCTTGACCAACCGGGCAGCACGCTGGAATTGCAACTCTCCTAACTTCTGTTCGGCAAGCAACCCTTTGAGATCCGCTTGATCAACACTATCCTCAAGTTGCAGTAAGAGCTTGCCCTTTTCAACCTGTTGCCCGGAGTCAAAGTTAATGGCTTCAATGAGGCCTGCCACCTCGTTGGTCACATAAATGCCTTGGGTCGCCACCAGACTACCCACCGCCTGCAGGGAAGACTGCCAAGTTTCTGGGTGGACTTCAGCGGCCGCTACAGTAGCTGGTGGAGGCGGCATGGCGGCCTGGGCAGCCTGCTGCTGCTGCTGATAATACTTCCAACCGAAAATACCACCGAAAAACAAACCCAGGGCTAAAAGAACAACAATAAGACGTTTTATCATTGCTGCTCCTTAAGCTTGAAAACTTTTAGATGGAATAAGTTTGCTTTAGTCATATTACTTATTTATTTCCGCTGCGTTTTAATCCCGTTTAGCTAAACATCCCCTTAACAAGATCTCACTTAACGCTTCGCTATAGTCTCCCGGCGAAGCAGCAAAATGAACGTCCCGGAAATGCTGGAATACATCCCGCGCCATGAAGAAAAAAACATCTGCCCCCAGCAACATCACCGCCAGGATTGCCGGATCAATGTCAGGGCGAATTTCCCCTGCTTCCTGCCCCTCACGGACCATTTGCACCAAGCTGGAAAAATTGTCCTCGAGCACCCCTTTGGCAAGAATTTCCTTGCGCAGGGAGTCCTTAGCCAGTAACTCACGGAGAAAAAGTTGTACGGCACTTTGCTCATTGAGCATGTTCTCAAGATGAACCTGGGCAAACTGCCGTAGCTGCTCTCGACAAGTCGGTGCTGAAATCGGCCTGCTCCCCCGGAGAGGGCTCAGCTGCTCGCAATAATCCTTAAGGACAGCCAGATAAAGACCTTCTTTCGATCCAAAATGATGAAAAATATTGGCTTTGCATACCTTAGCGCGGGTCGCAATCTTGCTAAGAGTCGCCCCATGATAGCCATATTCTGCAAACTGCTTTTTCGCCACAGCCAGGATGGCTTCCCGCCCCTGGGCGGGTGCCGAAGCTTCAGTATCCCGGCCTGCCAACCTCTTAGTCATTGCACCTCCCTGCTGCTGGAATCAGCTTTCATAGAAATTACCTACCAACCGACCGGTCAGTAATTTAGGGACACTAATGCCTTTATAAAGTTCTAAACCTGTATCTTATCATCGCCATATTCGCCGCCACAAGGAAGTACAGAACAAACGCCGTCGCGAAGTGCTTTGAAGAACCCACCCCTCCAGGCCCGAGAATTCGATGGGGGCTCGTGAAGCGTACGGAAACCACTGGAGCCAATGCTATTTTTGCTTTGAGAGGCTGCTTATATTAGAGGGCTGCTGGTACTTACGGCCCTCAAATCCACATGGAGCGTCTCACATTACAAAAGATGAATAGCTGCTAGCATGACTCGCCCCTGTTCTGGTCAGCAAAATTAAGGAGAAGATAAATGGGCCTTCGTTTAATGTCTTGCGGCTTCGTATTGGCAACCATCATGCTTGTAACTAGTGCCCAGGCGGTGATGGTGACCGGTGCATTTACGGGTGCTTGGTTTGATAAGGACGCCCCCGGACAAGGATTCCTATTACAGGTCGTCGATAGGAAGGGCACCGACACCGCTATTGTTTATTGGTTCACCTTCAATGCCTTCGGTAACCAGAATTGGCTCCTAGGACAAGCACCTGTCAAAGGGGCTCAAGTCGACTTCACCATGCACTCGGTAGAAGGCGGAATCTTAGATCTCAACGGTTTTGATCCGGCTCGGATCACATTGCAACCTTGGGGACATCTGGTCCTCCAATTCGAAGATTGCAATCACGGCACGGCCCGCTATGAAGCCCTTGACCCCCAGATCAGCGATGGCCAATTTAAAATCACTCGATTGACCAAAAGCTTGGGGGATGAATGTAGCGGTGGTCTATCCGATAATACACCACCCAGCACAGATGCCAAAATCATTCGGGTGGATTTTGACAATACCGGCGTCATTCCTCAGGCCACAGCCCGGATGAAATTTGAGCAGAACCGCAACCACGCCAAGTTTAAGATCTGGGTTAAAGATCTACCAGCGGACCAATATGAGCTTTTAGTGGGAAATGAAATAGTCGGCGTTATCAACGCGCGCGGGCAAGGCCAGAACACACTCTTTTTCCGAAGCCCAGAAACCTGCAATTGGGAATTACTCGATTTTGATCCTCTCAATCAGATTATCAAAATCGCCCAGGGTGACAAGGTATTCATGACCGCCTTTCTCAGTAATGATCTTGCCTCATTTGATGATGGCGATGACAGAGACGAGGATGGTGATGGCGACAGAGATGATGGCTCCTGTGACGAGGATGGTTGATCAAGGGGTAACAAAGCCCACTGGGGTTGAAATTACACCAAGAAAATAATTTATCGCTGAGTGATAAGAAAGGGAAGTTTGGATTCAATAACAAGGCGAAGGAATGCCTGATGATATTTTAGGTGGGAGACCGGGCAGGTCTCCCACCTAAATAAATTTATAGCAGTCACCTTTTTTATCTATTCTAGAGATAAAAATGCTTCCATTGGCATAACCCGCGGAAGGAGCTTTCCAGACTTACCTAAAACCATCCAGACGATCTGCTTGCTATTGTCAGGCCCAAAGCTCACATGGATGGGCTTGTCATCACCGTAGAAGTACAACCGATCAAAGGGTGTATTGGCAACTACCCATTGAGCCACTTCGAGCATACTTTCATCATCGACTATAAAATCCACGGCAGCGCCTAGTCGATTGCAAATGGGTTTCCCTCGCCGATTCAATTCGCAAGCCGCATGTTGGTCTCGCTGAGGGGAAATGCGCCCGGGGATCTTTTTCGCCAGAGCCGGTGAACAAAACCCATAGGTTAGGCGAATCATGCCAAAGTAATCGATGCCAGGATCCAGAATCTAAATTGTTAAGCCACAGAGTGTGAACTTATGCTCTCCATCCTCTTGGGAAGCCAATACTCTCTGCAAGCAGCATGAGGGGTGGAACAGTCGTTTCATAAGCTTGGCGTAAAATACCCAAATCCAGCACACCCTCAATGTCACTAATCCTAAGATCCGAGATATATCCTTCCGCGAAAGCAGTCCAACTTCGCTTGGTCAGCAGAACATGCGTAGTGACTAATCCTTGGTGTTGGATATGGATCAATCGATCCAGATACTCATCAGAGGGGATGCGATCACCTTTTGTCGAGTTCACTTCTGGAGTAACCGGCACCAAGTTCCAGAGTTGATTGTGGGCTACAAAGGACCACGGTAAAAAATGGTCTAGAGCAAAACCCCGAGAATTAAGAGGCTTGTCAGTGTAGATACAATTCAAATGCTTTGTTTCTATCACAACCCGCCAGAACTCTCTTTGTTTTCGCATATCCTGCCGCGCCGGAGGTGGTGATAGCTTGCTGGATATGGCTGGTACGTTTGGATTACGTCGCTGAAGATAGCAAAGCCACTCCCAATGCATCCAGCCCTGGATGACGCCAATGTTTGTCTTCAAGTAAGCCAACCAATCAGGATGAAATTCTATTGTCTCCTCATCACGAAAACGATACAGCGGCCGGATTTCATCAAAATATTCTTCCGCAAGCTGTTCTATCAAGGCATTCTTTTTCGTATCTGAAACCCCCTTCAACTCCCTCTCAAAGAAAGGGGCAAGCAATCGGTAAGGTACATAGCGCAAAAGCATCCAATCAGAACCGGCGGGATTTTCCTCGCTGATGCGAGTTCGCAACTGTTCCGCGTTCTTACCCTCTTCTCTAGGGATGCGGAGTGCATCAAGAAAGCAAGAAATACGATCCTGAGAGCCGAACGAGAGCCTGAAGAAGGCGTGTGGATACCATGCGATGCGGAGCATTTCCACTCCAACTTCATTGAGCTGAATAGATGCCCTTTCGAAATTGGAAGCAATGAGAGAATGAATAGCGCCTTGGAAGAATAGGAACTTGTATGAATTGGTCGCATCCCTGAACAGCCTACATAATGCTGAAATATCGAGATCACGTTCCGATGGTAGTAGGTGGGCACTCATTTCGACCAATAATCTGCTTTACCGGGAAAGATCCAACGGACCCCCCCTCGTGGATCTTTCTGGTCACCCTTATAGCGGGGAATCAGGTGCATGTGCAGATGTAGCACAGTCTGCCCCGCTGCTGCTCCATCATTGATGCCAAGGTTGTAACCATCTGGGGCTAATTCAGTATCGAGCTTTATCTTAGCAAGCTGTAACGCCCGTTGCATATCGGCCCATTCTGACTCTGAGAGTTCAGCCAGATAAGATAGATGACGACGCGGAATAATCAGGGTATGGCCTGGTGAAACCGGATAGAGATCCCGGATGACAAGCACGTGCGTGATCTCATGGACGATACGGATCGCCGGCAAGCTACAGAATGGACAACCTGTCTCTATTCCTTTTATTTCCACCAAAGTCTACTTTAATCCAGCCATTTCTGAAAATTTCTTCAGAGTAGACATGAATTTTTTCATACTTATTTAAGAAGTCGATAAATTTTTTAAATTGTATTTATCCGATGGCCCTAATATCAATCGAGATCCAGTCTATTTCTTACTATCCGCAGCTTTCGGAAATTCATAACTTATTTTAAGAGTCGGTGACGATATCTAGAATTAATTTGTATCTAAAAGTATTATTACGTACATAATTTGCGACTCTTTAGTGACTAATCCACTAGGCAACCCCTCTAAGAGAGCTGCATACCCCCGCTGTTATTTTTTTAAGAAATTACCCAATCAATCTCATTGCAGTGGACTTACCTGATGCATGAACACATAGATATCAATATGCCTCCAAAAGCATACACACCTGTAAAAGACCCAAAACAAGACCTTATTTTTTGCAAGAGCCGTCGCTCATTGCCCGTAAAGTAGTCTGCAGGTGGCGAAACAACCTACCAAGTATACTAGGAATAAGATTTTATCCAGACAATAGGCAAAAAGGTTGACCGTCACTGGCTATGGGCAAGCGGGAGCGCAGGTTAATCAACGAAGAGAAACTGATTGAGTGCTGGATCACCATCTACCCGGAATTGCTATGGCCCAAGCTGGTGTTGGGGCGTTACTTTACTGGACAAATTGATCCAGGGTTAACGCATGAAATTGGTTTGGAGATGACTTTAACCCAACCTTCTATTCCATTGTGCTCTCAGCCCCGGTCTCCTATGGCAAGTTATCGAAGCTTATGCCTGATACCAATTTGCAGTTTATAAGGTAGAATAAAAAAGCCAAGGGTGTTTGCGTACAGGCTTTCCTTATATGAAAACTACTTCTTGTAATGCAAATTGGTATGAATGCTCGTTACAAGGAAATAAATAGGGGGGGACTATTTTTTTGCAAAGATCTAACCTTTACTGAGGTATGTCCCCATTTCATTGGGAGGACGATATTGTGGATCCTCCAGCTGTTTATCATGGAAGGACCCATCGGTCCATTCATTCCCAAACTTGAGCTGCCCTAGGGGACGATAAAACCGCGTGCGCCGGCGGGGAAAAAATCGATAGATTCCCAGCAAGAACTGGCGATAGGAATCGGTAATCGGCGAGAGGATGGCTGTAGCAGGTGGCGACGGCAGGCTCTTAAAGGCAAGCCCTGCCTCTTGCGCTTTTTGCATTATCCAGGCCGAGCTAATCTCAGCGAGGGGCTGATTTGTATAACCGCCGCCGACATCCGAATGCGCCCCAGGGAACCATCGCTGCTCCATCTTCTGGCGAGGCTCCGCTTCGGGTGTCCAGAGCGTTGGTTCGTAATCCAGTCGGTGCTCGTCAACCGCCACCGCGTGGTACGCATGGGAAACGACTCTACTCAGTTTTGTATCGTGGAATGAATATCGCTCGTTATTGAAATTGGCCACGAGCTGCATCGAGATCAGCGGAATACCGAGCCTTCCGACCGTATCCCAAACTCCAAGAAAGATGGTCGGCTTCTCCCAAGTGCCCGGCCGTGAGTTCTTCTCACGAAAGGAGATCGCTGCCGGCGAATCCGGTGAGGGATCACGTGCTCGGTAGATCTCATAGGCTTGCTGGACCAGATCGTGTTTAATCAGTTGATCCAACTCCCTTTCGATTTGTTCCGGTGTTTTTCCCTGAATATTCAGCGTGGGCAGAATTCCTTTTTTAAGTAGTCCGCATTTTCGTATCAGGCCGGCAAGACTCCGCGCCGTATATGCGCCGCGACTGAATCCAAAAAGGAAAATGCGATCCCCCTCCTCATAGGTCGAGGTCAAGTAGGCATACCCTTGCTGGATATTCCTGCTAAGACCAAAACCAAAGGCACCCCTAATTCGCTCATATCTGTCGGCCCCTACCCCCACATCGTACCATTTTTGCTGAATCGTACCGCCGGGCGTTTGTTCCGAAATGGACTGATAAAGTTGAAATACATTGGTGCCATTCCCCTTCTCAGCAGAATTCCATGTGCCATCAAAGCAAATAACGAGATGCTTAGACATGGTAGGGTCTCCTGTTCTTCTTTTTTAATTTGCCCAGCCTGGAATCGATTCCAACGGTCATGGGCGTGGAACGCTGAGTGTAACCTATAGCATTTCCCGTTTAAATGAAGTCTAAGGAGCTTGGGGTCAGCGTGATAAGAGAGGCTGTCAATCCATCCCTGGAAGCTCGACGTCGGCTTGCCACGCCAGGCTTTCCTGCCTGGCGAGCAAGTCAGTCCAGCCCGCCCCTTCCTGGGACGGGCGCTCACTGGGCTAAGTGAATCCACTGGACCCACGCTCCCGGCTCACCCTTGCCGCTAACGGTCTAGTCTCACCGGCCCCATGGCCAACTGAGTTCTATCTAAATGGATATTCTTATCCAGTCCGCGGCTTTCGTTCAGAATTCCCAGTAATTTCAAGGTGCAGGATCGAGACCTCCCATACGGCAAACTTCCCGCCATTCATCTTCGGTGACGGGCTGCACGGAAAGCCGCACGGAGGTGACGAGGGCCATCTTGGCAAGCTTTGGATTGGCCTTGATCTCCCTCAAGGAGACCGGCTTTGGCATATCATACAGCGCCCGGACATCCACACATTCCCAGCGGGGGTCCTCGGTGGTTGAATCCGGATGGGCCGGCTTGCAGACCTCAATAATGCCCACCACCTCTAGTCCCTTGTTAGAATGGTAGAAGAAGCCTTTGTCACTAAGCTTCATGGCGCGCATGTTGTTGCGGGCTTGGTAATTGCGCACGCCATCCCATTCCTCTCCGGCGGCACCCTTTTTCTTCTGATCCTCCCAGGACCATTTGGAGGGCTCGGATTTAAACAGCCAGTAGGACACAGGACTTTCTTCGGGCTTTAAGTTCAGGGACGGATTTGGAGCAGCAAACTCAGCCTACTAACCTACTATCGTATTTATATTCATTTAGTGCTAGCCTGATTTTTTTACCACCAAGACACAAAGGTGGGGGAATCTCAGTCAGTTTGGAGAAATTGATGGATTGGCTCATTGCTAACGGAGCAAATTATTTCAAGCTATTTAACTGTTTGATTTATTTGTGATCTTAGTGCCTTTGTGGTGATCTCATGAATTATCCAGGCTCGGGCTAAACGCTAGGGCGCTCTCGAAATACTGGACTGGAAATATAGATAAAAGGCAAGGATTTATAGCTTGGTCGGGGTGAGAGGATTTGAACCTCCGGCCCCTGCCTCCCGAAGACAGTGCTCTACCAAGCTGAGCTACACCCCGATGTATCAGTAGGTCCGATAGACCGCAAACTTCGCTAAATTCAATAAGGCCTCTTGATAGGGCGAAGCGGGAATTTTTTTAATTGCTTGTATCGCCTTTTCAGCCTCGCGGCGAGCCGCTTCCGCAGTGTACGCGATAGCGCCGCTCGATTCAATGGCCTCGATCACTTCAGCTAAGTTATCACGGCCCCCGCCCTCAATTGCATTGCGGATAACCTTAGCGTGGGAGGGAATACCGTTGCGCATAGCATAGATAAGCGGCAGCGTCGGCTTGCCTTCGGCCAAATCATCGCCAATATTCTTGCCTAAATCGTCACTGGAAGCACTATAATCCAGCACATCATCGGTGAGCTGAAAAGCCGTTCCCAAATGCATACCATAGACGGCCATTGCTTCTTCCTCAGCGGCTGGCCGGCAGGACAAAACCGCCCCGAGTTGGGTAGCCGCCTCAAACAACTTGGCGGTCTTGCTGCGGATAACATCCAAATACCGCTCTTCGGTGGTCTCCGGGTCATGACAGTTGAGGAGCTGCATCACCTCACCTTCAGCGATGGTATTAGTGGTTCGGGCGAGAATCTCCATGACCCGCATGCTATTGACATCCACCATCATCTCGAAGGCGCGGGAGTAGAGGAAATCGCCTACCAGTACGCTCGCTTCACTACCCCAGATGCTATTGGCTGTTTTTTGCCCCCGCCGCAACTCCGAAGAATCCACCACATCGTCATGGAGCAAAGTCGCCGTGTGAATGAACTCAATAATGGTAGCGATATCAATATGGCATGAGCCTTGATAATCAAAGGCGCGGGCACTCAATAGGACCACCACCGGGCGCAAACGCTTGCCGCCGCTGTTGATAATATAATGTCCTAGCTGATTGATGAGCACCACATCAGAATGCAGCCGTTTCTGGATCAAGGCATTAACGGCCTGCATATCATCAGCAATTAGATCGTAGGTGGACTGTATATCCAAGGGTATCTCAAAATTAAATAGGGCAAAACTTGCGCATGCTAGAAAGCGCCGCGTTCGGTGTCAAGTGACAATATCCTGACTATGCTTAATGCTTAAGCATTTTAGGCTGGCATATATTACACTATTTCCCTTGACCACTTGAATGAGTAATTTTAAAATTGGGCGCTTAAATTATCGAACCATGCACTTAGCATGAAAGTGCTGAACTTTTACTCCCTTTCTTTCCACCGAGTGGGATAACCCAATTTTCAGGAAAGCACCATAATGTACGCAGTCATTAAAACTGGCGGAAAGCAATACCGTGTCCAAGAAGGAGACACCCTCCGGGTGGAAAAAATCGACGCCGATGAAGGCGCCAATATTACACTCGATCAGGTGCTCCTGGTAGCTGATGGCGATAATATTCAGATCGGCACCCCCTATATTGAGGGTGGGAAGGTGAGTGCTACCGTCAAAAACCAAGGTCGCGGTGAAAAAATCAAGATCATTAAGCTCCGTCGCCGCAAACATCACCGTAAACAGATGGGACATCGTCAGTACTTTACGGAGTTGCAAATTGATAACATCTCTGCAGGTTGAGGCGAGGTAAGGATAAGATATGGCACACAAAAAAGCAGGCGGCAGTTCCAGAAACGGTCGCGATTCCGAATCTAAACGTCTTGGAGTCAAACGATATGGCGGCCAACAGGTATTGGCCGGAAACATCCTGGTTCGGCAGCGGGGCACTCGCTTCCTAGCAGGAGTTAACGTAGGGACTGGCCGTGATCATACCTTGTTCGCCAAAGCGACAGGCAAAGTCCAATTCGCTAAAAGAGGTCCGAATAATCGCACCTACGTGGACATTATCGCAGAATAAAAGCTATGCCCACGGTGATGGGCAACATCTCCCATGCATGCTATGAGAAAGCCCCGCAGGTGCGGGGTTTTTTCGTCCTGCTCTCCTTGGACTTAGCGTTTCTGTAACCATGAAATTCATAGATGAAGCCATTATCAAGGTCCAGGCTGGGGCAGGGGGTAACGGCTGCCTCAGCTTTCGGCGAGAAAAATTCATCCCCTTTGGTGGACCGGATGGGGGAAATGGCGGCAATGGCGGCAGCATCTACCTTATCGCGGATGAAAACATCAATACTTTGGTAGATTTTCGCCATCAGCGCCATTATCGTGCCCAGCGGGGCGAAAATGGGCGCGGACGGTTGCAGACAGGTAAGAGTGGCGAAGATCTTTATATCCACGTGCCTGTGGGTACCGAGGTCTGGGAGGCCGACACGGAAGAGTTATTGGGTGATCTGACTCGGCCCCAGCAAACTTTGCTGATAGCCAAGGGCGGGACCCGGGGTCTGGGCAATGCCCATTTTAAGAGCAGCACCAATCGGGCACCCCGCAAGACCACAGAAGGTAAACCGGGGGAAGAACGAACCTTACGGCTAGAGCTTAAATTACTTGCCGACGTGGGTTTGCTCGGTCTACCCAATGCAGGCAAGTCGACTTTTATTCGTCAAACATCGGCGGCCACCCCCAAGGTGGCCGACTACCCTTTTACCACCCTCTATCCCCACCTTGGGGTGGTGAGCATTGATTCTAACCGCAGCTTTGTCATGGCCGATATTCCCGGGGTTATTGAGGGTGCCGCTCAGGGCGCGGGATTGGGAATTCGTTTTCTCAAACACCTGAGTCGCACCCGCTTGCTCCTCCATTTGGTTGATGTGGCGCCTATGGAACCCGCCATGGACCCTGTGGCAAACGTGCGCACTATCCAAGGGGAGCTGCAGCAATTCAGTCCAGAACTTGCCAAGCGTCCACAATGGCTGGTACTCAACAAAATCGATTTAATCCCTCCCTCGGAGCAAGCAGAGCGCTGTCAGGAAATCCTCAACCGCCTTGCCTGGCAAGGACCTGTCTATCAGATTTCGGCGCTGACCGGGGAAGGCTGCCAGCCGCTTATCCAGGCAGTCATGGAATACTTAGAGCAATCTAGTCCAGGCAAAATTTAAGAATACCGAGCCAGACCATGAGCGACCATCGTAACCGTTTGATAGCTGCCCGCTGCTGGGTAGTTAAGGTGGGCAGCGCTTTACTCACCGCCAATGGCCGCGGTCTAGATAGCGAGTGTATTCGAGCGCTGGCCAACCACATTGCCAACCTCCGCAATCAGGGATATGCGGTGGTACTGGTCTCCTCAGGTTCGGTGGCCGCTGGCATGCAGCGGCTTGGTTGGCAACGGCGCCCCCGGGCCTTATATGAGCTACAAGCCGCCGCTGCAGTGGGCCAAATGGGGCTTATTCAAGCCTACGAGAGCCAATTTCAGCATCATGGCCAGCACACCGCACAAGTATTACTGACCCATGAGGATTTAGCTGACCGTAGCCGTTATCTTAATGCTCGCAGCACCTTGCGCACCCTTTTACAACTGGGCGTTGTGCCCATTGTCAACGAAAACGATACTGTCGCTACAGAAGAAATCCGCTTCGGAGATAACGATACCTTATCGGCCCTGGTGGCTAACTTGGTAGAAGCGGAACTTTTGGTGATTCTCACGGATCAACCAGGTCTATTCGATGCCGACCCTCGGCACTACCCCAATGCTCGACTCATCCCCGAGGCAGCGGCTAATAACGCCGAACTCGATACTATGGCCAGCCCTGGAACGGGCGCCTTGGGACGCGGCGGCATGATTACCAAAGTTAGAGCAGCAAGGCGGGCTGCGCGCTCTGGCGCTATCACTATTATCGCCTCTGGTCAGGAACCCAACATCCTCCAACGGCTCGCCGCAGGGGAGGCCATTGGTACCCTGCTATGGCCTGATACGGAGCCCCTTGCCGCCCGCAAGCAGTGGTTAGCGGGACAATTGCAAACTAAGGGGCGCTTGTGGCTGGATGCCGGTGCAGCCAAAGTGGTCCGCGAGGCGGGACGGAGTTTACTCCCAGTGGGGGTTATCGCTTGCGAAGGTCACTTTGCCCGTGGCGAGGTGGTCAGTTGCTTGGACCCGGAGGCCCGCGAAGTAGCCCGCGGCCTAGTGAATTACAATGCCGAGGAAACACGACGCATCCTCGGCCATGCCAGCAATCAGATTGAACAAATATTGGGTTATGTGGACGAAGAAGAACTCATTCACAGGGATAATCTAGTGCTACTCTAAGGCTATTTAAGCCTCTATCTCGAAGGAGTGCACCCCCCCCAGCGAGAGTGGGAAACGTAGCTTTGCTGCGAGCGTGAGAGCCGCATTACTTGCCTTTCGCCATGGATTCGCGTTTCACCGCCTCCCAGAGAAGAGTCTCTGCCAAATTGGAGAGGGGTCGATTCTGTTTCTTTGCCATCTTTACTAACTTGGCTCTTAACTCTGGGTCTATACGGATATTCAGGGTTTCCTTTGCCATTGTTGGCTCGTATTCATTGTGTTACTATGTGTCTATTATAACACAATGGGCCTACAAGTTCAGGTTTTACCCCACATCCACACAAAAGCGGCAATTGGCCATTGAATTTGGCCATGCGCGTTTTGTGTGGAATTGAGCATTGGAAATCCGAATTAAGCCGTATAAAGAAAATGGCGAGTCTCTGAACAATAGGAGACTTAAGGATGTGGTGATTACCTCTAGCGGCTATAAGTCAGGCGCTCCCAAATACACTTACCGCGATAAAGCTTTCCACGATAGGGGTATTAACGCGGCCAAAAATGTTTTGAGGTCGGGTACGGCGGGGAACGCCGGAACCGATAAAGCGCGTGGAGCGGTAGAGACCCCAAGGGCCGTGGTCCTAGCTACCACCTGAGGACTGCTAAGAAACGCGAATTTCCCAGACTAGCCAGGTGAGGAGGGACCAAACCGAAGCTAGTCATGGCGAAACTCCAAAATCAAGACATCGAGCGGATTCTGGCGCTCAACCGGCTCTTATGCCGAGCGGCTTTGTTAGGATGAATCAGCCCCTTGCGCGCCAAGCGATCGAGCACCGGAATAGCTACCCCATAAGCCACAGTCGCCTGCTCCTTATCACCCGAGGCGATGGCTTTTATGACTTTCTTCATATAAGTCCGCATCATAGAACGCTGGCTTGCATTATGGAGCCGGCGTTTTTCCGCCTGACGGGCACGCTTACGGGCTTGTAACGAATTGGCCAAAATTTCACCTCCGAAGGTTTAATATTAAAAAATTAAAAACAAATAATGATGCCAATTTCCATGGCAGTTGTAAACGCCCCTAGGTAAAATGGCGCACTTTTCCTAAAAAAAAACGAGCGATTTCCTGGTCTATTATTATGAGTGCCCGCTTACTTAAATCGACCGCTGTCGTCGGCAGCGCTACCCTCCTCTCAAGAATTCTAGGCTTCATCCGCGATGTGGTGATCGCTCAGGCTTTTGGCGCTGGACTGGCAGCGGATGCTTTTTTTGTGGCCTTTAAAATTCCTAATTTCCTGCGGCGCTTATTCGCAGAAGGAGCTTTCTCCCAAGCCTTTGTGCCAGTACTTTCAGCCTCTCAGGTGCGTGGCAATCTCGGCGAAGTCCAGCAACTCGTCAACCGAGTCGCAGGAACTTTGGGATTGGTCCTGCTGGTGGTGACCCTCATTGGGGTGATAGGCGCCCCCCTATTAGTGATGATATTTGCCCCTGGCTTTATAGAAGAGCAAAGCAAATATGAACTCACCGTCAGCTTATTACGAATTACTTTTCCCTATTTATTGTTTATTTCCCTGACGGCTCTCGCTGCTGGTATTCTCAACACCTATAAGCGCTTTGGGGTACCCGCTATTACGCCTATCTTTCTTAATTTGGCTCTTATCGCCGCCACCCTATGGCTTGCTCCCCAGTTGGAAATCCCGGTCACTGCCCTAGCCTGGGGAGTGTTTTTCGCAGGCCTAGCGCAGCTATTATTTCAGCTTCCATTTCTCGCCCACCTGAACCTGTTGCCAAGACCTCGCCCTCGCTGGAAAGATCCCGGGGTACAGCAAATCTTTAAACTTATGCTGCCAGCCATTGTGGGCAGCTCAGTTGCCCAAATTAACCTTCTTATCGATACCCTTCTTGCCTCATTTTTGGTCACTGGCAGCGTCTCTTGGCTCTATTATTCGGATCGGTTGGTGGAGTTTCCTCTAGGGGTTTTCGGAATCGCCCTGGCCACAGTCATCCTTCCCAGCCTTTCAGAAAAGCACGCCCAGGCATCAAGTGAGTCCTTTTCCCGCACCCTTGATTGGGCCCTACGCTGGGTCTTTCTTATCGGCGCGCCAGCGGCCGTAGGACTTGTCCTACTTGCCGGCCCCATTCTCACCACCCTCTTTCAATATGGCGAATTCAGCAACCATGATGTGGCCATGGCCTCCCGTAGTCTCATCGCCTATAGCTTTGGTCTACTCCCTTTTATCCTGATTAAAGTCCTAGCGCCTGGATTTTATGCCCGGCAAGACACTCGAACACCCGTGCGCATCGCCATTATTGCCATGTTTGCTAATATGGTATTAAACGCAATGCTCATCTTTCCCCTCGCCCACGCGGGTCTTGCCCTCGCCACTTCCCTTTCCGCCTGGCTCAATGCAATCTTGCTATTTTTTACCCTAAAGCGGCAAGGGATCTACCGGCCCCAACCCGGGTGGCTGTGGCTCAGTTTGCGTATCCTTATTGCTACTGAGCTCATGGCGATCAGCATACTTTGGCTAATGCCGCCGCTAGTAAGCTGGCTAAATTGGGAGGTAATGACTCGCATCGCTGAAATCACATTGCTGATTGGCGCCGCGGTGATCATTTACTTTGGCACCCTACTCATCATCGGTATTCGCCCACGCATGCTAGCGCTCACCTAAGAAAAGAAAATAGGCGTGACACTATAAGTTCAAAGGTATCACGCCTGTGGGATGAGTCTTATCACTGTAGCTGTTATTTATAAAACCTGCACCTGGATAAGAGAAGACTATCTTCTGTGTTAACAAACCGTTCTAGTTATCCAGCGCTAACGTTATAAAAATTTTGGCAGGTAATGATCTACTAATAAAAATGCAAATAACGCTGCCAGATAAAATATAGAATAGCCAAAGGTCTTCATTGCTAGTTCATTACTGGTATGGCGATAAAGCGCAAGCGCAAGATACAGGAAGCGCCCCCCCAGCACTACGGCACCGACCAGATAAACTAATCCACTCATTTGGCTGACAAAAGGCAGCAGACTGACCGCAAATAATAAAAAGGTATAAAGGACGACCTGCTGCTTGGTGAAATCAATACCATGGGTAACCGGTAACATGGGAAAATTAGCACGGCTATATTCTTCCCGGCGCGCTAAAGCCAAAGCCCAGAAATGAGGCGGTGTCCACACGAAGATAATCAAGAATAGGAGAAAGGCGTGCACATGCAACTCCCCCGTGACAGCAGTCCAACCTAGCACCGGCGGCATTGCCCCTGCCGCCCCTCCCAATACAATATTCTGCGGAGTGGCACGCTTGAGAAAAGCTGTATAAATAATTCCATAGCCAAACATGGAAGCCAAAGTTAGCCAGGCCGTCAAAGGATTAACCAGAAAATACAAGATCGCCATTGACAGCAGGCCCAACATAATCGCAAAGGCCAGAGCCTGCTCCCGGTCAATCTTGCCGCTAGGCAAGGGACGGCCTTGCGTTCTGGCCATTAAGGCATCGGCTTTTTCATCAATCAAGTGGTTAATCGCCGCGGCAGAAGCCGCCCCTAAACCAATTCCAAGACTGCCTAGCAAAAATACCTGCCATGGCGCCAGTTCTGGAACAGACAAAAACATACCGACAATAGCGGTAAAAACAATAAGGGAAACAATACGGGGCTTGCATAATACGAGATATTCCCGCCAGTTGGTTAAAGCCCCACGAATTAAGGTAATCGTTGTCATAGTCTTGTAGCTCCTCGCAATTGGTACCCTGTGGGATGGAGCAGGTGATTTAAAGTAACGATGGCAAGCAACAATAATGCAGCCACAGCGTTATGGGCTACCGCCAGCGCTAAAGGTATTCCGCCCATGGCAGTGGCAATTCCTAACGCCACCTGGATAAGGAGCAACGCCACGACGATCCACCCAACACCGCGCAATACTGGAGTACCTCGGCCTAATCCCGCCCGTAACCCGATAGCACCCACCACGACCAAAACTATCATGGCACCAATTCGATGAACCACATGGATTGCCGTTGCTGCCTCAGGCGCTAGCCGTCCACCTTCGTAATTTTCTCCTAGCGGCTGCCAAAATGTGAAAGCCTCGCGGAAATGCATATTCGGCCACCATTGTCCCTGGCAAGTGGGAAAATCCGGGCAAAAGAAACCCGCATAGTTGGTGCTGGTCCAGCCTCCTAGGATGATCTGGAATACTAGGAGAAACAATCCTATTAGGGACCACGTTTTGAAAGCCGGCGAGTACCAGATCCGCTGCATAGGATAGTGGGCTTGCCGCTGTCGTAGTGCCAGCCACCAAACCAAGGATAACACTGCCAGCCCCCCTAGGAGGTGTAGTGTTACAATGGCTGGTTGCACTAGGAGGGTAACGGTCCACATTCCCAATGCAGCTTGAAATCCTACTAATCCCACTAAAAAAATAGGCAAAGCAACTCTCTGCCTGGGATCAGAACGATTGCGCCAAGCAGCGATGGCAAGCCCTAAGATTAAAAAGCCTAATATACCTGCGAGATAGCGGTGGATCATCTCCTTCCAAGCTTTATCCGTCTCCACCGGACGATCAGGGTAAAGAAGATTGGCCTGGTCAACTTGCTGCTCGGTAGTCGGTGCTAGCAACTGCTCATAGCAACCTGGCCAATCCGGGCAACTGAGTCCAGCATCAGAAAGGCGCACATAGGCTCCAAATACCACAACCACCAATGCTAATAAACTGGCCGTCAAAGCAAAGGCGTGAAACCGGTGACTCATATTTATCTATTACCCTATTTGAGAAACAAATAACAAGCGTTTAAGGTCCTTAAGAATATGCTCAGGAGCTTCTTCAGGCGGGTAAGTAATCACAATATTACCAATAGGGTCGACGATATACACACGTTGCGCTGCTAACGGGTCAGGGACCTTTGGCAGCACGAACTGGTCTATAAACCCTTTCTTTTTTTCTCCTTCGGATGCTATGAGAAGATCAGGGTGTTGTTCTTCAAGCCAATCTGATTCACTAAGAGAGCCCACATCATTGACAACCCACAAACGTTGGACACGCTGCATCTCCTTACCCACAGCTAAGCGTATCTGGCGTGTCTCATAAAGATTTTCTTGACAAATGTCATCACACGCTGCGGGCCCAAAAACAACCAGAGTCCACTTCCCCTTAAGTTCAGAAAGGGTAAAATCCTTTCCTTCCAGGGTCTTGAGGGTGGTCTCCTCTAGGGGCCTTGCAGGCCTGATAAGCTCACCGTAATTGCGGGTTGCAAACTCCCCTTCTTGCTCTAATGCTTTCAAAAACCACCAGGCCGCTATCACGGGGAGTGCACATATGGCAAAAATAGCAAAACTCACCCAACCCGGTCGTCCCCGTTTCGTCTTCGATTTTCCGTTATCCACCACCTACTCTTACCCTTTTAACTTCTGTTGCGTTGCTCGCTGCCATCAAAACTGCGCCGATATAAAACAACGAATACGACCACTGCGACTAATGCCATAGCAAACCATTGAACCGCATAAGCAATATGTTGCTGCACACTCGTGGGAAGCCCGGGCCACTGGCGCACAAAACCATAAGGCTCATCAGGAGCCAATTGGAGAACCAAGGGCTGCAAAGAATAGCCTAGGTTAGGCTGCAGTTGCTCTGTGTTGACATATTGAACTCGTTTTGGCCAGCCTGTTGTTTCCCGAGTTCCCTCATCCCCTAAAAAAAAAGGTGCTTGGGGGGGGCGCCGTAAAGTACCATGTACTGTCACCTGTGAATGGGGGATATCTACCTGGGGAAGTTGTTGTCGGTCTAAGCCCATGGGAACCCAACCTAAATTAACAAGTATTGCACTTCCACTTGCGCTAGTTAACCGTAACGGCACTAGCACGTGATAACCCGCCTGGCTCTCCTGGATTTGGTTATCCAAAAACACAATATGCGCGCTATCAAATCGACCCTGAGCGATACCCTGGCGATACTCACTATCCGGCAATGATAACCTATCCCGCCCCACCCAAAGAGGTTCGCTAGCGCTACGTTCTCTAAGGGCAACTTCAATTGCACGCTTCTCATCAGCCCGCTGCAATTGCCAAATGCCTAATGAGGCCAGGATGGCGGTGACGAGCAGAGAAACCATTATGAAACGTATTTTGGAGCAGGGCTTTTTGCCCTTTAATGGAGATGGCACGCTTGGGTTGTTCAATTAATGAAGGTTAAACTATGGTTAATATTACAATGCGGTTACATGAAATTTTCTGAGAGAGGGGTAATTGGCGAACCGATATTTATTTCTCGAACAAGGGTTACACCTTCGCCCTGAGGGCAGAGTCGCAACTTTTACGCTGTAATAACCCAACTCCACAGTTTCTGACCTTAAGCTAAACGGAGCACTTCATGATTTTTAAATTACTCGTTATCGCTCTTTTAATTTCAATTCTTTACGCCCTAGGGAGCGCACTCTTTGCCCTCATACGAAGTGGCGGTAGCTCGGATGACCGAATGGTCAAAGCCTTGACTTTTCGTATTGCCCTCTCTTTAGGATTATTTATCCTGCTTATGCTTGGCTATGCTACCGGGCTTATCACCCCCAATACCATAGTTCCTGCCGAGAAAATGGAAGAAATTCAATCTAGCCAACAATGAATGCAGGCATTGCTGCCGCTTATTACCTAGCTAGGTTTCCTAGCTAGGTAATAAGGACAAAACAGGAACTCATTGCACCGCTGACAAGCAGCAACCGCTACAGCCAATAAACAAACACAAATAGGCCTAGCCACACCACGTCAACAAAGTGCCAATACCAAGCAACCGCCTCAAAGGCAAAATGCCGCTTGGGGGTAAAATGACCAGCCATGCTGCGAATTAAAACCACAAGCAGCATAATGGAACCCACAGTGACATGGAATCCATGAAAGCCAGTCAACATATAAAATAACGAACCATAAATTCCAGACCCTAAAGTCAGATTCAGTTCGCTCATGGCATGGCTATATTCCCAGGCCTGTAATCCAATAAAAGTCCAACCCAGAGCAACCGTAAGAAATAATCCAATAATTAGCTTCTGCCGATTATCCTGCTTCAGACCCCAATGAGCCCAGGTCACGGTAACACCACTAGTTAGAAGAATCAGCGTGTTAAGGGCTGGCACTCCCCAGGCCCCCATGGACTGGAATTCTCCGCCGATACTTTGTGGTCCATTGCTGGGCCATGCCTCGGTGAAATCCGGCCATAGCCAAGTATGGGCAGCTCCTTTCGCCCCCTCCCCCAAAAGCCACGGCAATGAATAATCACGTGCGTACCAAAGCGCCCCAAAGAACGCTGCAAAAAAGAAGACTTCTGAGACGATAAACCAGATCATGCCCCAACGAAAGGAGCGATCAACTTGATCGTTATAAAGACCCGCTTCGCTTTCGCGGATAACGGTTCCAAACCAACCAAACATCATGAACAGCACAATCCCTATGCCGGTAAACATGATATATTTGCCTATTTCCACTCCATTGAGAAAAGCGGCCAAACCAGCGACTCCAGTAAAGAGCCCAATAGAGCCAATAATTGGCCAATAACTAGGTTGGGGCTGGTAATATTCCCCATGCGCATGGGCCATAGTAAGATATCCTCCCGCGTTATTTTAATCGTAATAATGACCGTTATCTTTGCTTACTCAAAATGGGCACCAACCAACCCCGCTACCCAGCCGGTGTTGGTTGCGCTTGAGCGCTAGCACCCACATCAAAAAATGTATATGACAAAGTCACTACGGAGTAATCGTCGGGTATCTTAGGATCGATAAAAAAGACCACCGGCATCTCCTTTTTCTCACCTGCTTGAAGAACTTGCTCGTTAAAGCAGAAGCACTCGGTCTTATGTAAATGCTTGGCTGCCAGCCCTGGGCTTACACTAGGGATTGCTTGACCTGTTACAGAGCGATCAGCCAAATTACTAGCATAGTAGTTCACCTTTGTGACTTCACCAGGATGAATGCGAATCTTGCTCACTTCCGGTTTAATCTCCCAGGAAAGCTGGCTGTTTACATTCGCTAGCAATTCAACGGTGATCGTCCGGCTAGTATCTACCGTATCAGCTTTAGCTGCTGACACCGCCACGTTCTCTGGCTTACCGTTTAGACCAGTAATATCACAGAACACATTGTAGAGCGGTATCATGGCATAACCGAAGCCGAACATGGCCACCACCACGAGGGTTAGTTTCAGCACTAACCTGCGCTTATTGGCTTCTCTCATAACCGTGCTTACCTTGTCGCAGTTAGGTAGATAAATAAGAAATAAATGGCCAATACAATCCCAAAAAGGATCCATGCCGTACGCCGGGCTTTCGCCCGGCGCCGACTCGGAGACTTAGACCCAAGTCTGTCAGTCATAATTTACATCAAATCCTAAAATAACCCGCCCACTAATCAATAGGGCCTTGAACTCACCTGGGGCGGAGTTGTAAAACTATGATAGGGCGGTGGCGAACTGAGGGTCCACTCAAGGCCCTTTGCTCCTTCCCAGACTTGATCGCTCACTTTTACCCCGACCCCTCCGCGAATAGTCTTCACAATCACATACACGAAGAGCAGCTGGGAGATACCAAAGATAAAAGCACCCACAGTGGAAACGGTATTAAACTCAATAAATTGCAAGGCATAATCCGGGATCCGTCGAGGCATCCCCGCCAGGCCAAGGAATGCTTGAGGAAGGAAAATGATGTTCATGGAAATCACGGACAGCCAGAAATGCCATTTTGCCAAGACCTCATCATACATATTACCCGTCCACTTGGGTATCCAATAAAAAACAGCGCCAAAGGTACCAAACACTGTCACTGGCAACACCACATAGTGGAAGTGAGAAACGATGAAATAAGTATCATGATACTGGAAATCCACTGGGGCCACGCCCATCATCAAACCAGTCAAACCACCAATGGTGAATAATGCGATGAAAGCTTGGGCCCACAACATGGGTACCTCAAAGGTCATGGAGCCACGCCACATGGTGGTAAGCCAGTTAAAGATTTTAACGCCAGTGGGAACAGAAATCAGGATGGTAGCGTACATGAAATACAGCTCTCCCGAAACCGGCATTCCCACGGTAAACATGTGATGTGCCCACACGATGAAAGAAAGAAAGGCAATCGACGCCATGGCATAAACCATGGAGCTATAGCCAAATAGGGGCTTACGAGAAAAGGTTGGAATAATCTCCGAAATTACCCCAAAAATGGGCAACACGAGAACATAAACCTCGGGATGACCAAAGAACCAGAAAATATGCTGGAACATCACCGGATCACCACCACCTGCCGCATTAAAGAAGCTGGTGCCAAAATGGCGATCGGTTAGAACCATGGTTACAGCACCCGCAAGTACGGGAACTACGGCAATCAGCAAGAAGGAAGTGATTAACCATCCCCAGACAAACATCGGCATTCTCATCAGCGTCATGCCCGGTGCCCGCATATTCAGGATAGTGGCAATAATATTGATTGAAGCTAATATGGAGGAAATACCCAGCAAGTGGACAGAAAAGATGGTCATATCAATGCCCGCACCCCCCTGAGCGAACAAGGGCGGGTACATAGTCCATCCTCCTGCAGGGCCACCACCTGGCATCAACATGCTACCCAGGAGTAAGGCCCCGGCAAAAGGCAGAAGCCAGAAACTCCAATTGTTCATCCGCGGCAGGGCCATATCGGGTGCGCCGATCATGAGCGGTATTTGCCAGTTAGCCAAACCCGCTAAAGCTGGCATAAGGGCACCAAAGATCATCACCAGCCCGTGTAATGTAACTAATTCATTAAATTTTTGGGGATCTACAATTTGCATTCCCGGGGAGAAGAGTTCAGCCCGGAATATCAGCGCCATTGCGCCACCAACGAAGAACATGATAAGGCTGAACCATAGATACAGCGTTCCAATGTCCTTATGATTAGTGGTGAATAGCCAGCGCGCAATCCCTGTTGGATGATGCGCGTGGTCATCATGTGCTACTGCTGTGCTCATGCCATTTCTCCTACAAAATTAATCCTCATCATGAAAAATACCTTACCAAGGTTATTCCCTATGCTTGCCTTCCTGTTTTTCTCGCCTGCTTGAACCCATGACAGCCGAGAAAAGTCCAGGAACCTAAGTACGATATCCTTCGGCTAGAATTAGAGCGCTTCTTTAACTTGAACTCTCAGTTGAATCACCATTGGTGTCATTAGGCTGGGCAGCTTTTTGCGAAGATACCCATTTATCAAACTCTTCCTGAGTTTTCGCTTCTACGACAATAGGCATATACCCATGCCCGCGGCCACAAAGTTCCGTACATTGGCCCCGATAAGTCCCTGGCTCTTCAATGACTGCCCAGGCCTCATTAATAAAACCTGGTACCGCATCTTGCTTGAAACCAAGCGCCGGCACCCACCAGGCATGGATAACATCATCGGCGGTAATGACAAAACGGACCTTTTTATTGATTGGAAGCACCAGTGGATTGTCCACCTCAAGCAGATAATTTTCACCCTTAGGTGATTTGTTTGCTATCTGATCAAAAGGTGTGGACAAATTGCTCATAAAGCCAAATCCATGGTCCACATAGTCATAACGCCAGCGCCACTGGTAACCCGTAACTTTAATGGTGAGTTCCGAGTCAGAAGCATCATACAAGCGGATCATGGCAGAGGTTGCCGGCACCGCAATGGATAGTAAGATTACAAACGGAATAACCGTCCATACGATTTCAAGGGTAGTATTTTCATGGAACTGACTCGCTACCACGCCCTTGGACTTACGGTGATGGTAAATACTCCACGCCATGACACCGTAAACTAAAAGACCGATACCGACGCAAACCCAAAAAATCAGCATATGGAGGCCGTATATCTCTTTTGAGGAAGGAGTAATTCCTTCAGTCAAATTCACGGCCAATTCGGCATTAGCATTTCCACCTATCAGGAACAGGCCTATGGCTCCCGCAATAACCGTGAACAAGCTTCTTTTATCAGACACGCCCATTCATCTCCCCTTCAACTGTCAATTAATGTGATGGTTCTCGTAGTGTTTCAAACAATTTTGATTGCATCCTTGAATACATGACCAGCCTTTTGCTTTGTGCGCAAGGTCTGCACCTAGCCAATCGCTGGTTTAAACAAGGTACAAAAAACAAACAATGTAATTGGTAAACCATTATTTGGTTAGTAGCTAACTCGCCCGCAAGCGTCTGCACCTTTGAAACTGAATACTCATTGCCCTTCACAATGATTTAGGTCCAAATGAAATGCAGTCTCTGTCTTTGACCAAAATTAAGGACGTCCGGGTAGTGTAGTGTGGAGCCACCGAAAAATTTGCTAACACCTTTGGCACCATGCATCCTCTTCGCGCAATGTCACTTTTACTGACCCAGTCCAAGATAATTCGGAGGACTGGTGTAGTAGTATAAGCATTCACCAATAACCTCGAGTTTGCCGGTAACGACAGACACCACGAAGCCCATGGGGTGTGCTCAATGAGCAGGAGCTAATCGGCGGTATCCTAGGCTTCCATCCATTGCTCAAGTCTAAACCGCTAAGCTGCTGGAGGGATTGGTACCACAGCGCCTTACGATTTTGGCTCCGACTTCCCGCTGCCAGTTCTGGTTCCATTTTAAGGTTGGGTCTTGCGAAGCTCATAGATCCTATGGGCGATCCAAACGGTGGTACCAAACCTATATATACCATACATGTTTTATAGATGCCAATATTTATATACTCATAATGAAAATGAAACCACTATGAGTTACAAATCTTCCGTAACTCCTTCGCCAAGTAGAGTCGTTCTTCCTCAGTGAGGAAAATCCCGATCTCCACCTCATGCCCATGTGAACCTATCATGAGATGACTCATGTACCAGGCATGGGGCGCGGCCTCAATCCGGACACGCACCCAGTGGCGGTGAAATCTCCATGTTTTACCATTAGCTTTACGACCGCGGAATACCTCAACTCCGTTCTGGTCGATGGTGATCACTTCGCAGCGCTGAGCACGGCGAGCACAAATATAAAACGCAGATCCCAGAACGACTAACTCCAATCCCGCAAAAGGGAAAATTAGCCATAATCCCAAAAGGCTAAATGCTCCTGAAATGATCCCCAGAACTCCTGCCACAGCATAAAAAACCAGCTTCATTTTTTGCCAACTCAGGGAACTGTTAGGCTGAAGGATAAATTGAAGCGTATTTTTATGGGGCTCGATCCGCTTGGAAATCACATTACACCCTGGGCCCGCGTAAGCCCTGCGGAATTGTACGTGTTAAGACGATTCAGATCAAAATTTTGAGCTAAGGACTACAGGCAAGAATATCCTTCCTTAACCAAATTGTACCTCAAAGAAAGAAGGACTGTGGGCAGGGCAGCTGTCTTGGAAGGAGGCTAACCCTACCCCCTCAGACCTATGGGTATCCCTTATTTCAGATTCCAGCGCAGACTAAGACCCTTCTGGCTCGAATAATAGGCAGCCAAATCTTCTTTATCCTGCTCGGATAGCGGAGCTGCCATTTGCTGCATCATCGGATTCTTCCGCTCTCCATTCTGATAGGCAGTCAAGGCATGCACCAGATAATCAGGATACTGCCCAGCTAGTTTAGGAAATTGTGGCGCGGGGCTATTTCCATCCGGCCCATGACAAGCCGCGCAAGCCTGAGATTTTTGTTTTCCTGCCTCTGGATCGCCGGCCGCTAAAAGAGAACCAGACATTAGCACCGCAAGCACCGAAACAAATAAGAGTAACCACCGTCTCAGCATCGAAAATTCTCCTTAATCATACTATTCTTGCTTTAACTGTTAGATTTGCTATTTTCTTATTGACCGGAAAGGAAAGCGGCGATGTCAAGCATATCCTGCTCAGTCAAACTAGCGGCCGAACCCTGCATTGGCGGATGGTTCCGATCGCCAGATTTATAGGCTTTAAGCGCAGCAACGAGATACTCTGCATGCTGTCCCCCCAATTTTGGCACTCGGTAGGAGGGATAAGCATTGCGGTAGTTAGGAATACCGTGGCAGCCTGCGCAAAGTTCTGATTTTTGGCGACCTGCCTCAGGATCACCCGCAGCCTGAACAGTTAAACTGCCCAGTAACGCTACACCGGCGCTCAAGAGAATAAAAAGGTTTTTCTTACCCATATTAATTACTCCCCTTTAGTGGATAATTCATCTAAGCCTTTGATTTTAAAATTAATGTCAGTGCCTTTATCTCCGTACTCAGCAGATCTCTTTGCAGAGGGGCGCTTAAGCATGGATGGATATTAACAACCACAAATTTCTTCAGTAACCTATATTTTATATATCTCTTAACAGTCGCAGCGCAATAGGCCGCTTGACCTCGATGGGTTTTTCTTCTTGGTGCCGGGCTGGATAGCACGGTATATTATTGGGGTGCAACCATACACGTAACCCGATTAACAGGCAACGATTTATAATGCAAGGCAAAGATACTCACCCAAGCTTAGTGCAAGTATTTAAAAGCGTTTTTTCCGCAATGATAGGAGTACAGAGCCGCCGTAATCATGAGCGCGATTTCAATCATGGTCGGCCAACACCCTTTATTTTTGCTGGTATTATCGCGGTTACTCTCTTTGTCTTAACTTTAGTGGGGGTAGTGCAATTAATTCTGCATTTAACCGGCAATTAATACACCTAGTTAAGACAAAAATTACAGCAAACTAACCTAATTGACAGCAGAGATAGCTACGATCAAGTGCTTGTAGATCAGGCAGTGACGAGCGAATTCAGGTAATATTCGCCTTTCTCGAGAAAGCACAACGCTCTTGCAAGCCTTGTATCGGAGAAAACCATGTCGAGCCATACAGCGACCGTCTACCGTGAGACGTTAGAAACCCGCGTCGAAGTTGCCCTCAACTTGGCCGGAGAAGGACATTTTACCGCCGAAACAGGAGTGCCTTTTCTTGAGCACATGATGGACCAAGTGGCTCGACATGGATTATTCGATCTTACGGTAAAAGCCTCTGGCGATTTGCACATCGATGCTCACCACACCGTGGAAGATATTGGCATTACCCTGGGACAGGCTTTGAAACAAGCGCTTGGCGATAAAACAGGAATTCAGCGCTATGGTCATGCCTATGTGCCCTTGGATGAGGCTCTTTCTAGGGTGGTGCTAGATCTTTCCGGGAGGCCGAGTTTACACTACCGAGTGAATTACCCGCGGGCCCGTATTGGTAATTTCGATGTGGATCTTTTCCAGGAGTTTTTTCAAGGACTCGTCAATCACGCTGCGATGACCTTGCATATTGATAACCTGCAAGGGCGAAATGCCCATCATATTGCTGAAACCATATTCAAAGCTTTTGGTCGCGCCCTGCGGGTTGCCGTAGAACAAGACTCACGCCGGAAAGGACAACTCGCCTCCACCAAAGGGGCATTATAGTTATAATTTAGGCTTAAACTCATGTCCAGCATAGCGGTGATTGATTATGGGATGGGCAACTTGCGCTCAGTCTCTAAAGCATTAGAACAGGTTGCCGACAAGGTTCGCGTAGAAGTCACCAGTGCTCCCCAGCGGATCCGCGCAGCTGACCGGGTAGTTTTTCCCGGTGTAGGCGCTATCCGGGACTGTATGAATGAACTACGGCACCTAAATTTGGATACCATCGTCACGCAATGTGCTGCTGATCGGCCATTTCTAGGTATCTGTCTTGGCATGCAGGCCTTACTCGATCTTAGTGAGGAAAACCAGGGAACTTCCTGCCTTGGCGTATTGCCTGGTCAAGTAAGACATTTTGATGTGGCCGAGAAACATTTAAAAGTTCCCCACATGGGATGGAATCAAGTTCATCAGACTCATACCCACCCCCTGTGGCGCGATATTCCCCAGGACTGCCGTTTCTATTTTGTCCACAGCTACTATACGGTACCGGGTGAACCATCCTTGATCGCTGGTTGCACAGACTATTCCACTTCCTTTGCCTCGGCGCTAGCCCAAGACAATATTTTCGCAGTCCAATTTCACCCAGAAAAGAGCCAAAAATATGGACTGCAATTACTTGCCAACTTTCTGACATGGAATGGGGTAAGTTAAAACATTATCCACTGCAATTCGAGCCAAATTGCTTGCAAACCGGAAGGAAACTACCATGTTATTAATACCTGCCATTGATCTCAAGGGGGGGAAATGTGTTCGCCTGCGTCAGGGGCGCATGGAAGACGATACGGTATTCTCTGATGATCCAGTAGCTATGGCCCTACATTGGGCCGAAGCTGGTGCAGAGCGACTTCACTTAGTTGACCTAGACGGGGCATTTGCAGGGCAGCCCGTCAATGCCGATATTATTTATAACATTGCCCAAGCCCTACCTGATATGGATATTCAGGTAGGGGGGGGAATTCGTGACGGGGATACCATCCAGACCTATTTAGATGCGGGAGTTCGTTATGTCATCATTGGCACTAAGGCCATCAACACTCCCCATTTTGTCGCCGATGCCTGCTTAGAATTTCCTGGCCACGTCATCCTGGGCCTTGATGCGCGAGAAGGTAAAATTGCAATTAACGGCTGGTCTAAACTTTCCCGTCATAATGTGGTCGATATTGCTCAGCATTTTGAAAAGGACGGGGTTGAAGCCATCATTTATACTGATATTCAGCGTGACGGCATGATGAAGGGAGTCAATATCGAGGCGACTAGCGAACTGGCCGAAGCGGTTAATATTCCTGTCATTGCCTCAGGTGGGGTCTCTTCATTGGCAGATATAGAGGCTTTATGCCGGCATGAGCAAGAGGGCATTGCGGGCGCTATCATCGGCCGGGCCCTCTACGAGGGCCAAATCAAATTTACTGAAGCCTTAGCTTTGGTAAAGCGTTTATTCTCAGAATGAGCAGAGCGAATGGGCTTAGCCAAACGCATCATTCCTTGTCTTGACGTGGATAATGGCCGGGTGGTGAAAGGGGTCCGCTTTGTCGATATTCGCGATGCGGGTGACCCGGTAGAAATTGCCCACCGCTATGAGGAGCAGGGCGCGGATGAAATTACCTTTCTGGATATTACCGCCAGCAGCGATAATCGGAACACGATGGTGCACGTCGTTGAGGCAATTGCCGCTCAGGTATTCATTCCCCTGACCGTGGGGGGGGGCATCCGGAACCTTGAAGATATCCGGCGCATGTTAATCGCCGGTGCCGATAAAGTGGGCATTAATACTGCTGCGGTACAACGCCCTGAGTTTGTTCGCGAAGCGGCTGAACGCTTTGGCTCTCAGTGTATTGTGGTTGCCATGGATGCTAAGCAGGTTTCCCGCACTGATGAGCCGCCACGGTGGGAAGTCTTTACCCATGGTGGCCGCAACGAAACCGGGCTCGACGCCGTAGCCTGGGCTCGTCGGATGGTGGAACTTGGCGCCGGAGAAATCTTGCTGACCAGCATGGACCGGGACGGAACTCGAGAAGGCTTTGACCTCTTGCTTACTCGCACCATTAGCGAGGCCGTTCCAGTACCCGTGATTGCCTCTGGTGGGGTAGGGACCCTCGATCATCTAGCTGCAGGGATATTGGAAGGAAAAGCGGACGCAGTACTGGCTGCTAGCATCTTCCACTTCGGTGAGCATACCATAGAGGAAGCCAAACGGCATTTATTGGCCCACGGCATTGAGGTGAGGCTGTAACAATGTCCGCCTGGTTAGAAGAAGTTGCTTGGAACGAAGAAGGATTAGTTCCCGCAATAGCCCAGGAAGTTCATACGGGCCAAGTGCTTATGCTTGCTTGGATGAATCGAGAAGCCCTGGAAACGACTCTACAATCTGGCCATGCAGTTTATTGGTCTCGATCCAGGCAGCGTTTGTGGCATAAGGGCGAGCAATCGGGCCATGAACAAGTTGTGAAAGCCATTCACCTTGACTGTGACCACGACGCAGTGCTTTTATTAGTTGAACAAAAGGGCGATATTGCTTGCCATACCGGCCGTCACCGTTGCTTTTTCAAGCGTCTGGAGAAGGGCAACTGGACCAGCGTTGAACCCGTATTGAAACATCCTAACAGCATCTACGGGAAATCCGGATGAATGATATCTTTGAACGCCTCGCTACAGTATTCGAGGAGCGCAAAAATGCAGACCCGGAACACTCTTACGTGGCTAATCTTTATCAAGCAGGACAAGACAAAATCCTAAAGAAGCTAGGGGAAGAGGCGATAGAAACAATCCTCGCTGCTAAAAGCAAGCAACAGGATGCGATTATCCATGAAACTGCTGATTTATGGTTCCATAGCTTAGTGATGCTAGCCGACTGTGGGCTTCGACCCGAACAGGTACTTAAGGAACTAGACCGGCGTTTTGGTTTATCCGGGTTAGAAGAGAAAGCTAATCGGAGTAAGGACAATGACGATGGATAATACAGATTGCATCTTTTGTAAAATTGTGGACGGTAAAATTCCAGCTACGCGAGTTTATGAAGACGACCAAGTGATTGCTTTTAAAGATATTCGCCCCAAAGCGGAGGTGCATCTGCTCCTGGTACCTCGTACTCATATCCCCAGCTTAAATGAACTAGAAGTCAAACATGAAGGGCTGATTAGTCATATGCTACTGCTACTGCCCCACCTAGCCCATCGCCAGGGCCTCCCGACAGGTTTTCGGACTATAATTAATACGGGGCCGGGAGGTGGCCAGGAAGTGGATCATCTTCATATCCATCTATTAGGTGGTAACCGACTGCCAGGTTTCTAGTTAGCGCCTAGAGGTTAATCAACTCTCGCCAAGCTATATCGAATAGATAACCCCTAATATTTAAGGACGCGGAATAAAATTATGGGAGCAAGTGGAATTAGTATTTGGCAGCTTCTTATTATATTAGCGATTATATTGCTGCTATTTGGTACCAAAAAGTTACGCTCCATCGGCACTGATCTGGGCAGCGCGGTAAAGGGTTTTCGTAATTCTTTGCGCGATGAAGAATCTCCTGACACCGAAGAGGTTCAAACTATAGAGGATAAACAAGGACAAGCCAAGAAAACGGAAGATTTTTCTCAGAAAATTCAGCGTGATGCTGACTTCAAAGCAAAGCCCGATAACGACCTCAAGTAATTTTTTATACTCCTAAACCCCGTGTTTGACATTGGCTTCTGGGAAATCCTAGTAATTCTGGTGATACTACTGGTCGTAGTGGGTCCAGAGCGGTTGCCCACTGTTGCTCGTACTACGGCACTATGGATACGGAAAGGACGCCGCTTCGTCTCCCAAATCAAGCAAGAAGTGGAAGAAGAGTTAAGGGCCGAAGAATTTCGCCAATCGCTTAAAGAAAAGAGCGATTTTCTCGATCTGAAAAAAACTATGGGCGAAGCCCCTCCTCGAAAACCGAGTCCGCCCGTGGACCAGGACAAACACTCCTCCCCCAAGGCGTCCAATGACGACGCCTGAATCTTCCGGCAACGAAGAACAACCCCTAGTCTCGCACTTGCTCGAGCTGCGGAATCGTTTACTTCGCGGTATTGCCGCCGTATTGGTCCTTGCTGTCGTGCTCATGCCCTTTGCCAATGACCTCTACCGTTTACTGGCGCGCCCTCTCATGGCTCATTTACCCGAGACCAATTCAATGATTGCTACTGAGGTAGCAGCGCCTTTCCTCACCCCTTTTAAACTGACCTTAGTGACAGCGATTATGCTCTCTGTCCCTATGCTTTTATACCAAATCTGGGCTTTTGTTGCCCCCGGCCTCTACAAAAATGAGCGCCGGATTATTTTACCCCTATTAGCCTCTAGTACTGTCCTGTTTTTCCTAGGAGTCGCTTTTGCTTACTTTGTGGCTTTCCCTTTAATGTTTGGCTTTTTCACTCAGGCAGCACCTGAAGATATTGCTGTCATGACTGACATCAGCAAATATTTAGATTTTGTGCTAACAATGTTTTTTGCTTTTGGGATTGCCTTTGAAGTGCCTGTAGCCACTGTATTACTGGTATGGACCGGGGTTACCGATGTGGAACGCCTCCGGGAAAAGCGCCCTTATATCATTGTTGCGGCCTTCGTTTTAGGTATGCTACTGACGCCCCCCGATATCATCTCACAAACCTTGCTAGCCCTCCCCATGTGGCTTTTATTCGAAGCAGGATTGTGGTTCTCTCGGCTGTTCCTGCCAAAAAATTCTGTAGAGGAAAGCTAATCCGTCTTTAAATAACGCATCCGAGTTCCATACAGCAAGGATAAACTTATCTCTTCAGGTTTCAACTCCGAAGGAAAATAAACCCCTGCAATATGAGCACCATGTATACTCACTCCTTCAAGCCGACTCCTAGAAAAATCAATACCTCTTAGGTCCGCTTGGCGGAAATAACCACCACTGAAATCTAGGCCATCCGCCACCAATCCGCGCAGATCTACTCTGCGGAAATCGCAATAGGTAAGATCACAAGTTTCCCCACTTGCCACCCGGCGGTTGAACTCCTCAATCTCACCATTTCTAAGTAATAAATATAAGGGATCAGACTTAATTTGGGGCTCAGTCATTGTTTAATCTCCAGCATTTATTAGTGAGCAAGGTCATCGACTTCAAGCAGAAATTCATCTACCTAATCGCGGCTGACGTTTACCGAATGCCTAAGCCAGGTTATGCTTAAAAGATAACATAAAACATTCAATAGCTTGCCTCGCTAATGAAAAGAGGCAAGTCTTAACTTAGGAGCCCAAAAATGTATCTAAAACATAAGCCTTCTTCTGACTTAGTAGAAATTCTTGATATCAAGGAATTAGTGGATCCGTGTAGGGAAAACATTACCGGCCGTTTTCATGTGGGGGAAGAAATGCAAGAGCCCGCCTCTTTCCAGAAGGCAAATCTTATCTTTCCCTCGGGAGAAGCACTTCCCCAATGCTGGATTGACCCAGACTATAAACAAAAAGTGTAATGCTGTAGCCAACTTAACAAATTGGACGGAATTTTCTATCCATAGCAAAATTAACATCTCCCCCTACCTAAAATTGGGGGATTCCCAAGACACTTAGGGGTGGCATTTAGCTTCCCCTAAGCTGCTTCGGTGAGTTCCTGCTGCTAGCAACACATGACCTCACTACTACGGCTTCCCAGACTAAGCGGGCATCTCTAACTCTAACCCCATAATCCGCCAAGGGCTATGGGGTAAAACGCTGTGGTTGTCTTCTTACCTCGCCGATAGCTGTGGCGGTACACCTATCGAGATTATCCAACTAGCAGCAGAAGCACCGCTGCCCTTCCTCGCCCTCACGGGTAAAGCTGACCGCATATTAGGGTCAAAAAGGTGTATTTTGCGTAACTTTATTTAGATATTAAAGAAACTAAATATGCCAACCGAAGGTCTAACTTCAGGTATAAAACTTTCAATAATCAGGCGCTCATAACGGTAAAAAAACCAGTGGTATTCCTTTAGTTCTCTTTTTTCTTTTTAGTTTTTTCTTATATTTATATATTTTTAATTATTGTTGATTGCCACTGGTGCCTGTCATCATACCCCTTGATATGCGACGATGCAGGCCTAGAAAGCTCCAAAGCTATGAATGCGGCTTTCTAATATAGAATGTTATGAGCGCCTGAGCCTACTAGTAAGCATTCGTTTGCCGCTTCTGTCAACCCATTCATATAAAAATTATTTTTGATCTAGGTTATTAAATAGTTTTTTTCTAAGGATTTGGGCAAGATCGACCCAAAGTTATTTAGGTATTGCAATTCTTAAGGGAAGCAAACTGAATTAACTCTTTTTCAACCTGTTTGCGCTCCCAAGGCCTCAACCACAAACAACTGGTAGGGCCTATCTTAGGAATACCCGATCTCGAAGCCAAGCTACGCCTTTCCAAGGACTTGCGCCAAAATGGTTTTCAAGGCATGCTGGCAGCGATGAATTTTTATCCGGAAGAAGACGCCAAAATTTACGAAAATGGGGTTAATTTGATCTTCCACCCTTTCAATGAAGCCGGCGAACGCCTGGCTGAACGGGCCTTGGCGGAGACGGGATCTATTACCCTGAAGTCGCCCATCTTGAACCCTGTGGGAAAAACTCCCATTAGGCCTCCCTCCTAGGAGAAAGGGGATGTTGGCTCCATCTAAAGTCAACCTTAAGTTTTTAGAAAATTAAATTAGTAAAAAGTTATGAAACTGTTTCGAACCAAACCTATCGAAACGGACCTTGCCAAAGATACCGGCCTCAAAAAAGTACTGAGTGCATTTGATTTGGTCTTGCTTGGCATGGGTGCGATTATCGGCGCGGGTATTTTCGTACTGACAGGTATCGCTGCAGCCAATCACGCAGGGCCCGCAGTCGTGCTGTCCTTCGTGGTAGCCGGAATGGCAGTAACTTTCGCCGCCTTATCTTATGCAGAGCTTGCCGCTTCCATCGGCGGTGCTGGCAGTGCCTACGGATATGGCTACGCAGGCCTGGGGGAATTCATTGCCTGGGTCATTGGCTGGATGCTAATCCTGGAATATTCTGTTGCCATTTCGGCCGTATCGGCCGGCTGGGCAGGTTATGTGGACAACGTGCTAGCGGCGATGGAGATCCACCTTCCCGAGATACTCACCAAAACACCTTCCCAGGGTGGCTGGGTCAACCTGCCGGCAATGCTCATTATCCTTGCTCTAGGTACCCTCCTAGCAACCGGCGCCAAGGTCAGTGCCCAATTCAACGCTATTATGGTCTTCGTGAAGGTGGCCACCATATTGTTATTTATCGGGGTTGCCTTCTTCCATGTGGATATCAACCACTGGACTCCGTTCATGCCCTTTGGCTGGGAAGGGGTCATGACAGGCGCAGCCAGCATTTTTTTTGCCTATATCGGTTTTGATGCGGTGTCCACAGCAGCCGAAGAAACCCGAAATCCGCAAAAAGACCTCCCTATCGGCATTCTCGGCTCCCTTGCCATCTGCACCCTGCTTTATATGCTGGTTGCCGCACTGCTGACAGGTATTGTCCCCTATCCCTCCCTGGACGTCCCTTCACCCGTCTCCGATGCTCTGCTCCAGGTAGGCGAAAAATGGGCCTCTGGCATGATCGCCATTGGTGCCATTGCCGGCCTCACCACCGTCATGTTGGTGCTCTATTTCGGTCTGACCCGGATTCTCTTTGCTATCTCGAGGGACGGCCTGCTACCTCCCTTTTTCTCCTATATCAACGAGAAGACCGGTAGCCCAGTGCGAGTGATCCTATTGGCTGGAGTGGCAATGGCAACCATTGCAGGCTTAGCGCCCCTCAATGATATTGTTGAGCTTACCAATATCGGCACACTGGGTGCCTTTGTCGTGGTTTGCGCTGGCGTCACCGTGTTGCGCTATACTAAACCCGATTTACATCGACCATTCCGAACCCCTTTTAGCCCCTTCGTCCCGGTGCTGGGCATTGCCTTCTGCGTATACTTGATGACCAACTTGGGCGCGGAGACCTGGACCCGATTCTCGCTCTGGCTAACCGCAGGGCTAATCATTTATTTCACTTATTCCTACCGCCATAGCAAACTCGCTGCCCCGGAGAAAAGCGAGCCCGCCCATGCCCCACTTGAATAAGAATTTTGTCTTCATTACCCATACCAGAATTTGACCTTTTTAGTCTCTTAAACACTGTTTGCAACCCGATGGGATTGGGGAGGCATGACCTAAGCGTCTTGGGTTGAATTTAAACGGGAATGGCTAAGTGGCTCAGTGAAAGTTTTGAAGTATTTCTGGAGCGAGCCGGTGGCGTGGAGCCAGGGGACAGGGAAGTCCCCACACCGCTTCGCCGGGAGCGAATCGGGACATCCGCAGGAGGCCCCTCAGGGCGCGCATCAAACCTTTTTTCAAGGAAGAAAAACGGGTTTGCGGAACACCACCAGCTCGCTCCTAAAACACCTCATATTTTATTCATAGGGACACTTATATCAGCAGCCCCTGCACCTCAGACGAAATAAAACACTGATAATTCCGCCGTACTCCCACCCTTGGAAATTAGGAGAAAAAAGCCGGTGCCCCATAGCGTTCCCTTGATTACGACCCTCGCTGTAGCGCTTGGTCTCGCTCTCGCACTGGGTTTTCTCACTGAACGAATCAAACTGCCAGCATTGGTAGGATATCTATTGGCCGGCATTCTCATCGGCCCTTTTACTCCTGGTTTTGTAGCTAATGTGGAAATCGCGGCGCAATTGGCTGAGATTGGCGTGATGTTGCTGATGTTCGGCGTAGGACTGCACTTGTCTTTGGAGGAACTGTTAGCAGTTCGCAAGATTGCCCTGCCTGGAGCCATATTACAGATGGCTGTGGCCACTGGGCTGGGCATGGGCGTAGCGACCGCATGGGGATGGGAGCTGGGAGGGGCTGTGGTTTTCGGCTTGGCATTATCGGTAGCAAGTACTGTGGTCCTGTTGAAGGCGCTTGAGACCCATGGTGTTTTGGAATCCGTCAATGGGCGAATCACTGTCGGCTGGCTGGTGGTGGAGGATATTGCCATGGTGCTCGTGCTAGTCCTTCTTCCGCCACTAGCAGGATGGCTTGGAGGGAATACACCCTATGCTGGAGACACGGGACTATGGTGGACACTGGTGGTCACTCTAGGGAAGGTAACAGCATTCGTTGCGCTGATGCTCATCGTGGGACGCCGCTTTTTCCCTTGGCTTTTGTGGCAAATAGCAGATACAGGCTCGCGCGAGCTCTTCACCCTATGCGTGGTGGCAGCAGCCGTGAGTATCGCTTACGGGGCTACGGCCCTATTTGGGGTATCCTTTGCCCTAGGTGCGTTTTTCGCCGGCATGGTGTTGAGAGAATCTGAGCTCAGCCATCGGGCTGCTGCCGAATCTCTACCGCTGCGGGATGCCTTTGCCGTGCTGTTCTTTGTCTCGGTAGGCATGCTTTTCAACCCGGCTGTTCTTATGGAACAACCACTGCAAGTACTTGCCGTCGTGATCATCATTATTGTGGGAAAATCACTGGCGGCGGCAGCCCTAGTTCTCACCTTCCGTTACCCTTTGAATACCGCACTCACCGTCTCGGCTAGTCTTGCTCAAATCGGTGAATTTTCTTTCATTTTAGCTGGGTTTGGCGTAAGTTTGGGGCTGCTCTCCGTTGAAGCTCAAAGCTTAATTTTGGCCGGTGCCTTAATCTCAATTGCTCTCAACCCAATGGTATTCAAGGCGATTGAGCCATTGCAGAGATGGATTCGATCCCGATCGGCCCTAGCCCGGATACTTGAGCGGCCCGATGATCCCTTAGCCGAACTCCCCCTGTCGACCGAGCAGAAGTATCTCTCCAAGCAGGTGGTCTTGGTGGGTTATGGTCGAGTAGGTCGACGGATTGGGGATATGCTAACTAAAAAAGGGATCCCCTATGTAGTTGCAGAACAGAACCGTGAGCTAGTCGAGGCATTACGGGAACAGGGGTTACCCGCCGTTTCGGGAGACGCCTCGGATCCAGCCGTACTCATTCAAGCCCATATTGCACGAGCCAGGATGTTGGTGGTAGCCACTCCTGACACTCTGAATGTACGGCAAATGATTAAGATAGCGCGTACACTCAATCCGGGTATTGAGACAGTTGTCCGCACTCATAGCGAAGAAGAAGCCAGGCTGCTAAAGCAAGAGGATGCTGGGAAAATCTTTCTTGGAGAGAATGAACTGGCCACGGGCATGGCCCGGCATGTGCTGGAGCGACTAGGAAAAGGCAAACTTTAAAAGGAATGGCGGCAACATTAGGAAAGTCAGGTGAGGGCAAATGAGGCAGGCACGATGGCCACAGATTCGGTACTGGCAGCCGAAGAGGCCGGGCTAACGATACGTTCACGATGAAAAACCCGGTATCAGGCGCCATCGCGCCGGCCGCGGCTTTTTGCATAAGCCGCTAATTCTTTTTGGTGGGCCCAGTAGGACTCGAACCTACGACCCCCGTATTATGAGTCCTAAAACAAACCTTTCCACCTGTTCTCACCTTGTTTTATCCTCTTTTAATACCTTTCACTATCAGCTGCTTATAGTTTATATTCAGCCTTACTGAGTTTTATTTAGTTTTGTATAGAGTGCTTACAGAGCACTTACAGGGTTAAAAAGGGGCTGAATATAAAACCCACCAAGACGGTCATTGACCGGCTACCCAAGCCAAAGAGTGGCTAGCAAGCTTTTTATTGGGACCCGGCCTTACGGATAACCCTGTCAACCGTCTATCCGAGGCGAGAACCTGGTACTGGGTAGAGCGGCGGCGCACGGTCATCAAGCCCCATGAACTTAATCCCTGGATGCAGACAGTCCAAAAGCTTGAGAACACCGCTGCCCGTGACTATTTGATGCTGGTGCTATTGACGGGGCTTAGACGTACTGAGGCCCTAGAGTTACGCTGGCAGGATGTGGACTTGAAGTGGCAGACTCTCACGGTCCACGACACCAAGAATCGCCAAGCCCATACCCTCCCCCCTCTCCGATTACCTGGCGGATATGCTCTCCAGGCGCAGGACTGAAACGATTGGCTCCTATGTGTTTGAAACCCCCAGGGGGCGTTTATCGAACCTGCGCTACGCTATCGCAGAAGTGGAAAGTAAATCGGGGGTGTCGTTTTGTATCCATGACTTAAGGCGCACTTTCGCTACTGTGGCCGATGCCCTGGACATTCCGGGCTATGCCGTCAAGGCCCTACTGAACCACAAAAACGGCAATGACGTGACCGCCGGTTATATCGTGGTGGATGTGGAGCGGCTACGGGGACCGATGCAGAAGATCACTGACTTCATGCTGAAAGCTGGCGGCGTGCGTGAGGGAGCTAAGGTGGTGGAACTGGGGGCAGTTAGTGGCTAGGCAGTTTTTTTTTATAAATACCTATAACGGGTCACTGCCAAAATTGACAAAAGGGGTTTATGTCACTTTTGGCAGTTCACCCTATCGGCCGCCCGCTCCACCAGGAACCCCGTCGCGCCGTGGATCACCGCCGAGGCGAAGATCGTGAAAACGACGAGCGCCCAGAGCTCCTTCTCGTTGATGAACTCAATGTGGCTCGAGGCGTAGGCCAAGTAGTAGATCGAGCCGACACCGCGCACACCGAAGAGGCCCACGAGCCAGCGCTCGCGCGACGTGAGCTCGGTACGCGCGAGCGAGAGCCAGCCCAGCAGCGGGCGGACTACCAGGAGCAGGCCCAGGCCGATCAACGCGTGCCGCCAGTTGAGCGCGGGCCAGAGATCGGGGAGCGTGCTGCCGAGGAGGACCAGCAAGATGGCCGTCACCGCGTGCTCGATCGGCTCGCTGAACGCATGCAGGCGGCGGTGGAATTCGTGCTTCTCCTCGACGCGCCGGCAGATGACGCCGGCGACGAACGATCCGATAAAACCATACCCCTCCGCCAGCTCGACCACGCCGTAGCAGAGCAGCACCGCGGCCAGCGCCACCACACCCGGGCCGGTCTGGGCGAGGCCCGTCGCTCCCGGGGCGTGAAACAGGCTCTTGCCGAGGAGCCATCCGACGGCCGCTCCCATGACGACGCCTACTGCGATGCGGTAGAGCACGTCGCGAAGCAGCCAGATCGAGAGCCAGTCGCTGGGCTGCGTGCCTTCGGAGGCGAACCACAGCCCCAGATACACAAAGGGGAACGCGAGCCCGTCGTTGAGTCCCGCCTCGGATGTGAGTGCGAAGCGGAGCGGGTGCTCGCGCCCTTCAAGCGGCGGGCCCACCTGCACATCGCCCGCGAGCACCGGGTCAGTCGGAGCGAGCGCCGCGCCGAGGAGTACCGCGCCCGCGATCGTCATGCCCGCCAGACTCCAGCCCATCACCGCGATCACAAAGATGGTCGCGGGCAAGGCGATGGCGAGCAGGCGGATCGTCGGCCGCCAGAGTCGATAGTCGCGGACGTTATCGATCCGGAGCCCGGTGGAGAAGAGCACCACGATCAGCACGATCTCGCTCGTCACCTCCCAGAGCCGCGGCGACGCCGTTGGATCGAAGGCCGCCGGCATGCCCGGCACCACAAGGTAGGCGGCGAGCCCGAGCACCATGAGGAGCGCAGACGACGAGGCAGCACGCAGCGATAATAGCCGTGGCAGCCAGTGCGCCAAAAAGATAGCCGCGCCCGCGGCGGCCATCAGCACGTGATAGGGGGAGAACTCGAAGAGGGTTTTCTCTTCCATTATAGTGACAGCCCGATACGGTCCATGCTCCGGGCCCTGGCGAACGCCTCGCGGCCCTGCTGGATAGCGGGTTTCTTGCTTCGAGGAATTAGCAAGCTGCGTACCAGCGCGGGCGAGCCAGGCGCGCCGCAGCATGAAAAGTGCTCGCGCGCTACGCCCGGGAGAGCGAATCGGCACCGTATGTCTGCGAGACTGAGGGAGCTTGGGCTCGGATTGGGCGAGATCGAGCCCAAGCCTGACCCGTCGCGAGTCTCGACCAGCGCCGAGATCGGGTCTACGCTAATGGCGCGAACCCAAAGGCCCCGTTTGGATGCCCTCGACACGAGCAGGTTCGGAGCTCGCATTATCGAAACAGACCGCGAGACACGACCAGGAAAAGTGGGCGGCATAGTGTATAGGAAAAATAAACACCCTTTTTCATAAGAAGCGAATGTACTAAGAGATATACACATTCTTTCATAGCGATCGGCTTGAGAGGCGAAAGCATATTGGATCCATCCACTAACTAATTAAATAATTAGCCAAATAGATGCTTTATCGTCTCATCCCTGGAAATTCTTAAATTCGTGGCAACATCAGTAATGATGGCAGATAGCGTTCCCACCCTCAATAGGCTATGGTTGGGGATAGTAATATGATGTTGTCGAGCACCTTCTCCTTCTCTGGTCAGTCGAATATGGCTATCTGTCTGCCGAGTCACTCGATAACCAACTCGATGGAGGGCTTTTACTAAGTCAGTCCCGCTAACGTCACGAGGAAGCTTTACAGCGCAATGACTTCTTCTTTGACAAAATGGAGACGAATTATTTTTGGGGCTTCGTCTTCCTCAAAATGGCAAGATACAGCCTCCCGTACTTGAGCATGCAGGCTTTCCAAATCATCGGCTTCGGTAAAATCGATTCCCCAAGCGCCCGCACTTGGTATCCACCCTCAGGGGCTTCTTCCACAATAAAAATAATTTCGTTCATCAATTTTTCACCCGGTCACTTCAATGGAATGGGAATTAATAAGCATGATTAAATCCGTCTTACCATTAATAGCCCACACCCGAACCCTTTGGCTGGACCTATACCTTCATATAAGGTCTGTTGGAAACGCTTTGGATCGGCTACGGTTAGGACACCATTAAACTCTAGGGTGCTGAAGCGTATCGGTCGACTCTGTCGGTGTTTATGCAAGCGATATTGCCGGTAGCCATCGACGTTTACCTGGCTTTCCTGAACTACAAAACCAAGCTTTTTGGCACGGGTAGCCAACCAGTTAAAACCTGTACTTTGTATTAGCTCGGGTAATTGCGGCCAATGTTTCTTAGGGATGCCATCCTTTTTTAACTTATCCTTAAGCATTGTCAAGAAATAACTTGAGCAAATTCAAGTTACTTTTATAACCACCCTTATGGCAAAAGTGGAGACTGTTCTCCAAATCCGTACCAAATACGAGTCTCTCGCTCCGCTCTTGGACGAGAGGAGCAAAAGGTGCTGGGTGGCGACTGAAGCGAGCATGATGGGCTAGGCTGGGATCTTTGCCGTGGCGCAAGCCACCGGTTTGTCTCGCAACACCCAAGCAGGAGATACACTCATATATAAGAGTTTCACTCACACCGCCTGGCCACGAGGCGGAAGTTTCGTGGTGAATTCCAGCGTCCATACCCTAGCCTGGCTCTCCCCCGGGCTATTTTTTGCCTTATGCGCTTAAAATGTGATCCATATCACACTTTGGGCAAGTGAATTTGCACATGTCCAAGCAAAAACTATTTTTAATTTTAGGTGCGCGTTAATTCGGCTCATTAACCGCACCTTCCCTTAATACGGGCATAAGTAAGTAATGGGCACGTAGCTCCTTTGCTGTGTGCCCTTTTTTTATAGGGTAAGTGTACTTATTGCCCTGGTGGAATGGAGTAGATGGGAAAACACCCCGACAATAGAGAGATTACCCCCTGGCGGATCAGAGCGATGGCGGCTAAGCGGTTAGCCGCTGGGGTGGCTATTTTTCCTTCTGGTGCTTACTTTCTGCTTACATAAACAAAAACAGCGGCCCTGCATGGTTGCATAAACCGCTGATTCTTTTTGGTGGGCCCAGTAGGACTCGAACCTACGACCCAGGGATTATGAGTCCCCTGCTCTACCGACTGAGCTATAGGCCCAATAATATCTTCTGTTAGGTTACTGGCTCTCCATGTCCAAGAAGCTGCGCAACTGCTCCGAACGGGAAGGATGGCGCAATTTACGCAGGGCCTTAGCCTCAATCTGGCGGATTCGCTCCCGGGTTACATCAAACTGCTTGCCCACTTCTTCCAGAGTATGGTCGGTGTTCATATCAATCCCAAAGCGCATCCGCAGCACTTTAGCTTCGCGTGGGGTCAAACCCGCCAATATTTGTTGCGTGGTTTCCCGCAAGCCGGAGAAGATCGCTGCATCAGGCGGGGACATAACCTCAGTATCCTCGACAAAATCTCCCAAGTGGGAATCTTCATCGTCGCCAATGGGAGTTTCCATTGAGATAGGTTCTTTAGCAATCTTCAGAACCTTCCGCACTTTATCTTTCGGCATATCCACCCGCTCAGCCAACTCATCGGGGGTTGGCTCCCGGCCCATTTCTTGTAACATTTGGCGTGAGACGCGGTTGAGCTTATTGATAGTCTCAATCATGTGTACTGGAATCCGGATAGTGCGGGCTTGATCAGCAATTGAGCGGGTAATTGCCTGTCTTATCCACCAAGTAGCATAAGTGGAAAACTTATAACCACGGCGATATTCAAATTTATCAACCGCTTTCATGAGACCAATGTTGCCTTCCTGGATTAAATCCAAAAACTGGAGGCCACGGTTAGTATATTTTTTGGCGATGGAGATTACCAAGCGCAAATTTGCCTCGACCATCTCCTTTTTCGCCCGTCGAGCCCGTGCTTCCCCAATAGACAAGGAGCGATTAGCCTCCTTAATCTCGGCAATACTCATGCCCGCTTCCCGCTCTAGGGCAACAAGCTTCTCTTGAGCTTGTCGAATCGCCTCCCCTTTTTTTCTGAGTACGGAAGAATAATGTTTTTTCGCCCGAATATGCTTTTCTACCCAGGTCAGGTTCGTTTCCTGCCCTTGGAATGAAGATAAGAAATCCTGGCGCGGCATATGTGCTTGATTCACCGCAATTTGCATGATAGTCCGCTCAAGCGCACGAATCTTTGCCACTACTGCACGGAGGTTTTCTATCAACTGGTGAGACAAACGAGGTACGAGCTTGAATTGGAGGAAACATTCGCTCATTACCTCCGATAGCTCAGCTAGCGCTTTACTATCGTCCTTGGAAGCGGCTTCCTGGCGCAACTGGTGCAATTCACGCAGTTGGATAAACTGTTCCCGGGCCCTCTCAGGATCAGGACCGCCATCATTTTCTTCCTCTGCACTATCTTCAGCCGAGTCGGCAACAGCCTCCTCTTCCGCAATAGCTTCCTTGATATCCTCTTCCTCTGACTCATGAAATCCGGAAATCATGTCAGCCAAGCGGGTTTCACCTGTCTCCACCCTTTCATATTGGCGCAATAATTCAGCGACACTACCAGGGAAAAGAGAAAGGGCAGTATGAACTTGACGCATTCCCTCTTCGATCCGCTTAGCAATGCGAATCTCCCCTTCTCGGGTCAAAAGCTCGACGCTGCCCATTTCCCGCATATACATGCGGACCGGATCCGAAGTCCGGGCAAACTCTCCATCCACAGAGACCAGGGCGGCAGCGGCTTCCTCAGCGGCCTCCTCATCGGCAACAGCGGCATCCATAATGGCTAGGGCATCTGCTTCCGCCATATCTTCATGCACGGAAATACCCATGTCATTGAACATAGTAATGATATCTTCGATCTGTTCTGGATCGATGACATCGTCAGGCAAGTGATCATTCACTTCGCTGTAGGATAGATACCCCCGATCCTTACCCCTAGCGATCAAGAGCTTTAATTGTGACTGGCGATCTTGCTCCATATTCTCAACTTGCTATCAAGAGGCTCAAAAATAACTACCTGCTAAACCGAAAACCAAATCTGAAAAGTATACACTATTTTCACCTTAACTGCCTAGCCAAGCTTTACATACCAGGTAGACCTACTTGGCCGCCAGCAAAGCAAGTAACTCTTGTTGCTCCGCAGCAGTCAAGGAAGGCTGATTGGAAAGCATTGTCATCCGCTGCTCCGCTGCTTGGGCCTGCAAACGCTTTAAAGCGGCTTGTAACTCCAATACCATATTCTCATCAGTCAAAAATAATTCCCAGCTAGCTAATTGCTCCAGATATCGACCCATTTCCGAATCCCGCCAGCGTTCAAGCAAGGCTGCCGTATTTAAATGTGGACTGCTTTGCAATAATTCAATCAACTCCTGGAGTAATTTTGCCCCTGTCCCCTCTAATCCCCGCAAGGAGAAGTTCTCCTCTACCGATTGAATTAAATTAGGTCGCTGGAGCAAAATAGCCACTGCTTTTCGTGCTAGAGGCGCCATATCTCGAGCCAACCGCCGAGGGGGCACTACTGGGGAAACTTTTCCTTGACTTAAGTGACGAGTGAGAGCTGCCTGATCTACGCGGGCAACTTCCGCTAGACGAGCAAGCAACATATCCCGATAAACCCCTGACGGGATCTTAGATACAAGGGGCCGGGCTAATTCTACTAGGCGTGCCCGTCCATCCATACTGCCAAGGTTAACCTTTTGCCGCAAACTATTTAGCAAAAAATCTGATAATGGCGTAGCCTTTTCAAGGCGGGCCTCAAAAGCAACCTGACCCTCAGCGCGCACTACGGTATCCGGATCTTCTCCTTGAGGTAAAAACAAAAACTGCACCTGCCGTCCTTGACTCAATAAGGGAAGTGTTGTTTCCAGCGCCCGCCAAGCTGCTCGGTAGCCAGCTCGATCTCCGTCAAAACAAAATACGACCACTGACGTCATCCGGAATAACTGGGTCAAATGATCCGAAGTAGTTGCCGTTCCTAAGGTCGCCACAGCATAACGAATATTATGCTCAGCCAAGGCCAAGACATCCATGTACCCCTCCACTACCAACAACCTATCACAGTGGCGGACTGATTGTCGTACTTGGTACAAGCCATAAAGCTCCCGCCCTTTATGAAATAACGGCGTTTCAGGTGAATTAAGGTATTTTGGAGATCCCTCACCCAAAAGACGACCGCCAAAGCCAACCACTCGCCCCCGATAATCATGAATGGGGAACATTATCCGATCTCGAAACCGATCGTAACAACGGCCATTCCCTTTATCGATCACTAAACCCGCTGTCTGAAGATGGGATCTAAGCGGCAATGGCATATGGCGTAGCAATGCATCCCAACGGGAGGGGGCAAAACCCAGTCCAAACTCAGTAATAATAGAGTGGCTTAGACCCCGTTCCCGCAAATAAGCTTTGACTCGCCCCTGATGGACCCCTATTTTTAGCTGCTGCTGGTAAAACTCTGCAGTATAGGACAACACTTCATACAGGCCCTGGTGGCAACTGCGAGGGGTTGAACCGGAACCCTGGGGAATAGTCATTCCCACCCGTTGCGCTAGTTCCTCTACCACCTCAATAAAACTAAGACGGTCAAAGGCTATTAAGAAACCGATGACCGTCCCATGGACACCACAACCAAAGCAGTGATAGAACTGTTTTTGTGGGCTAACCGTAAAGGATGGGGTCTTTTCGTTGTGAAAAGGACAACAGGCAACATATTCGCGGCCAGCCTTGCGTAAAGGAATACGGGAATCTATCAATTCCACGATATCCGTACGCGCCACCAGCTCGTCAATGAACTCTTGCGGGATCCGCTCCCCCATACCCCCTAGTACCTAGGCATAGAAACAGACACAAAAACATTAACAAATATAGTGCCTATCCGGACAAAAAATAGCTGAATATTAAAAGCTTGTCGAGGGAATCCAAAGTCAGCTAGGCGCTGCCGTTAATCGCGACTTGACTTTAGCGCTCACCACCGCCATATCGGCGCGGCCCTGTATGCGGGGTTTCAGAATCCCCATTACCTTGCCCATATCCTTTATTGTCGCCGCCTGAGACTGCCTAATCGCCTCCTCAATGAGCTGTTCAATTTCAGCCTCGCTGAGTGGCGTTGGCATATAACTTTGAATCACCTCCAACTCAAAACGCTCTTTTTCAGCCAAATCTTCTCTTCCCGCGGCTTCGTATTGCTCCAAAGCCTCACGCCGCTGTTTCAGCATTTTCTCTAACAGTGCAATGATTTGCGTATCTTCTAAAGGCTCACGGGTGTCTACTTCAAACTGCTTAAGGGTCGCCATTACCATCCGCAAGACTCCCAGCCGAGCTTTATCTTTAGCCCGCATAGCAGCCTTCACTTCTTCCTGTAAGCGTGTTTTCAGTGAACCCATTTCAGTCACCATTAAAAAATTTCAGTCAAACGGCAAGGAGGGTAAATAGATTCAATAGAGGCGGGTTCGGCGTGCTCTCTCACGTGCTAACTTCTTCATGGAGCGCTTGACTGCAGCTGCGGCTTTACGCTTGCGAACAGCCGTAGGCTTTTCATAAAATTCCCGGCGTCGGACTTCCGATAAAACGCCTGCCTTTTCACAAGTCCGCTTGAAGCGACGAATAGCAACATCAAAAGGCTCGTTCTCTTTTACTCGGATGCTTGGCATAAAATCTCCTCTGTTAACTTACAACTAGTATAGGAAAAAACTTACTCTTGAGTTAAAGTTTGCGGATTCTACGAATTACAAGCCAAAAATGCAAAAAGGATTTGCCAACAAAACTGATGCTCCCGGCCCTCTATAAAACCCATGCGCATACTTGGAATTGAAACTTCCTGTGACGAAACAGGAGTTGCCATTTTTGACAGCAAGCGGGGACTGTTGGCCCATGTCCTCTACAGTCAGGCAGAACTCCATGCTGACTACGGTGGGATTGTCCCGGAATTGGCCTCCCGGGATCACATTCGCAAGTTATTACCCTTGCTTCGCAAGGTGCTAGACCAGGCAGGCCTTCACAAGCGAGATATTGACGGTGTTGCCTATACCGCAGGCCCAGGGCTAATCGGTGCCCTATTAGTAGGGGCTGCAGTGGGTCGCAGCCTGGCCTGGGCCTGGGGTAAACCGGCGCTTGCCGTCCATCATATGGAAGGGCATTTACTCTCTCCCCTGTTAGAAGCTGACCCCCCTGATTTTCCATTTTGCGCGCTCCTCGTCTCCGGAGGCCACACCATGCTGATAGCGGTAAGCCGTATTGGGGCTTACCAGGTGCTCGGCGAATCCCTTGATGATGCGGTGGGGGAAGCTTTTGACAAGACAGCAAAACTCCTTGGGCTGGGCTATCCAGGAGGACCCGCCCTGGCCAAACTTGCCGAACAGGGGAATCCGGATCGTTTTCATTTCCCACGTCCTATGCTCGACCGTCCAGGTTTAGACTTTAGCTTTAGCGGGCTAAAGACCTATGCCCTCAACACCTTGCACGAGAATGGACCTGAAGCTGGCGCCGATATTGCCCGGGCCTTTCAGGATGCCGTCGTGGAGACCCTCACCGTCAAATGCCGCCGGGCCTTGCAACAAACAGGACTCAAGCGTCTGGTCGTCGCTGGTGGGGTTAGCGCCAACCAAGCGCTCCGAGAACGGCTTAAGGTTATGGGAGCCCAGGAAAATGCCCAAATCTATTATCCACGGTTGGCTTTTTGTACCGATAACGGGGCCATGATTGCTTTCGCTGGCTGTCAACGTCTTTTAGCTGGAGAGCACGCCGGCCTTGGATTTAAGGCCCAGGCGAGATGGCCCTTGGATAGTTTGCCAGAGATTTAACTCGATTTGTCTAAACGGCCTTCCTGGCCGCTGAGCAAACGTCGAATATTATCTTGATGACGCCAAAGCAAAAACACCATCAGGACGGTGACTGCCACTCTAATTGCGGTCTCCGGTACTAGCCACCACGCCAAGAAAGGGGCAAGCACAGCTGCGCAAAGTGCTGAAAGAGATGAGATTCGCCAGCGCCAAAACACCAGCAGCCAGATGCTCAGCACGGCTAGGGCAAGGGGCCAAGAAAAGCCTAGCAATACCCCTAAACCGGTGGCCACTCCCTTACCCCCATGAAACCCAAAAAATAGCGGATAGAGATGACCCCAGAAGGCCGCTAATCCTACTCCAGCAATAACCCAGGCCTCGACTCCCATTCCCCCTGCTAACCACACGGGAAAAATCCCCTTGAGGGTATCCCCAAGGAGCACTACCGCTGCGAGCCGCTTACTGCCCAAGCGCAAAATATTAGTCGCACCAGGATTTCCCGATCCTTGAGCGCGGGGATCTCCTAAACCCGCCAATCGTGCCACGATAATAGCACTGGATAAGGATCCTACAACATAACCTATGAGCAGCAGAATTAAAGTAGTCAGCATGTTATGATTGGTCGTTTTCTCTATCTGAGCCTGGGCAATTTCCTGGCTAAAGATATCCATTATATTGATACTCTGTGTTACCGGCTATACTACTTGTTGAAATGCAATGGACATCGTCTATTTAAACGATTTACGTATTGATACTGTGATTGGTATTTATGATTGGGAGCGTCGAATCAAGCAGACGATTTCCCTGGATTTAGAAATGGCCACCGATGTCGCCAAAGCCGCTGCCAGCGATAACATTGAGGACACCCTCGACTACAAAGCAGTGGCCAAACGAATGATAGACTTCGTCGGCAATAGCGAATTTCTATTGGTGGAAACTTTGGCAGAACGTGCGGCGCAGATTATATTAAATGAATTTGGAGTTTCTTGGCTGCGCCTTAAGGTGGACAAGCAAGGCGCCGTGCGCGGTGCTCGAGGTGTAGGAGTTATTATCGAGCGCTGCCAGCCCAAGGAGCCAGCACAGCCTTAAACATTATGGCCCGTGCATATGTTAGTATAGGCAGCAACATCAACCGGGAGAACAATATCCGTGCTGGAGTCAATGCGCTCCGCCGCCGCTATGGATCGCTTATCATTTCACGGGTATTTGAAAGCGAGTCAGTAGGATTTCAAGGCGATAATTTTTACAATTCGGTAATCGGCTTTGATACCAATGAGCCACCCCAAACAATCGCCCATGCCCTCCATGAGATTGAGCGGGCCTGCGGCCGCAAGCGTGGTGGTCCCCGCTTCGCCCCCCGAGTTCTCGATTTGGATCTCCTACTTTACAATGACTTAGTCATCAATGAGCCAGGGCTCCAAATCCCCAGGGATGATATTCTTAATTATGCTTTTGTACTCCAGCCCCTAGCAGAGATTGCGCCCCACCGGCATCACCCTGTTCTAAACAAATCTTATGCCGATCTCTGGGCTGCCGTTGATAAATCCTCAAACCATTTATGGCCAACCGACTTGAACCTATAAGCCTTTTTTCAAGGAGGAAAAACGGGTTTGCGGAACACCACCGGCTCGCTTCTAAAACACCTCATATTTTAGTCATAGGTACTTAACCTCCTGCCCATGGTTTCCCCACATCACCGCAGAGACTCTCTTCCTCGCCCTAATCCGGCGGCCTTAGCCCATAGCCAAAAATTGCAAAGTTTCATCCGGGAGGCTATTGAGCAAAATGGTGGTCAAATTTCTTTTGCCCGCTTTATGGAGCTAGCGCTTTATTCACCGGGTTTAGGCTATTACATGTCAGGTCTGCACAAGTTAGGCGCTTCCGGTGATTTTACCACTGCTCCTGAACTCTCCCCCCTCTTTGCCCGCTGTCTCTCTCGCCAATGCCAGCAAATTTTAGAGTTGCTCGGATCAGGTGACATCTTGGAATTTGGGGCGGGATCGGGCTGCATGGCCGCCGATTTGCTAGCTGAGCTGGACAACCGAGGTAACCTACCAGAACAGTATTTCATCTTGGAACTTAGCGCCGAGTTACGCCAACGGCAGCAACAGACGCTGCAACAGCAAGTTCCTCACCTCGCCTCAAAAGTAAGCTGGTTAGACCGTCTACCCGATAACATTCAGGGATTGGTGCTTGCCAACGAGGTCTGTGATGCCATGCCTGTACATTGCTTTCAGCTAGAGGATGAGCACAGTTGGGAACGCCATGTAGGCTATGAGGGAGATACCTTTGTTTGGAAAAAAGGCCCTTTCAGCCATGCTCGACTTAAAGAGCGCGCCACCGAGATACGTCTGTTGCTTAAACAGGTAAGCCACTACACGTCTGAAGTCAATTTAGCCATGGAGAGCTGGGTGGCTGAAATTGCTTACCGTTTACAACAAGGAATGCTGCTCATTATCGATTATGGCTTTCCCCGGAAAGAGTATTATCACCCGGATCGAACAACTGGAACCCTCATGTGCCATTATCGCCATCGGGCACATCCAGACCCGCTGATCTTACCAGGATTACAAGATATTACCGCCCATGTGGATTTTACTGCCCTCGCCGAGGCAGGCCATAACAGCGGGCTTAGGGTCGCGGGTTATTGTTCCCAAGCTGACTTCTTGCTGGCCTGCGGTTTGGATGAATTAGCGATGGCTGAAATCGCAGCAGGAGGATACCACGCTTTGGAAACCAGCAATCAGATCAAACGCCTCACCCTTCCCAGCGAGATGGGCGAACTTTTCAAGATTCTTGCCCTGACTCGGGGGATAGACCCACCCTTACTGGGCTTTAGCTTGCGAGACCGGCGGGCTCGCCTATAGCTCGTTCAGCAGTTCCCGGCGTTTAACCTGGTACTCATCACGGCTAATGAGCCCATTATCATAGAGCTTCTTCAAGGATTGAAGACGGGCCTCAATCGTCGCATAACTCCCTCCCCGTTGGAGCTCTAGCAAGTCCTCCTTGAGCTCGAATAAGACTTCCTTGACATTGGCAAGATCTTCCTTGAGATTTTGAGTCTCCTGTTTGCTACGTGCAATATCCTCCAAAAGAGTCGGGTCAAGCTGCTCATCTGGAGTTTTTTGGCTGGTTTTGGCAACAAGGGTAGGAATATCCAGCACTAGCCAGTCTTCTCTTTCCTCGCCACTCTCTGGATCCAAGTAAAACGCTTGGCCCTCCTCCAAAGCAATAGGATACGAAAGCTTCGTTTCGTAAAGGCGGGAACCCACCACAAAAGGATGCAAGCGCCGATCAATCTGCGCCCCAGTCTCACGATCCTGGTCGCGGACCTCATGATGAAGCATGCCAAAAATAATATGAAGCTTATCGTCTTTAAAAAATACCCGCCCCGTATTGGCCTTACGGACCTTGGTAAAGGTTCCCTGGTGAATGCCAATGCTTACAAAGGTAACATCTTGATCGGGCCGAGCTAAAGCCAAACCTTGGGCCAAAGCTGCACTGAGTACTTGGATTTCGCCTGGGGAGAAGACAGGATTTAATTTTTTTCTAATAAAGCGCCGCTCTGGAACAAAGAGTGATTCCAAAGCAGCACGCATCTCTTCTGTAGTCACTGCCGCTGGATGCTGATTATTCACTACCCTATCGCTGGAGTTGAGGCGCACATATTGCTCACCTGCTTCCCAGAGAACACGACCCCCTTCGCTGTCTTCTGCCTCCTCTTTGATTGCCGAGCCGCCACCACAAGCCACTAGGCTCAGGACAAAAATGAGAAAAAAAGGGAGCCTTAGCCACGAAGCTCGGTGGCGACTACTGCTTCTCATTAAGCAAACACCTCTTTTATACATATTCGGGTTTTTGTTCCCGGCTACAAAGGGCTTCAACCGCTTGTCGAGGTGCCCGTCCAGCGTACAATACCTGGTAAATTTGCTCTGCAATGGGCATCTCGACATTAAGCTGTTTGGCCTTTGCGACCACTACTTTGGCAGCTGCTGCCCCCTCCACGGCCTGGCCAATGAGCGCTAGAGCTTCGTCCAACCGCTTTCCTTGAGCTAAAGCCAGACCAAGGCGCCGGTTACGGGATTGGTTATCGGTGCAGGTCAATACCAAATCACCCAACCCTGATAATCCCATCAGCGTCTCTCTTTGGGCTCCATAAGCAAGGGCAAAACGCATCAGTTCTGCAAGCCCGCGGGTAATCAAGGCCGCCCGGGTATTGGCACCAAACCCCAAACCATCGCCAATCCCCGCCGCAATGGCAAGGACATTTTTTACCGCTCCTCCCAATTGTACGCCGATGAGGTCATCGCTGGTATAAACCCGAAAAGTTTCTCCATGAAGACAGCTAGCAAGTCGGGTAGCTACCGCCGATTCGGTAGCAGCTACCGTTACTGCTGTTGGTAACCCGGCAGCGACTTCATGAGCAAAGGTAGGTCCCGACACCACAGCCATTGGCCATCCAGGACCCAAAACTTCCGCCGCGACCTCATGCAACAGTCGGCCCGTACCGGGTTCTAAACCCTTAGTTGCCCAGGATAGGGGGACACCATCGGGTAAATGCCCAGCTAAACGCTCTAATACTGACCGGAAACCATGGCTTGGAACGACCACAAGGACTTGTTCCGTCTGTGGCAATGCTGCTTCCAAATCTGCAACCGGCTCTAGAGACGGAGGGAAAGATACTTGCGGCAAGTAATGATCATTTTGGCGGGTACGGACCATGGCCGCTACTTGAGCCGAGTCTCGCGCCCATAGCAGCGTAGGCACCCGGTTGCGAGCAAGTAAAATAGCTAAGGCGGTGCCCCAGGAACCTGCACCGACCACCAGGGTTTTTGAGCACTTGCTGTCGTTTTGAGGTAGCACTGGTAAAGAATTAACCAAAAGGTCAATGCCGAATTTCAGCCGCCTCGGCCGATTGGCGTTGTTGCTGCTGCTTTATTCGTTGGGCATAGAGTGCGTCAAAGTTGATGGGTGCCAATAGTAGCGGCGGAAAACCACCCTTGGTCACTAGATCTGCTACTACCTCTCGAGCAAAGGGAAAGAGGATATTAGGGCAATAGCTACTTAGTAAAGGTCCCAGATTCTGATCACTATAACCATTGAGCGTAAAAATACCTGCTTGCTGAACCTCAGCAAGAAAGGCTGTTTGATCACCGAGTTTCGCTGTCACGGTTAGCGACAATACCACCTCATATATATTTTCAGAGATGCGCTTATTTTCATTACTAAGCTGAAGATTAACTTCAGGCTTCCATTCTTGAGTGAAAACCTGGGGAGAATTTGGAGTTTCGAAAGAAATATCTTTCACATAAATCTTCTGGATAACGAACTGGGCTTGTTGATTTTGTTCGTCAGTTTGTTGACTTGCGCTTTCTTCTGCCATTTGGTCCATCCTGTCAAAAGCTCATATGTTTAAAAAAAGCCCCCTCGGACCATTGCTCATCTCAAGCAAGGCCTAACAGCGTATTAAGTTCCCTTGCCTGTTCGAGTCGTACTAAATCATCAAAACCACCAATAGACTGATCATCGATAAATATCTGAGGCACAGTCCGGCGGCGGCTTCTAGCGATCATAATGGCACGCTGTTCAGGCTCAAGATCAACGCGTATTTCTTTGTAATCAACCCCTTTATCATCTAATAAACGCCGAGCTCCAATACAATAAGGGCACCATGCGGTGGTATACATCACGACTTTTGGCATTGTTTAACTCCGCCTAGCTTTAGCCCTTTTGCTCCCCCTGGCCTTTTTTCCTTTGCCCCCCTTAGCCCTTTTACTGACTCTAGGCTGATTGCTCACTTTGGTTTGGGCAGGTGTTTCAGCCTGGGCAGGTGTTTCGGCCTGGGCAGGTGTTTCGGCCTGGGCAGGTGCTTCAGCCTGGGCAGGTGTTTCGGCCTGGGCAGGTGTTTCGGCCTGGGCAGGTGCTTCAGCCTGGGCAGGTGTTTCGGCCTGGGCAGGTGCTTCGGCCTGGGCAGGTGCTTCAGCCTGGGCAGGTATTTCGGCCTGAACCTTTGCTTTGATCCTATGGGCCTTCGTATTACCACTAAATAAGGGCATGTTCGCTTCTTTCCATGTCTCGATCCCGCCCTGAAGTACATAAATGGCCTTATGCCCTCGCTTGCTCAACTGCGTGGCAACATAGAATGCTCGCTGCCCTGTTCCCCATATCACCAAAAGGGGACGACCTTTGAATTTATCCAATCTATCTAAATGCTTAAGAAACTTAGAGAAAGGAAGGTGTAGGGAATCCAGGACATGCTCTTTATCGAATTCTTTTTCTTCCCGAATATCAATGACTTGGGCGTTTTCCTGATTGATCAAGCGCGTGGCCTCAACCGCAGACACGCTCTTAATCCCGCGTAGTCGACGCAGCACCGGATCAATAACCAAGGCAAGCAAAATAGCCACGAGCAGCAGTGACAACATCCAGTGGTTGGTGAGAAATTCAAAAAGGCGATTGGTATCCATTTAGTTATCCTGTTTCTGTACTATCGGCTACTCAGGTTTGGTGATCGGCAAATTCCCTAAAAAGATTTTGTAGTCGCATCGTATCAGGGTCACAGACGGTAAAAAACCTTCATTTTACTTCAATTTCGAGATTCAAAGAGGGGGCATCGCTTTAACCTGAATGTGTTATAAAAGTTCCAAGCCCTAGTCCCGAATGGTTCCTTGAGAATTCAACATGCATCATTAACTTAATCTTGCTTGCTACCATCTATGGTATTCTAAAGAATTAAACCCTAAGGAATTTACATTTTTTCGATTCTGGGTTCTGTGTGAATGTTATTTCTGGGCATCCTGCATTGTTTTAAAAAAACAGGAATAAAGAAACAGAAGCGCTGGCAAAAGGCTTATAACCTGTTTGAGACTTGTCGTTGGCTTCATCGAGCATACGGACTAGACATGCTCAGCATTATTATTAATAAACAACAGGTGGGTAATACCCCCTATAATTGGGGGCTAACTCCTCACCTTGGATAAACCGAGATTCCTTTGGCAAAAAAGAGAGGGAGGTCTCCGGACCCTAAGCCAAGTATGCCCATATCCTTCAACGGCTCCAGGCCTAGTAAGTTAGCCTACCGTATCAATCTGGGACATAAATCAATACTCTATCTCTGAGGTTTGGACAAAATCACTCATTTTTTAAAAGCGGCTTATTATACACGGATATTAGAAAACCATGTATCATCATGCCGCGCTTAAGCTAATTAAAATCTTTTGCCATCGCTAGAGCAAACTTGAGGACGTACTAAATAAACAACCGCTATGTCGATATCTCCTAGACCTTTGACCTTAGTCATCTTAGATGGATGGGGCTATAGTGAAGAGACAACTTCCAACGCTATTCAGGCTGCGCACACCCCTGTCTGGGATACCTTATGGAATCATTATCCCCATACAGTGATCCGAGCTTCTGGTGCCGAAGTTGGCTTACCCAACGAACAAATGGGTAACTCTGAAGTGGGCCACCTTAATTTAGGTGCGGGGCGTGTCGTATATCAGGAGTATACACGAGTCAATCGCGCTATCCGCACGGATTCCTTTTTTACCAATCACACGCTTACTGAGGCCGTTGATAAAGCTGTCCAATCAGATAAAGCCGTCCATATCCTCGGTTTGCTCTCTCCCAGTGGGGTCCACAGCCACGAAGAGCATATTCACGCTATGGTGGAGCTCGCCGTAAAGCGCCACTGTCATCAAGTCTATTTGCACGCCTTTCTTGATGGTCGAGATACAGCACCCAAAAGTGCCCAGGCCTCTATTTTAGCCATGCAAGCTAAATTCACTGAGATTGGCCATGGCCGTTTTGCCTCTCTTATTGGCCGCTACTATGGAATGGACCGTGACCATCGCTGGCCCCGTATTCAGGCCGCCTATAATCTTATTGCTGCCGGCCAGGCGGAATATGAAGCAGAAAACGCTGAACAGGCTTTAGCCATGGCCTACGAACGGGGTGAAACTGACGAGTTTGTCCAAGCTACCCGGATAGTACCTCCTGGCAAAGCACCCGTTCGAGTAGAGGATGGTGATGTGGTCATATTTATGAATTTCCGCTCCGACCGCGCACGGCAAATTACTCGCGCTTTCATCGAGCCTAACTTCACTGGCTTTAAGCGCACTTACTGGCCAAATTTAGCCCAATTCGTCAGCCTCACGGAGTACAGTAAGGACTTTGATATTCCAGTGGCATTCCCAAGTGAAAAGCCTAAGAATACCTTGGGCCAAGTACTTGCTGAATCAGGCCTGCGCCAGTTACGGATTGCAGAAACCGAAAAATATGCCCATGTGACCTTCTTTTTTAATGGGGGAAGGGAACAGCCTTTTGAGGGGGAAGATCGAATTCTTATTCCCTCGCCTCAAGTCGCTACCTATGACCAAAAGCCCGAAATGAGCGCAGTGGAGATTACGGATAGTCTGGTAGAAGCGATTGAGAGCGGCAAATACGATGTCATTATCTGCAACTACGCCAACCCAGACATGGTCGGTCACACGGGGAACTTCAATGCTGCAGTCAAATCAATTGAGGCCCTTGATCAATGCTTAGGGCGGGTATGGGCCGCACTCCAATCTGCCGGCGGCGAGTTAATTATTACCGCTGATCATGGCAACGCCGAAAAAATGTACGATGCCCAAAGCAACCAGCCTCACACCGCCCATACCCACAATGGGGTACCTCTTATTTTTGCGAGCAAACGATCCGCTATTGTCAGCGCCAAGGGTAGTCTCGCAGATGTGTCTCCAACCATGCTTTACCTGATAGGTATTGAACCGCCGCCTGAGATGAGCGAACACCGCTTGATCGAGCTACGGTCAGCATGAGATCCTGCCATGAGCTGTGGCGTTGAACGCTCTCACCCCAACAGGCCGTTTTACTGAATGGTTACGCAATTATAGGCTATTATTGTATAGTGGATTACGGGGATATAAATCCACCCCGATAAATTGAGAGGTTTCCACGTCAGGAGAGTTCTCTATATGAATATAGCTAGCCGTTTTTCAAGGTACTCGGGGATGGGGTCGATAGTAGAGAAGATGCTAATCCAAGGATTATAGCGGCGGATACCCGCAGATAGGAGTTTATTTTGCGCTTCGCTAGCAAGAGAAGCCGACCTTTCTCTATTATCCAGACTATGAAACCATCTTAATTTTAATGGTCAAAAGAGTAGAACAACCTACCCTCTATAGGATAGAGGCTAAACGACCTTGCTAGATAAAATCGGGATTATCAAAGCTATAAGGCACCATAAATTTAGCATCCGAAATATATCCTCGATCTGGCTGGATTAAGCGCTTTCTCGCAGGAACGATAGATACATGCCATTCTCAAAACGCGATTTATTGATAATGACCGTGGGTCTTATCTTAGGTGTAAGCCTGGTTTTTGGACAAATGGTCCTGGCTGAACGCTCGGAGGACGAATCGAAACCTTTACCTCTAGAAGAGTTACGGATCTTTTCAGAGGTATTTGGGCAGATTAAGCGTAGTTATGTCGAATTAGTAGATGACAAAACGCTAATTGAGGATTCTATCCGCGGGATGCTCGCTGGCCTGGATCCCCACTCTGCCTACTTAGACCCTGAATCCTTCAAGGAACTTCGCATTGGAACTTCCGGCAAATTTGGAGGGCTTGGTATCGAAGTTGGCATGGAAGATGGCTTTGTCCGTGTAGTTGCCCCTATCGATGATACTCCGGCCCAAAAAGCAGGCATCAAGGCGGGGGATCTCATCATCCGCATCGATGACACTCCGGTAAAGGGCATGAGCCTCAGCGAGGCAGTGCAGCGAATGCGCGGTAAACCAGGTACAGATATCGTCTTGACTATCATCCGAGAGGGTGAAGAACAACCTCTAAAATTCACCATCACTCGCGCCGTTATCAAAGTTAAAAGCGTTAAAAATAGGACTTTGGAAGAAGGTTATGGGTATATCCGTATTAGCCAGTTCCAAACCCAAACACCACCCAATGTTCAGAAAGCTATTGAAAAACTCAAAGAGGAAAATGGTGGGAAGCTTAAAGGTTTGATCCTAGACCTACGTAACAATCCAGGGGGGGTCCTTAGTGCTGCAGTAGAAGTTTCTGATGCCTTTTTAGAAAAGGGCCTTATTGTCTATACAGAAGGTAGAGATTTGGAGTCAGAACAGAGATTTCGGGCCACTTCTGGTGATATCCTGAACAATTCACCTATGGTAGTTTTGGTAAATGGAGGCTCAGCCTCCGCCTCAGAGATCGTCTCTGGAGCCCTTCAGGATCATCGTCGGGCAGTAGTAGTCGGCTCACGCACTTTTGGCAAAGGGTCGGTCCAGACTATTTTACCACTCACAGAAAACACTGCGCTGAAACTTACCACTGCCCGCTATTACACTCCCTCTGGACGCTCCATCCAAGCTGAAGGAATTGTCCCGGACATTGAACTTGAAAGCGTAAAGGTTTCAGCTTCTACTCCTTCTGATTTTAATCCAGTCAGAGAATCGGATCTTTCCCGCCACCTCAGCAATGGGAATAAAATGGAAGAAACAAAAGACAATTCACAAAAAGAAGACAATAAAAATTCCCTCGCTACGGAAGACTATCCTTTGTATGAAGCATTAAACTTACTCAAGGGACTGAGCATCCTAGCAGCAGGTCAACAATACCAATAAATACCGGGAACAGAGCAAGTCCCACATCTCAGGGTAGACCCGCAGTATGGAAATCAAAGGACAAGGAAGTCCTTAAGATCTTTTTAGCGGATGAAAAAGGAGGTCGCTAATGATCAAGGTTCTTATCCCCTTGGCCCAAGGTTGTGAAGAACTTGAAGCTATCACCCTCATTGACCTACTACGGCGCGCAGGAATCCAGGTCGTTACAGCGGGCCTTGATGAGCAGGTAGTGACTGCGAGCCGGGGTACCCGCTTGATTCCTGATACTTCCCTGGATAAAGTGGCTCAACAAGCATTTGATATGGTAGTGCTACCGGGTGGCCAGCCTGGGGCTGATAACCTCAATGCCGATCCTCGCATTCACGCCCTGTTAAAGCACACCGTAGAACAGGGAAAGGTCACCGCTGCTATCTGTGCCGCCCCTACCGTACTTGCGAATGCAGGACTGCTTGATGGCAAACGGGCAACAGGTTATCCCGGCTTCCTTGACAAGCTTAATTTACCCACCACCACTTTAGAAGACCAAGCCGTCGTTGTAGATGGTCCCGTTGTCACTTCAAAAGGGCCAGGAACGGCAATGGACTTTGCTCTTACTTTGATTGAACTTCTCGTTGGTAAAGAGACTCGCGACGAAGTTGAAAAGGCCTTACAACGTCCAGTGGGAAGCTAACCCGATAAAACTTATCCAGTTCTTTAGAAGATCACCCTCTACTTTCCGGTTTCCTTTAATCTCCTATCGGGCAAGCTAACGCTGCCAATGACCTGATGGCGACCCCTCCAACTATTCTGCGTCTGGCCATCCCTTCCCCCTTGCGGCGTTACTTTGATTACTTACCGCCAGCTGGAGTTCCGCGTCAACAATTGCAACCTGGCATACGTTTACAGGTCCCTTTTGGCAGACGCACGGTGGTAGGCATCCTCACCAGCATCGGCTCCCAAAGTCCAATCACTGCCGATAAGCTAAGGCGAGCCCAATACTGCCTCGACAAAACTCCTATTATTCCCCCCTCTTTGCTCCAACTCCTCACTTGGGCTACTGAGTATTATCATCACCCCCCCGGGGAAGTCTTTTTTAGTGCTTTACCTCAACACCTACGCCAGGGGAAACCCGCTGCCCCCCCTGTCTACCGACGGTGGTTGCTGAGCCCTAAAGGCCGCGCCGCTGAGTTAGCAACACTTAACCGAGCTCCTCGACAGCAGCAACTGGTAGAGCTACTACGCCCCCATCCAGAAGGCTTAACCTCATCCCAAATCAAGGAACAATTGGGTGCTTGCCAAAGTAGCCTTCGCAGCCTGATCGCTAAGGGCTGGGTGCATTCTCAAGAGGAATTCATCCACAGGGACAAAGAACCCTTGAAGGAGCAATTTCAACACCAGCTCAATGACGATCAGAAAACAGCCGTCACCACTATCCTCACTGCTCAACAACAATTTCAACCTTTCTTATTAGAAGGGGTAACTGGCAGTGGCAAAACAGAAGTCTACCTGCGGGTCATTGAAGAGATAATCACTCACAACCGCCAGGCCTTGGTGCTCATTCCGGAAATCGGGTTAACTCCCCAAATCGTAGAACGTTTTCGCCGCCAGCTTCAGGCTCCCATTGCAGTCTTGCATTCTGCCCTAACTGACCGGGAGCGTTTAGCCGCTTGGCTTGCCGCCTATGAGGGTAGGGCTGCCGTCGTTATTGGAACCCGCTCCGCCATATGGACTCCTCTCCAGCATCTGGGGATAGTTATTATTGATGAGGAACACGATCCTTCCTTTAAACAACAGGAAGGATTCCGCTACCATGCCCGGGATTTAGCCATCATGCGGGCCTACCAGGCTAAAATACCGGTCGTATTAGGCAGTGCGACCCCTTCCTTGGAAAGTCTTGATAATGTCAAGCGACGACGCTACAGCTTGCTACGGCTGTCACAACGGGCAGGCCCAGCGCAAACGCCAAGAATTCAATTAATTGATGTCCGCTCCCGTTCGCTGGAGGCTGGAATCTCTCCGGCTATGCTGGCGGCGGTGAAGCATCATTTAGGGCAAGGAAATCAGGCATTACTGTTTCTTAACCGACGGGGTTTTGCGCCCACCCTAATCTGCCACGAATGCGGCTTTGTCGTGCCTTGTCGCCGCTGCGACGCTTATATGACCGTCCATCAGCGCACCGACCGACTGCTTTGCCACCACTGCGGAGCTGAATATCCTTTACCCACCGGCTGCCCGCAGTGCAGGAACCCGCTCTTACGCCCACGGGGATTAGGTACAGAACAGGTAGAAGCTGGGCTTAAAACTTTTTTTCCGGAGGTTGAGATTGCGCGTATTGATAGGGATACCACCCGCCGAGTAGGGACCTTGAATGAAATGCTGGAGGGTGTTCATAGTGGAAAATATCGCCTCCTGATTGGCACCCAGATGTTAGCAAAGGGACACCACTACCCTAATATTACGCTAGTGGGAATCCTAGATGCTGACCAGGGTCTATTTGGCAGCGACTTTCGCGCCGGAGAGCACATGGCTCAACTCATTCTTCAAGTGATGGGACGGGCCGGCCGAGGCAATAAGCCCGGCGAAGTGTTGATCCAGACTCATCATCCGGGCCATCCTTTGCTGGCGGCGCTAGTAGACCATGGCTATCGACACGTAGCCGAGATACTTCTGGCAGAGCGCCGCCAAATCGGATTTCCTCCCCAGGGCTATCTGGCCCTGCTTCGCGCAAGAGCCGTGTCCCCTGCCGCTCCGATGATATTTCTTGAAATGGCGCGGGACCTGGCCGCAGAGTCTAATTTCCAGGGAGTAACCCTACTTGGGCCAGTACCCGCTCCCATGGAGCGACGGGCTGGCCGCTATCGCGCCCAACTTCTACTTCAAGGAAGTTCTCGCACCCATCTGCAACGATCATTGGCTGCCTGGGTACCCAAACTAGAACATCTTAAAGCAGCCCGGAAGGTACAATGGTCCTTAGATGTGGACCCGGTCGATCTCATGTAGGCCTCCACAAAAAGCAACTATATAAGCCCTTCTCGTTCGGCGGCAGCCAGGTTAGAATCTCCTGTTTTTCAAAAGACAATCACTAAAGAAGACCCTCTCTTGAAAGAACAACTTCGGAAATTTATTGCTACTGCCCTTTCCTCTTTACAACAAGAAGGGGTGCTGCCCCCTTGGAAGGTTAATGAAATCCAGGTTAAGCGGACTCGGGACAAACGTCATGGGGATTTTGCCAGTAATATCACCATGGTGTTGGCCAAGGAAGCACGGCAAAAACCGCGAGATCTAGCCGAACTCATTGTGAGCCGCTTGCCGGAACACCCTTGGGTGGAAAAAGTCGAGATAGCGGGCCCAGGTTTTATCAATTTCACCCTGGCTTTCCCCGCCTTTCAGGCTGTAGTTTCTCAAGTGCTAGATCAAAGGGAAAATTTTGGCTGCAGCAATTTAGGGCAAAATAAGCCGATCCACTTAGAGTTTGTCTCTGCCAACCCTACTGGACCTCTCCATGTCGGCCATGGCCGGGGAGCGGCTTATGGCGACGCTCTCGCTCGCTTACTCACCACTGTGGGCTATAAGATTCACCGGGAATATTATGTGAACGATGCTGGACGCCAAATGGATATTCTTGCCGCCAGCGTTTGGTTACGGTACTTAGAATTGTGTGGCGAGACTCTCCCCTTTCCTGCCAATGGCTATCGAGGGGGTTACGTTCGGGATATTGCCCAGGTTCTAAAGACTGAAGAAGGCGATATTTTCCATTGTCCTGGGCAAGAGATCACAGCCGGATTACCGCCAGATGCCCCTACGGGAGACAAGGAACAATACATTGACGCGCTTATTCAAAAAACCAAAGATCTCTTGGGAGAAAGGGGTTATCGGCAGATTTTTGATCGGGGGCTTAATTCGATTTTGGCAGACATCCGTGAGGATCTAGCTGAATTTGACGTCACCTATGACGAATGGTTTTCCGAACGCCATCTCATGGAAACCGGTGCGGTAGAGCAGGCGGTAGAACGGCTCAAGACTTCGAGCCATCTTTACCAGAAAGAAGGCGCGTGGTGGTTTCGTTCCACTGATTTCGGCGACGAAAAAGACCGGGTCGTCATACGGGAAAATGGTCAGCCTACTTATTTTGCCTCGGACATTGCATACCACTTGAATAAGCTGGAACGGGGTTATCCTAAAATAATCGACGTCTGGGGCGCCGACCATCATGGCTACGTGCAACGGGTTAAATCATCCCTCCAGGCCCTAGGTGCTGATCCCCAGCAACTAGAGATCCGGCTGGTCCAATTTGCCATTCTTTACCGCGGCAAGGAAAAGGTACAAATGTCCACCCGCAGTGGTGAGTTCGTCACTTTGCGAGAATTGCGCCAAGAGGTGGGAAAAGATGCAGCCCGATTCTTTTATGTCATCCGTAGCGCTGAACAGCATATGGATTTTGATTTGGAACTGGCCAAGTCCCAAAGCAATGAAAATCCCGTCTATTATGTGCAGTATGCCCATGCCCGTATTTCGAGTGTTTTCCGCCAACTTGAAGAACGGGGGCTTGCCTGGAATCCAAAGCAAGGCAGGGAACAATTACAGCAGCTTAATGAATCCCATGAGATAGCGTTACTGGACCGCCTCTCCTGTTATTCAGAGGTGGTTGAAGATGCTGCCACTCAAAGTGCACCCCACCTATTGGCCTATTACCTTATGGATTTAGCTAGAGATTTTCATACTTATTACAATGCCCATACCTTTCTTGTGGATACCCCTGAACTACGGAATGCGCGATTAACATTAATTGCAGCGACCCAGCAGGTCATAAAAAATGGTCTGACATTGCTGGGTGTCTCGGCACCGGAGGCCATGTAATCCATGCCCCCTAATACACGCAGACGACGCACTTCCTCTAGTCAAACACCCCCACGCTGGCCTTGGCTTATTGCTGGATTACTAGTTGGCGCCTTGATAATGTTTTTGCCTTCCCTCCAGAATTGGCTTCCCTGGATAAGGAAGAGTGCTGATCACACTCCTGCAATCGAAAATACTATCGAAGCCAAAAAAATCAACACAGAGCAGTCCCCACCACCCCAGTTTGAGTTTTATACTCTACTGCCCAAAATGGAGGTGGCGGTACCAGAGCCTAAACCTTTATCCCCTCAACAACAGCCAAAACCTCAACCCAAGAGACCCCCTGAACCCTCACCCACACCTAAACCATCACCTTCCAAATCGGTACCCTCGCAAGTTTATGTTCTGCAGGCAGGCTCATTCCGCAGTTATGCCCAAGCCGACCAACGTAAGGCTGATCTGGCACTGATGGGAGTAGAGGCCACCATTCAAACTGTGACCATCGATAACAACAAGACTTGGCACCGAGTCCGCATTGGCCCTAGCACCAATCTCCCCAATCTCCAGCGGATCCGCCGGCAATTGCGCAAGAATCAAATCGAATGCCAGATGTTTAAAGTGAAGTCCTAGGGAACCGCTGATTAATTCCTTCGTGAACCGATTTAAGTACCTACGAATAAAATATTGGTTCAAAGGCGCATAAGGCGCGGCTGCTATGGGTAAGCGGCGTAACATAGCAGCCGCGCCTGTGAGCTGTAGCTCTTCGAAGGACCAAGCGTGCGGGAATTAATCAGAGGTTCCTAATTTCTCTTGCTATAGGCTATGCTTATCAGCCTAGAGGAGACTGAATCCAAGGGAGGCCACTATGACTGAGCAAGTGAAAGAAAAGGCTTACACCGAAGAAGAAATTGAGGAACGGCTCAAAAAAGAACTGCCCCATTGGTATTACGAAAAAGGCTGGATCCGCAGGAAATACCGAACCAACAGTTGGAAAGGAACCCTAATGGTTATCAATGCGGTGGGTCATTTAGCAGAAGCGGCTTGGCATCACCCCGATCTTACTGCCTCTTACGCTTGGGTGGAGGTTAGACTCGTCAATCACCATGCCAAAGGTGTTACCGACAAAGACTTTACCCTAGCCAAAAAAATCGAAGAGGTCATTCAATGGCAACCGGCAAAAGAGGAGGGACCTCTAGAAGGGACCCCAGATGACCCTCGTTTTAAATACATTAAATACGACTAAAGAAGATCATGACCCGCCAGATCCAGCCTGGAGTCTGGGATGAGGTCCCCAGCCCATTTTGCGGCATTGCTGCTGATGACCTTAAGGTGAAGGTGGAAGGCAATCGGCTCATTGTTCTAGAGAACGGCTGCCCGGTGACCCAACCCGCTTTTGAGCAGAAAATAGGCGAGAGTACCCCCCAGATTCAGGGTAAAGCAACCCACTTAGAAGCAGCGATCGCGCGCGCTGTTGAAATTCTCAGTCAAGCGAAATTACCCCTGATATCAGGGCTTGCTACTGATGTGGAAGGAATCCGGGCCGTATTAGCTCTCGCCGATCGTTATGGGGCAGTGGTCGATCACATGGATTCCGAAGCGGCCCTGCGCAACATTTTGGCTCTTCAGGACAGCGGTTGGATAACCACAACCCTCAGTGAAGTGAAAAATCGGGTCGATCTCTTGCTGGTAGTAGGCAGCGATATTGAAGCCCACTTTCCCCGTTTTTTCGAACGCTATATCTGGAACCCGGAAACACTCTTTAACCAAGACACTGCTCAGCGAGAAATTATTTATTTAGGCAAATCGCCCAGTGGACAGGCGGCCTACGGACCTGATGGCCGTGCCCCCCTAGTCATCCACTGTAAACAGGATGAACTTCCAGAAGTGGTGGCCGCGCTGCGGGCCCAAATAGCTGGCCATCTCCTCCAAGCCGAGGCGGTAGCAGGAATTGCCATGGAGGAATTAGCCGCTTTAGCAGATAGATTAAAGCAAGCCCAGTATGGCGTGGTGGCGTGGGCTGCAGGACAGTGGACTTTCCCTCATGCCGAACTCACTATCCAAATGCTCTGTGAATTAATCATGGCCGTAAATAAAACGACCCGCTGCTCGGGGCTTCCTCTAGGCGGGCAGAACGGTCAGATCACAGCTAACCAAGTCTGCACCTGGCAGACGGGTTATCCTGTACGTATCAGCTTTGCCCGAGGTTACCCTGATTATGACCCCTATCACTGCAGCTCTGAACGTCTACTCGAATCAGGGGCGGCGGATGCCTTGGTGTGGATCTCGGCCTTCGATCAAGGCCGAACTCCCCCGGCGACTTCTATTCCCACCGTGGTATTGGGGCGAGCTGGCATGGCCTTTACCCAAGCGCCAGAAGTCTTTATCCCCATAGGCACGCCGGGGATCGACCATCCGGGGCATACCTACCGCAGCGACAATGTTGTCGCCGTACCCCTACGTCAATTGCGGCAATCAGGGCTTCCCAGCACCGCCAAGATTGTTAACGCCATGCTCCAATAAAGTCGTTAATTTCATCGCCTGCCCGACGGGAGGAAGGCCCACCATGCTCATCAAACTCACTGGCGGCACCATCTACGATCCTATGCATGGAATCAATGGCGAAGTTCGTGATATTTATGTACGCGATGGCCGCATTGTCGACTCCCCCGGTGATCTCCCTATCGACCAGAACTATAACCTGAGCAATAAAATAGTCATGGCTGGGGCTATTGATATGCATACCCATATTGGTGGGGGGAAAGTCAATATCGCCCGCACCCTGCTACCGGAAGACCACCGTGCTGATCCGCTAGCCCGTACTGATTTATTACGGGCTGGATGCGGACATGCCGTCCCCAGCACCTTTACTACCGGTTACCGGTATGCAGAAATGGGCTATACGGCAGCCTTCGAACCCGCAGTATTGCCTACGAATGCCCGTCAGGCCCATATGGAGATGGGGGATATTCCCATCGTGGATAAAGGCGGTTATGTCTTATTGGGCAGTGACGACTATGTGCTGCGGATGTTGGCAGCGAACAAGGACCAGAAAGCTTTTAACGACTATGTGGCCTGGACTTTGAAAGCAAGCCAATGCCTGGGGATTAAGGTGGTCAATCCCGGCGGCATCAGCGCCTTCAAATTCAACCAACGCAAGCTAGATCTCGACGAACCAGGTCCCTACTACGGCGCCACGCCGCGCCAGGTCCTGCTTCATCTTGCCCGTGCAGTACATGAGCTAGGCGTTCCCCACCCCCTTCATGTCCATGGCTGTAATCTGGGTGTGCCGGGCAACATAGAGACCACTTTAAATACCATCCAGGGGATTGAGGGCCTTCCCATGCATCTTACCCATGTACAATTCCATAGCTATGGAACTGAAGGTGACCGCAAGTTCTCCTCCGGGGCAGCCCAAATCGCGGAAGCAGTGAAGGAGCACGCCAATATTACTATTGACGTCGGTCAGATTCTCTTTGGACAAACTGTTACGGCTTCAGGTGACAATATGCGCCAGTATGCTGGCCACACCCATGCCCGCCCCAAGAAGTGGGTCTGCATGGATATTGAATGTGATGCAGGCTGCGGCATTGTTCCTTTTAAATACCGGGATAAGAGCTTTGTCAATGCCCTACAGTGGGCCATTGGTCTAGAAATCTTTCTTTTAGTGGATGACCCTTGGCGGGTATTCCTCACCACCGATCATCCTAATGGCGCACCCTTTGTCACTTACCCCCATCTCATCCGATTATTGATGGACCGTAGTTTCCGTAATGACATGCTAGCCACTATCCATCCGGATGCTGCCCTAGCAAGCACTCTAGGCGCTATTGACCGAGAGTACTCCCTCTACGAAATCGCCATCATCACTCGGGCCGGAGCCGCTAAGCTACTTGGCCTTTCAGACCGGGGGCATCTGGGTGTTGGGGCGGCAGCCGATATCACCGTCTATACGGAACATGAAGACAAAGAAAAAATGTTCTCTAAACCCGACTATGTCTTTAAGGACGGAGAACTAGTGGTTAAAAATGGAGAGATCGTCAAGGTGACCTGGGGAACCACTCACGTGGTCCGGCCAGAGTTCGATAACGGCATAGAAAAAGAGCTTGCTAGCTACTTTGATCGTTATCTTTCCATGAAGCTTAGCAATTTTAAAATAGACGATGAAGAAATTGTTCACCCTGGACGGGGCCGTATTCAGGTGCATCCCTGTCATGGGGGAGCATCCCAATGATCATCAACGGCGTCAAGATTGACCCCTCTTTTGCTGAAGCTTTCCCCATGAAAGCCACCCGGGTCATTATTACCGCTCAAAATCTCAAGTGGGCCCATCATTCGGCTCAAGCCATGACGGGGTTTGCGACTTCAGTAATTGCCTGCGGTTGTGAAGCAGGCATTGAGCGTGAATTAGCCCCTTCTGAAACCCCGGACGGACGACCCGGGGTTGCCGTTTTGATATTTGCTATGGGAAGCAAAGGATTGGCCAAGCAGCTTGAAACCCGGGCTGGTCAATGCGTGCTCACTTCACCCACTTCCGCTTTATTTGCCGGAATCCAGGAGGGTGAATCCCTTCCCCTGGGAAAAAATCTTCGCTTTTTTGGCGACGGCTTTCAGATATCAAAACTGATTAATGGCCGCCGCTACTGGCGGGTTCCTGTCATGGACGGCGAATTTCTCACTGAAGAAACTGTGGGCCTGATCTCTGCCATAGGAGGTGGCAACTTTCTCGTTCTTGCCCAATCCCAACCCCAAGCTCTTGCTGCCTGCGAGGCAGCTATTGTAGCCATGGAAAAAATTCCCAATGTCATTATGCCCTTTCCCGGCGGCATAGTTCGCTCAGGCTCAAAAGTAGGTTCTAAGTACAAGGGGCTGAATGCCTCCACCAACGAAGCTTTTTGTCCTACCCTAAAAGGGCAAACCCGAACTGAGCTTTCGGCCGAAATTGAATCGGTGATGGAAATCGTCATTGATGGTCTTTCTGAAGAAGACATCCAAAAAGCCATGCGCGCCGGAATCTCCGCCGCCTGTAGTCTCGGAGCCCAAAATGGGATCTCTCGCATCAGCGCAGGTAATTACGGTGGTAGACTTGGTCCCTTTCATTTTCACCTCCAGGAAATCATGGCATGACGAATGGCTTAGCAGCAGAATGACCCAGTTACAGAATGAGTCTTTCTTTTTGCCGATATCCCATAGGACGATGGTTTATGGAAATCTCCCATGAATATGCTGACTCTAACTTTGAAAACTACTCCTCCCCAGGGGGTGGATGTCTCCCCGCTTACTCCAGAAAATTTAGCAGACCTCTCTAAGGCTGAAATAGGCTCTATTGCCTTGATGACAGGCAATCGCCGCCTACGGGTAGATGAACTCTTTGAGATTTCCGGGGACAATACCAAGCACCTAGTTTTCACCGGCGAAACTGCCCTGCTTGATTACCTAGGTAAAAATCTTTCTGGCGGCCAAATCGAGGTCCAGGGTCCTTGCGGTGCCTATGTAGGCATGGGCATGAATACTGGTCAAATCCATGTCCGCGGCAATAGCGGTGCTTTTGCAGGCTGTGAAATGGGGGGAGGATTACTCCGAATTGAAGGTAATAGTGGTGATTTCCTAGGCGCTGCCCGACCTGGTAACAAAATTGGCATGTGGGGGGGAACAATCATTGTCACTGGAAATGTGGGCGCCCGTGCTGGAGACCACATGCGTCGGGGAACTTTGCTTATCGAGGGAAACGCAGGTGATTACTTGGGCTCACGCATGTTAGCGGGCACGATTGCGGTGTTGGGGAAAACTGGAATTTATCCAGGATATGGTATGAAACGAGGGACTCTTTTGCTTTGGCAAGCCCCCTCTAAGTTGAGCACAACATTTAATGACTGCGGCTATCACACGCTAGGTTTTTTACCCCTCATGCTGAAATCTTACCAGAGTCTGGAAACCCGCTTTACCAACCTTACTAAAACGGATCGGGTCCATCGTTTTTGCGGTGATATGGCCACTTTGGGCCATGGTGAGATTTTGATCCAGATCCAAGAAACTGCTTAAAAATATACTCTATTAATGCTCACATGGAAATCTTATTTCCTGTTGTTGGTATAATAGCGCCTTTTTTGTACCCCAAATGGACATGGCAACCCTCCCCAATCTGGCCCTAAAAGCAGACTACTCCTACAGCTGGGCCAAAATCTAGGGGCAACATTTGGGCAGAATAACAATATCTTTGGGTATAACGTTCGATTGAGCAGGGATACATTTCCCTATGTCAGTGTCAACTCAACCCACTGTTATTTGGATTCTGACGATTTAGCTCAGGGTATACAGCCCTTTCTCCGTCTATTTTCCATTAAGTTTTTTTGTTTTTCGCTAAACACGTAAGAGGGTAATTAATTTATGCATAGTGGTACCTTTTTAACTCAGTTCATTCTCGAGGAACAACGCAGTATTCCCAATGCTACAGGCGATTTTACTGGGCTGCTTAACGATATCGTGACTGCCTGTAAAACTATCTCCCACTTAGTTAACCGTGGTGGTCTCATCGATATACTGGGGACTGCGGGGACTGAAAATGTCCAAGGTGAAGGCCAGAAAAAGCTCGATGTGATCAGCAATGAGGTCATGGTGAAGTCTCTGGAATGGACGGGACATCTAGCCGCCATGGCCTCAGAAGAAGTTGAAGGTATCATTTCAATTCCTAACCAATATCCTAAGGGTAAATACCTTTTGCTTTTTGATCCTTTGGATGGCTCTTCCAATATTGATGTCAACATTTCGGTAGGAACCATCTTCTCCATCCTACGCTGTCCGGATGGAGTGCCTGAGCCCACCGAGAAAGATTTCCTACAACCGGGTACCCAACAAGTTTGTGCTGGATTTTGCATCTACGGTCCTACCACTATGATGGTGTTAACGACCGGCCATGGCGTCAATGGTTTCACCCTAGACCAGGACATTGGCGAATTTATCCTTACCCATCCTAATATGACCATCCCGAAGGATACCGGGGAATTCGCCATCAATATGTCTAATCAGCGTTTCTGGGAAGCACCGGTACAACGGTATATTGAGGAATGTATACAAGGGAAGGAAGGTCCCCGAGGCAAGAATTTCAACATGCGTTGGGTTGCCTCCATGGTGGCAGAAGTCTACCGGATTCTAACCCGAGGCGGGATTTTCATGTACCCCTGGGATAGCCGGGATCCAAGCAAACCTGGCCGATTGCGTTTAATGTATGAAGCCAATCCCATGAGCTTCATCGTGGAACAAGCTGGTGGTGCCAGCTCCACTAGCCAACAGCGAATTTTAGAAGTAGAGCCGGAAGGTATTCACCAACGAGTACCTGTCATCCTCGGCTCTAAAAATGAAGTGGAACGGGTGGTAGCTTACCATAAAGAAGCCTAGCTTCTCTGCATAGAAGAAAATTTTTATTGGCTAAATTGGTCCCCATGGGAGATATTTCCACGGGGACCAATATCCTTTCCAATTACGTCTTCTACCCTTTAAAGTTCCAAGAAGAGCTCGGACTTAAATGAAAATGCCTTACTTTTCTGCTTTTGCCATATGCCGAGTATGACTAGCACGTCTTTTAAATGCGCCCATTACAATCACAATCCCCCCTAATAGTAATCCAGCAAGAAAAGTTAATAATAGAGAGCGGATACTGACGAAGCCCACTACAAGTTCAGGATCACCTAATATGCCTGCTTCGTCATAGCTACTCCAAGCCGGTACTTTTCTTTCATAGAACGCTTTAGAGAAAAACGGCTTGATATCTACGCCATGGAGTAGCGGCATATAATTTTCACCCAGATAGGAATGATAAACGATCAAGGTAATCCCTCCTCCTGGATACATCCCGTCCGAAGTCAGCGCCTTCTCTTGGTGATCGTGGAACATCCATACCCCTTCGCCGAAGCTATGCAAACCATCATCAATGGTAGTGAGGACTAAATCCAAGCGCTGGGCTGGACTGAGATCAGCCACATCCCGCGTAATCTGAGCCTCCGGGTTATGCTCTATCCCATCGTAATGGGTGATTCTCATCCTGTGCCCATGGCTATGGATAGCAATGTACTTATCGTCTCCCCCATTGGCCAGACGCAATTTGATACGCTCATTGGCATTGACAACGATAAGTGATTCTCGCAACGTATAGGGAAATGACTGCCCATTGAGCAAAAAGTAATCAGGGGTACCCTCAGTCATATCATAGCCGCGGGTGGTGGCCTTGGCGATCAAGCGGGGATCATTTGCTGTTTTGATTAAATTATTAAGATCCTGGTCCACCTCCTGGTAGATTAGATCATATTCGCGATCGTAATTTTCTTTAACGGCCACGGAAGGATGACGTACCTGTCCTGCTCCCACATTTAAGGTTTGGACCCAGTTATTGGGGCGATTCTCTTCCACAACGAACATCCCCATTAGCCCTAGCATGACATGGACAGGTGCCTGTTCATGGCAGTGATAAAGCATGGTGCCAGTCTGTCTTGGCTTCATTTCATAAACAAAACTTTCGCCAGGCATCACCGGGCGGTGGCTGGTCTCTGGCACCCCATCATTACCTTTGCCCATCCCATTCATGTAAGGATGATCGACCCCATGAAAATGGATCGTGTGAGGCAGATAATGGGTATTTTCTAGGATTATTCTGATCATATCCCCTGCTTCGACCCGGATGGTGGGGGAAGGTAATCGCAATAAGGGGTTAGCCTTCAGACTTTCGAAGTTTTCAGTAGACATGCCGTGGGTTTTAGGGACAAAGGCCCAAAAACCAGGCTGAATACCTGGAGCAATGAAATAACCAGGAATAGGTTCAGGATAGTCGGGGGAACGTCCGTTTAATTCGGCCACTTCAAGCCGGATCTCAATAACATCTGGGTCACCGTCCCCATCCGAGTCTTTCCCCTTAGTGACGGCATCCATCGCCAATCCTGATTCCATCAAAGTATCATGGGAAATATTGTTAGTGCCTTTCACAAAAGCAGCCACTAAAGCAGGATTATCTGGGTTACAAAGAGAGGATTCCTCTATCTCAACCTCATCAATAATCTGGGATTTCCGCCATAGGGGATCCACTTCCGGACACAGAGGTTCTGTTTCCAACTTTGACAGATCAAATTTGGCGGTAGGAGGTGGAGATTGATAAGCGGTTTTTCTAAGGGGGAAGGCAAGCAGCGCAGCTCCAAACAGGGTAACGCCCAGGAAAAATACCACCAGAAAACGGCGTGAAACCATCTTTGGTTTAACCTCATAAAGGTTCGACCAGCTCATCGAACCGATGGATTATTACAATTTTCAGGTTCCCTCAGGAGAGAGCTGATTCCTGACGGTGGGTGATTTTGAAAAGACCTGCTCAAGCCAGGTAGTGACTAATTAGTCACTACCTGAAAGTCATTAGTTCCAGGCGATTTAAAAGTTTATTAAAGACAAATGTCCCCTTAGTTCAGTCACCTGATAGCTTTCAAAAGATCAAAAAGATAAACTTTTTGTGGAAACTACGACTCTAGATAAAAAATAATTGCCCAAAAGGTGGGCCGAAGAGGGAGCCAGCATTGAGTCAGTCAGGACTCTTATCAGCCACTGCACCCCGCATCGTCTCTGTGGATCTCATGCGAGGAATTGTCATGGTCATCATGGCCATTGACCATGTCCGTAATTTCTTCAGCCCCTTTCCTTACCCACCCGAGGATCTTGCCCAAGCCTCTGCCGGATTGTTTTTAACCCGCTGGATCACTCACTTTTGTGCGCCAGTGTTTATCTTTCTGGCTGGAACCAGCGCCTACCTCTACCGCCGCAACCGAAGTTACTCCCATCACGAGCTAGCATATTTTCTAGTCACCAGAGGGCTATGGCTTATCTTTATTGAGTTATCAGTTATCAACCTCTCCTGGACTTTCGGCTGGTATCCCTATCTTTTTGTTCAGGTGATTTGGGTCATCGGTTGGTCAATGATCTACTTAGCCGGAATGCTCTATCTGCCGTTTTGGTTGTCCATGGGAATCGCCCTTGCAATGATAGCGGGTCATAATCTACTCGATCCCATCCAAGCCCAACAATTCGGCGACTGGTCCATCCTCTGGAACATCTTACATGAAATGGGAGGCCAGCCAGTTTCAGTTATCAATTACTTTTTTGTCGTCTATCCGCTGATTCCTTGGCTTGGGGTAATGGTGGCAGGCTATGGCTTTGGTCACCTCGTGATCCTGCCAGCCGACCGCCGCAATCCTCTCCTCTATAAACTTGGCCTAGGATTAGTTGCCGCTTTTTTTATTCTTCGCGGCTTCAATCTCTATGGTGACCCGGAGCCCTGGCAACCCAGTGAGCGCGGCCTTCTGTTCAGCTTTCTTGAGATTTTGAATACCGAGAAGTACCCACCATCACTGGCCTATTTATTGATGACCTTAGGCCCAGCCATTGCTTTGCTACCCGTGATTGAAAAATGGCGTGGACGGCTCGCCGATGGAGTGAAGGTATTCGGGCAGGTCCCCTTTTTCTACTACCTCGTGCACCTACTCTTCATCCACACCCTGGCGATGCTTTGGATCAGATGGACATTTGGTACTTGGGATCGACTGCGGTACCTCTCCCACTCTGGCGACTTTCCGGAAAGTTATGAACCCAGCCTGCTGCGGATTTACCTAGTGTGGATTATAGTAGTGGGAGCACTCTATCCCCTGTGCCGATGGTATGCTCATCTCAAAAAACGTAGCCAAAGCTGGTGGCTGAGCTACCTCTAAATTTTCCTTATCCCCCTAGCCCCTTGAGAAAAATTATCCAACTCAATTTGGGGAAAGCCAAAATCTATTAAAAGGTATTTCTTTTGAAATTATTGTCAGCGCCTATTCAAAGCGCGCTTAAGCAAAACAATAGCCTTTGGATCAAGGCTAGATTGCCGCTGCCCAGCACAGCATAAAGCGCTGCGAAATCCCAGATAATCAGCTCCTAAAGGCAGCAGCTTGGGTATATCCTCAAAACTAAGGGAACCTGCTAAGCCGCTCACCAGACCACCACTGCGAACTGCTTGAACGAAGCCACTCAGCTCAGCCAGTGACAGATGGCTGAGCAAATTGCGGCCATCTTTAGTGGCCGTATCCAACATGGCTCCTGTAAAGCCTGCCTGTTGCATCAAGGATATCCAAGAAAAGTTGGGCTGTTTGTCGGCAAACATTACTCCCACCAAAGAAACTCCTTGAACTGCCAACGGCTGCAGTGCCACTAGGCAATCAGGTACCCGGCCATCGGGGAACAAACCAATTTTCACGTAGTTCACTCCCGTGGCTGCAATTTGTTCCACGGCGTGGCAAATGGGTGCGGGTTTCATGGAGAGATCACCGATAGTGGCACTAGTAGGACAACGACCTCCAATCAGTCCGACAGCTTGGCAAATGGTTTCTGAGGGTAGAGCCCCCAAAGCCCCTTCTTTGGGTTCCTTAAGATCAATGATGTCAGGCCCTTCCGCAAGCACAGTGGTGACCTCTTCCAGATTACGAACACTGACCAGCCAGCGGTTCATGACTTTATTTCTTCCCCACGATAATGTTGAACCTGTTCCATCAACCATTCCCAAGCTTCCCATTCGCGAGGCCCTGCAGCCTTGTCAACAGCAATTTGGAGATATTTCAATTCTCTTTCAATCTTATCGAAAGGTAAGAGATGTAAGCGGCTTACCAGCACGGCGGCTTCGATAACGGCGCCTTGAGCCCGGTTAAAGCCACGAAAAGGCCTATGGTTCGCTTCGTGTACAACCCGGCAATAAAAATGAGCTCGAGGATCCCTGTCCTGCAATTGAGTCACCCGCAGTTCACTATGGGCCAAAGCCTGTACCAGGACACCCCCGTAGACATGGGTGGCCACCTGGGTAGGCCAATGGCGCCGACCCGTAACCGAGCCCGCAAATACCCGGACATCGTCTGTGTAGTTAACTACACACTCAGGATGGCGGAATAAATTATTGTAGGTGGTAGAGGGCTTGAAAGGAGCCACGATAAAATTGCCTTTCTCTTCCCAAATGCCCATGGGTGCTGCATGAATCTGCCCGTCTTCACTTAAGGTGGTAACAATAACCTCATGGATCTTGCTCTCAAGCCTTGCCATTGCCCTCCCCCCGCTTAGAGTTCTGCAGCGTGGTACCAGGTGGCTTTTGCTCCAAGAGATCTTCCGCCTCTCCCTCATAGGCACAACCCCAATCTAGTTCTTCATCCTGGCTGTAATGCTTACCTAATTGCCAGGCAATCTGTGCCCGTGATAGCTCCACCCCCAGATAAAAGGCATGGCCTGCATCTTCTGTCACGGCAAGATGGGGAAATAAATCAAAGGGATCTTGAGCCCTGTGAATACTATCCCGGTTAAAAATATGGATTCCTTCCTGACTGATGCGGATACGGTAACTGGGATCTTTAACTCGGGCTGCCAACTCAGCAATCTCTTCAGGAGAATCGGGGAAAGGCCGCCGCTCATGGAGACATAGCAGCCCATCATCAATATTCTGTGGCAGGGCATTGTTTTCCCGTGCCGCATACATGATACGGCGGGCAAGATCTGCCTCCCGGACTGCGCGCCGAGCATGGGAACTCACTTCTGTGGTTAGAATCGCACTGATTCCAAGTTCAGAAATAATACCAAACAGAATGGCGTTAATCCCGGTAGTATCGGCATCTGTTAGCTCCGTCAGATTACCTACCCCCATCAGGAGGGGCGCTTGGGGATAGCGACGACGCAGTTCATGATAACGGGCTAGGGAATCCATGAAGCCAAAATGGATAGGTTCCAAAATGGGATCAGCAAGCCAAGTACGCCCCTGTTTGTCCAGGCTTTCCATCGCCCGCTCCAAGGAAGATAAATCCCCTCGTGCAGCTGGGACTAGAATAGGAGTAGAACCTACTTCATCGGTAATATAAAGGGTTTTCTCAGTGAGGCTCAATAGATAATCTGCTCCCGCTTTTCCCGCGCGGATCAAATCCTTTGGCTCCAGGGAATCGGCACTTAAACAATATCCCTCCGCCTTAAGGGCCTGAATTGCCTCTTCTAGGTGGCCGAAGGGTTCACTTGGAAAAAAACCCAGATCGATAACATCGGCACCACAACTTCGATAGTAGGCAGCCCGGTCTAGAATACCCTGGACTGATTGCTGCGGAGCATCCACGATTTCAGCAAAGAGACATACATCGTATCGACTGAGATCGGGGGCTGGACCGCTGCGACCAAAGTAAGTAGGAAGCTCATTGAGCTCATTTGGCCCTCGCTCCACAGGCAATTCCAGTATTGCGGAGAGTTTTTCTAAATCACCGCGGCAACGGCCTGGTACCAAAATCCGGGTGGCTTCACCGGTTTCCGTCAAGCGGCGTTCGACCATTTCTGCCGTCATTAAAGCAGCAACACTCAACCCCAGTTGCTTCACAGTGTAATCAAAATCCACCGGTTCCATACTCTTGAGGATTTTGCGCAAGCTAGGCTCAGCTAGTTTTCCAGTAAGAAAGAGGATATGTTCCCTCACTAGCGGATCTCTCAGAGGCTTTTCTCTATTTTAGTCATTGGGGGTACAGAACCTAGGAAATGATCTATTCAGAACTATCATCCTAAAAACAGCAATTGAAGGTGCCCAAATATACGGCGAGCCCTCTGAATGGCAAGGCATGAAGACGCCGCAGAGTCCCCCCACAGGGAGAAGCAAAACTGTCAGCGGCTAGAAAATCGGCATTCATCGTACCTTTCCTATGCAATTGGCTGAGGTTACCTTAATAAGTACCTATGAATAAAATATGAGGTGTTTTAGGAACGAACCGGTGGTGTTCCGCAAACCCGTTTTTCCTGCCTAAAAAAAGGAGTTTGATGTGCACCCTTTCTGGCGCGCCCCCTGAGGGGCCTCCTGCGGATGTCCCGATTCGCTCCCGGCGAATCGGGGCGGGGACTTCCCTGTCCCCTGGCTCCACGCCACCGGCTCGCTCCCGGAATATTTCAAAACTTTCACTGAGGTACTTAGAAGTCAGTCCTACTCACATTTGGAAACTATTGCTCCACGAAGTTGCTGCAGGCACATTTGATTCCCACCAACTGGAAACCAATGAACTCAGCCCATTGGTTCTTAGACAGACATTCAGACCACCCACGATGAGAATGTTTTTCCCTTGGTAGCTGCACCGTCTGTCTTTGGATAAGTCATGAAGGAACAGTGCCGCCTCGTGCCCAAGCAGTCCACCAACAAGCTAAATTGTTATATAAAAATATACGCAATCAGCTGGAGGGAAAACCACTTCAGGAATATCACTATCGTGACTATGGCTCACTGGTATCCTTGGCAAGATACGGTACTGTGGGGAACTTGATGGGAAATATTACCAGTTTTACTCTAAGATACTTTTCAACTAATAATCTTTGCTTATCTCTTAAACTAAACATCAAGGTGGGCCACATTTAGCGCATTAGCTTCAATGAAATCTCGTCGTGGTTCCACGTGATCTCCCATTAAAGTAGTAAATATTTCATCTGCCGCAATGGCATCCTCAATTCGAACTTGACTGAGACGCCGGGTAGCAGGGTTCATCGTGGTTTCCCATAATTGCTCTGGATTCATCTCTCCAAGCCCTTTATAGCGCTGTACGGTTTGACCTCGCCTAGCTTCTTCCATTAACCACTTGACCGCTCCTTGAATGCTGTTAACTGATTGTTGCTTATCATTCCGTTGGACATAACTTTCTGCCTTAATAAGTTTGACTAAAGGCTTCCCTAACTCCTGAATATGTTGGTAATCAGGAGAAGCAAAGAAATCCATGCTAAAACGCTGATAGGCGGTTACTCCATGGCGGGTAATCTTCACTTGGAGAATGGGTACCTGATTTTCAGCGGGTGTTGTGACCTCAATCTCATAACGTACGCCATCTCTTGCTGCGCTATTCGCCCGCGACTCTAGCTGAGTAGCCCATGCCTCTAACCGCTTAACTTCTGTCATCAGCTCAGTAGACACGATATCAAGATATAACGTTTGATCGAGCAATAAAGAATCATACCGCTGAGAAAGTCGCTCAATAGCGCCTTTCAATTGAAAATAATCGGTTACCAGGGTTAACAGGGCTTCCCCCTCAATGGGTATTGCGCCCGGCTCGGAATAGATTTTTGCATTCTCAATCGCTAAGTTGATTAAATAATATTCCATCTCAGCGTCATCCCGGATATACCGCTCTTGCTTTCCTCTCTTGATCTTGTAAAGAGGAGGTTGGGCAATATAAATATGGCCACGCTCTACCAATTCAGGCATCTGGCGGTAGAAGAAAGTGAGCAACAGCGTGCGTATGTGGGACCCATCAACGTCGGCATCTGTCATAATAATAACCCGATGATACCGTAACTTATCAGGATTGTATTCTTCCCGGCCAACACCACACCCTAGCGCTGTAATAAGAGTAGCCACTTCTGCAGAGCTTAGCATTTTGTCAAAACGGGCTTTCTCCACATTCAGGATTTTGCCCTTAAGAGGAAGGATAGCCTGGTTTTTACGGTCACGTCCTTGCTTAGCAGATCCCCCTGCTGAATCGCCTTCTACCACAAATAGTTCTGAGAGCGTTGGATCCCGCTCTTGGCAATCTGCTAACTTCCCCGGCAATCCTGCCATATCTAGAGCTCCCTTCCGGCGTGTTAACTCTCTGGCTTTACGAGCAGCCTCTCGGGCTCGAGCGGCATCTATCATCTTGCCGCCAATAGCTTTAGCGTCGGCAGGGTGCTCCAATAAGAAGTTTTGAAAGTATTCTGAAACCAAGGCATCTACCACTGGTTTAACCTCCGAGGAGACTAGTTTTTCCTTGGTCTGGGAGGAAAACTTCGGATCTCTTACTTTTATGGAGAGAACTGCCGTCAATCCTTCCCGAGCATCATCTCCCGTTGTGCTAACTTTGGTTTTTTTGGCTAACCCCTCTCTCTCAATATATTGATTCAACGTTCGGGTCAGAGCAGATCGAAAGCCAGCCAGGTGTGTGCCTCCATCTCGCTGGGGAATGTTATTCGTAAAACAGAAAAAATGCTCTTGATAAGAATCATTCCATTGCATCGCCAGTTCCACGACCACGTCATCCCTTTCCCCTTGGAAGAAAAAAACATTATCGTGGAGAGGAGTCTTATTTTTATTAAGATGCTTTACAAAAGCTCGTATTCCACCCTCATAAAGAAACTCTTCTTTTCGTTTGGTACGCTCATCCTCTAATAAAATACGAACTCCAGCGTTAAGGAAGGCTAGTTCCCTTAATCGTTTGGCAAAAATATCGAAGTTAAAAACAATGTTGGAAAAAATCTTAGGACTTGGCGAAAACCGAATTGTTGTCCCACTGCGCTCCGTGGTGCCCACGGCCGTTAAGGGAGCCTGTGGAACTCCATCACAATAGTGCTGTTGGTATATCTTGCCATCCCGGTGAATCTCTAAAAAAAGAGTAGAAGAAAGAGCATTAACGACGGATACTCCTACCCCATGCAATCCACCAGAGACTTTGTAGGAGTTGTGGTCAAATTTCCCCCCCGCATGCAATACGGTCATAATGACCTCAGCTGCAGAACGCCCTTCTTCATGGTGGACATCGGTCGGAATCCCCCGTCCATTATCGGAGATAGTCACACTGTCATTGGAATGCACAATGACACTAATTTCATTACAAAATCCTGCCAGGGCCTCGTCGACAGAATTATCCACCACTTCAAACACCATATGATGGAGTCCAGTACCATCATCAGTGTCCCCGATATACATGCCAGGGCGTTTACGGACAGCATCCAACCCTTTTAAGACCTTAATATGAGATGAATCGTAGGCGGTGTTGGCTTTCATTGTTGCTCCTAAAGTTATTCTTTATTATACCATTTTTTTGAGTTTTCCCAGTTCCACGTGGAACTGTTGGGCATCGGGATAGGCCTTCAATTCATTATCTAGTGTTTCTACAGTAGTAACAAAGACTTGGATCCCTAATTGGTTTAGCAACGCCAACACCCGGCTTCGATGATCTGCATCGAGTTCTGAGGTAAAATCGTCAATCAGAAAAATACAATGTTGTTCTTTAATTTTACATAATAACTCTACCTGACCCAGCGCCAGGGAATAGCAAAACACCTTCTGCTGGCCTCTCGATAGGATATCCCTAACATCCTTCCCACCTGCATAGAATGCCACCTCTGCACGATGGGGGCCATATCGCGTGTAACCTGCCGCCCGATCATAATCCAGGGTGGCTTTCAGGATTTGTCCTAAAGTGGTAGTACGGCTCCAACCTCGCTTAAACTCCATAGTAACAGGCCTAAGTTGGTGGGCTAAGACCGCAAACAGTTGAGAGACGTTGTCTTGCAACTGAGAGAGGATAGCTTCTCGGAAAGAGGTCACTTGCTCTCCATAAGTGGCAAGTTCCTTATCCCAGGCATCAATTTCTCGGCGCCAACTCGGCATCTGGGTTTTTAATACATGATTCCGCTGCTTAAGCGTCCGATGATAGCGCCACCATAAATCACGGAAATTAGCTTCCAAGTGAAACAGCCCCCAATCAAGCCATTGTCTACGATAGCGAGGTCCTCCATCGAGTAGGATATGGCTATAGGAGGACATATAAAGCAAGGGTAATAGGGCAGCTAGTTGGGAACGCCTCTTTACGGTGTTTCCATTAATACGGGCCCGAAAACCGGTAGAGTTGAACTCTACTCCTACGACCTGGGAAGCGTCTGTGGCTTGCTTCACTCTAGCCACAACGCGGAGCGATTTCATGTTACCCCGAACAACCGAGGCCAATTGAGGACTACGGAAAGAACGTCCCAACCCCAGCAGATAAATAGCTTCTAAGAGGCTAGTTTTACCACTGCCATTGGCACCTGTAAAAATATTAAGGCCTTTTGCGGGATAAAACTCAATGTGCTCTAGGTTCCTGAAATTGCGTATATCGAGATGAGCAATATGCATTAAACAGGCTAGAAAGGTGGCCGATGAATGAAATAAAAGGTGAGCACAGGGGCAATCAACCACTATTTTTCCAAAGTGAGCTACAATCTCATAGGCATCACCACATATTTGCTGCCAACCTCACCAATAGGAGTAATCAGGCAACTACTATTGGCATTAGTGAATTCTAATTTAACCTGCTCAGTATTTATAATGTTAAGAACATCAATGAGATAGGAGTTATTAAAAGCAATTTCAAAGCTTTCTCCCTGATATTCGATCTCTAACTCTTCCTCAGCGGACTCTTGCTCCAAGTTCGTAACAGTCGCTTGAAGCTTTAAATTTGATAAATGTAAACGTACCCCACGATATTTATCGTTAGTGAGAATATTTACCCGCCCTAAAGCCTGTTTAAATTGTTCCCGATCAGCAATAAACCGCTTCTCGCAGCCTACAGGTATTACCCGTTTATAATCAGGGAATTGCCCGTCGATCAGCTTAGTAGAAAAGGATAACCCCTGAAATTCAGCCCCCATTTGATTGGTACCAAATTTTAATCGTACCGGTTCACTCGATTCCCCTAGCAAACGCACCAACTCCAATACCGCTTTACGAGGGATGATAGACTGGATATGCACTCCCTCTCGTCGAGGTCCTTTTTCCAAAGAAGCCACTGCAAGGCGGTGCCCATCTGTAGCGACTGCATAGATAGCTTCTTCACCAAGTTCCAATAATAAACCATTGAGATAGTAACGGACATCTTGATGGGCCATGCAAAAGACTGTCTGGTGCAATAACTGTTTTAGCTCCGCTTGAGTCAATTCTAACTCTACCACCTCCTCAAGGCTATCAGTGCTTGGAAAGTCTTCGGCTGGAAGTGTGCCAAGCGTAAACCGGCTCTGACCAGAATGAACGTGAAATTGTCCTTTTTCATGGTGTACTTCCAGTACAGCTCGAGAAGGTAAAGCACGGCAAATATCCAAGAATTTCCTTGCTGAAACTGTGGTTTTACCTCCTTTTGGGTGGAGAACTTCAAGAGTAGTTCTTATCTCAACTTCAAGATCCGTTGCCGTCAGGGATAGCCTTGAGTCTTCAACCGATAGAAGAACGTTGAAGAGGATAGGCAGCGTATGCCGTCGCTCTACTACACCACAAACAATGGCTAAATGTCTAACGATTTCTTCTCTCTCAATGGAAAACTGCATCAATTGCTTTTTCTCTCTTAAAACAAGGGGGGTAAAGGGCATCTAGTATTGTTTGGCGATCTTCACAGTATTATCTCAGTTTCCCACAAGGCCTATTACTATTATCTTTAAGAATCTATATTAATAGTGATAGTGAGTCACCCGAAAATCTGTGGATATCTTACTTTTATTTAATTAATTCAATAGCTTGCTTTGTGGATAACCCTATGGATAAGTTGTGTATAAATAGTGGATAATTTGTGAATTGATTCTTTTCAACAGTTTATCCACGTGTTATACACAACTTATCCACACCTTTATCCACACCTAGGTAGACAGCCTTTTCAGTAGATTTTGGTAATCTTCAGCGACTCGTCGATCACTACTCTTAAGCTCATCTATTTTACGACAGGCATGGAGAACTGTGGTGTGATCACGGCCGCCGAAGGATTTTCCAATTTCCGTTAAACTGTGATCTGTGAGTTCTTTGGAAAGGCTCATGGCGATTTGCCGAGGTCGAGCGATCGCGCGGGAACGCCGCTTTGACGGTAAATCAGAAACCCGGATCTTGTAGTATTCGGCCACTGTTTTCTGGATATTCTCGATGGTGACTAGTTTCTCTTGTAAGGCTAGTAGGTCTTTAAGTGCTTCACGGGTCAGTTCCATCGTAATGGGGCGGCGGGTAAATCGAGAATAAGCAATCACCCGTCGTAGTGCTCCTTCCAGTTCGCGGACGTTGGAATAAATGAGGCGCCCGAGAAAAAATGCGACGTCATCCGATAGGGCAACGCTTTCGACACTGGCTTTATTCATTAAGATTGCAACCCGCGTTTCCAATTCCGGAGGTTCAACAGCAACCGTTAGTCCCCAACCAAACCGTGATTTCAACCGCTCCTCCAACCCATTAACCTCTTTCGGGAAACGGTCACAAGTCAAAATGATTTGGTGTTGGACCTCTAGTAAGGTATTGAAAGTATAGAAAAACTCTTCCTGTGAGCGCTCTTTTCCGGCGAAAAATTGGATATCATCAATAAGTAAAACATCTACTGAGCGATAACGGCCCTTAAATTCGTTTATGGCGTTAAGCTGTAAGGCTCTGATCATCTCGGCAACGAATTGTTCCGAGTGTAAGTAAGCCACCCGAGCGTGAGGGCTGCGGGCTCGGATATAATTGCCTACGGCATGCATCAGATGGGTTTTGCCAAGGCCCACTCCTCCGTAAATAAATAAAGGGTTATAGGCACTTCCAGGGTTTTCTGCAACTTGATAGGAAGCGGCGCGAGGCAACTGATTAGATTTGCCCTCAACAAAATTATCGAAGGTATAATTTTTGTTAAGTCGGGATTCGGGGATTCGATCAATGTCTCTGGATGAAGAGGTGAGAACGGCCTCTGAAGGTAGCTCAGGCACAGGAGGGGAGGCTGGTGGTTGTGGATTACAAGAACCCACCTCCAGGATTGCCTTTTCGATGCGACCGTCACTGTAGTGGGAGAGTAACGCATTAATGCGGTTTTCAGCGCAGTCTTGTACCCAATCGACCACAAATTGGTTGGGTGCGTAAAGGCGCAGATTAGAATCTTGCTGTATTGCTTGTAAGGGGCGAATGTAGGTATTGAACTCCTGGAGGTCAAGTTCCCCTTCTAGATGATTAAGGCAGTGTTCCCAAAGCGAGAATGGCACGGATTGCATACTCCTTGTAAACAATCGAGATTAGGCTAGATTGCCTAACGTTTAAGAGAGATGCGGCCAGAAACAAGGGCAACTTAGTGTCCTTAGCGTATTAAGGACTGAGGTTTCTGCCCTGATTATTGTTACTGGGGAAATAAAAAACTTATCCCTATCGAGCCATCTTGGCAAGGAGGAATGGATTCCTAATTCTCTCTTGACATCAGCCACCGCTGCCAGATAGTTTATTAGCTTTATTTCGCACGGGTATCTAGCCAACTATGGCTGCTAAATAGGTTCAACAAAGATGAAGCGTACCTTCCAACCTAAGAACTTAAAGCGTAAACGCACACATGGGTTTCGTGCTCGGATGCGGACCCAGGGTGGGCGCGCTGTGATCAATAGGCGCCGCGCTAAGGGGCGGAAACGCCTTAGCGCTTAACGCTTAGTCCAAATAGATTGTCTCAATATGAAACAATTCGGGTTCACTCGCTCGATGCGGCTCGTGGACCCAGGCGACTTCAAGCAAGTGTTTGCGGCTGGGAAGCGGGCTAGCGGCAAAGCGTTTACTGTACTTTATCGCTCGAATAGCTTAGAACATCCTCGTCTGGGGATGGCTATTCCCCGCAAACACTTTTCCCGAGCAGTTGATAGAAATCGGATAAAGCGCCTGATTAGAGAGAGCTTCCGCCAATGGCAACGAGTATTGGGTGGGCGGGATCTGGTTGTGTTGTCGAGGCCAGGTATTAACCAGCGTTCAAATTCGGATCTGCTCCGTTGCCTAGAGAGTCAATGGATGCGCCTAATCGAGCGGCGTAATGATTCCTAAATCTTTTTCCTGCAACGTTATGGCTGTTCTATAGGCTGTCATAAGGCAAATAGGCTGCCAATTTTAGTCATTCTGTTTAATTCATTGAGGTTATCTGCGATAGAGGCCTAACAATTCCTATCGCTAGCATTTAGGGGATATTGCTCTCCATGCCGGAAACCCAACGGAAAAGGTGTCATGGAAAACTATCGGTTGCTTCTATTCTCTGCTTTGATTCTAGTATTGTTTTTGATGTGGGATGCTTGGCAAACGGATTATGGCCCTATCCCGCTTATGCCCCCGCCGCCGCCGCAACCTTCGGCTAGTTCGGAAGACTCTTCTCCAGCTCCAGCTCTACCTGAGAAGGGTCTAGATACGCCGCCGCCTGAAGGGGTTTCGGGTACAGCACCACCTGCAATGGCTGATATGGACACAGGCCCCGTCTTAGCAGGGCAAGCTATTGAGGTGAAAACAGATCTCCTCACAGTCAAGATTGAAATGACGAGTGGTGATCTGTATGAAGTGCAGCTGCTGGATTATCCGGTTTCTCTGAAAAAACCCAATGAGCCAGTATCTTTATTGCATCAAGCCGATCCTGATCTTTTTGTTACTCAATCAGGGTTGCGGGCGATTTCAGGGCCTTCTGCCACCCATGAAACGGCTCAGTTTTCAGCGTCTAAGAGCCATTATCAACTGGCACCGGGTGAAGACAGTCTGGTTGTTCCCCTCACTTGGGAGGACGAAAGCGGCATTAAGGTGACGAAGACCTATATATTCCATAGGGATAGCTATGAGGTTGATCTAAACCTCAAGATCGAAAATGGAACAGATCAAGTTTGGACGGGGCGGCCCTATGCTCAATTCATCCGTACCCCTCCTAAGTCCGACAGCTTTTTTGTCCGTTCCTACATAGGCGCAGTTTTTTCTACCGAGGAGAATGAGTACCAAAAAGTTGATTTTGGTGACTTGGCCTCAGAGCCCTTTGAGCGCCATAGCTCAGGGGGATGGGCAGCCATGCTCCAACACTATTTCGTGGCCGCCTGGATCCCTCGGGAGGAGGGAAGCAATTATTATTACGGTAGGCATGTGCAAGGCTCCCGCTATATTGCTGGGGTAATGCCTTCCCAGCAGACGGTGGCGCCGGGAGAAAGTGGAGAGTTCAAACTAAGTTTATTTGCAGGTCCCAAGATTCAGGATCGACTGGCTGCTACAGCCCCTAAACTAAATCTAACCGTGGATTACGGTAAGCTGACTATCCTGGCTGAGCCCCTCTTCTGGCTGATGAGTTGGTTCCACAGTTTGGTGGGCAACTGGGGATGGGCTATTGTGCTGTTGACCGTGATGGTCAAACTTATTTTCTTCAAGCTTTCCCAGACCAGTTATCGCTCCATGGCTCGCATGCGCAAATTACAGCCCCGCCTTCTTGCTCTCAAGGAACAGCATGGGGACGATCGGCACAAAATGGGTCAAGCCATGATGGAGCTATATAGGAAGGAGAAGGTCAACCCCATGGGGGGATGCCTCCCCATATTGGTGCAGATCCCCGTATTTATTGCGCTCTATTGGATGTTAATAGAATCGGTTGAATTACGGCATGCGCCATTTGCTTTTTGGATTCAGGACCTCACTGCGAAAGATCCTTATTATGTCTTGCCCCTATTAATGGGTGTAAGCATGTTTGTCCAGCAGAAGTTGAGTCCAGCACCAACCGACCCCATACAGGCGAAGGTCATTGCTTTGATGCCGGTTATGTTTACTATCTTCTTTGTCCTGTTTCCGGCGGGATTGGTCCTGTATTGGGTGGTCAATAATATCCTCTCCATTGCCCAGCAATGGTACATTACTCGCCAGATCGAAAAGGAGGGCTGAGCGATACCATCGCTGCAATAGCCACCCCACCCGGTCGAGGTGGCATTGGTGTGGTTCGCGTTTCAGGCCCGCTTTGTTGTCACGTGGCGGAACACATTACGGGGCGGGTTCCTCCGCCCCGTTACGCTGCTTTCTGCCGTTTTCGTAATCGCGAGGGAGAGACTATCGATCGGGGGCTCGCTCTCTATTTTCCTGGTCCCCGCTCTTTTACCGGTGAAGATGTGCTGGAGTTGCAGGGGCACGGGGGGCCTGTCGTGATGGACTGGCTTCTGAGTTGTGTTCTCCAGTTAGGCGCTCGTTTAGCGCGCCCTGGTGAGTTTAGCGAGCGGGCCTTTCTTAATAATAAAATTGATTTGGCTCAGGCTGAAGCGATTGCCGATCTTATTGAAAGTGCTTCGGAGCAAGCCGCCCGCAGCGCCTTGCGTTCTCTCCATGGTGAATTTTCAGCCCAGATCCAGGAACTGCGAGATCAGCTGATCGAGCTGCGCTGTTTGGTGGAGGCGGATATTGATTTTAGCGACGAGGATATTGATTTTATTGAACGAGGGGCAGTGGCAGAGCGTTTACAAGGGCTTCAATCTACATTAAGGAGAATCCATCGTAGCGCCCAGCAGGGGGCTTTACTTCGGGAAGGGATAAGGGTAGTGCTAGTAGGCCGGCCCAACGTCGGTAAATCCAGCCTGCATAATCGTTTAGCGGGATTTGAAGCCGCCATTGTCACGGATGTTCCCGGAACTACCCGGGATCTTTTGCGCGAGCATATTACTATCGACGGCTTGCCCATACGTCTTTCTGATACTGCGGGTCTCCATGATTCCATGGATATCATCGAGCAGGAAGGAATGCGTCGTACTCGTGAAGAGGTTACTAGCGCTGACCATGTGTTGCTGATTGCCGATGATCAGGTTGGTTTAACAGAACTAGAGCAAGCAATTCTCAGTGAATTGCCTGATAATGTGACTTATACCCTTATACTGAACAAGATTGATTTGAGCGGCGCATCTGCAGAGCGCAGAGAAGATGCCCAGGAAGGAGTAATGCTCCGGCTTTCTGTGCTGACCGGCGCTGGCATGGATTTGCTCCTACAGCGGCTGAAAGAGTGCGCAGGCTTTGATGGGGAAGGGGAAGGATACTTCTCAGCCCGGCGGCGTCATTTAGAAGCTTTGCAGCGGGCAGGAGCTGCTGTAGCGGCGGCGGGGGAGATCCTCAGGGAGGAAGGGCCTGAGGAAATGCTTGCCGAAGAGCTGCGTCAGGCTCAAAATGCCTTAGCAGAGATTACTGGCGAATACCGTTCGGATGATTTATTGGGTGAGATATTCTCAACTTTTTGTATCGGCAAATAATCTATGACCTCTTCTTATCAATATGAGGTAATCATTGTGGGAGGTGGCCACGCAGGCACCGAAGCCGCCTTGGCCGCTGCTCGGCAAGGTGTGCGAACATTGCTACTGACCCACAATCTTGAAACCCTGGGCCAGATGAGCTGTAATCCTGCGATCGGTGGCATTGGTAAAGGGCACCTCGTTAAAGAGATTGATGCTTTGGGCGGGTTAATGGCCCACGCAGCGGATCGGGCTGGAATTCATTTTCGCGTGCTGAATGCGCGCAAGGGTCCGGCTGTCCGAGCTACTCGAGCCCAGGCTGATCGGACCTTATACAAGGCGGCGGTGCGCAAATCTCTAGAACAACAGCCTCATCTATCCCTTTTCCAGCAGGCAGTCGCTGACCTCCTAGTGGAAGGGGAACGAGTGATTGGAGTAAAGACTCAACTGGGGCTTACTTTCTATGCTCCGGCAATTATCCTCACCGTGGGGACTTTTCTGGGAGGTCGCATTCATGTGGGATTAACTCATCATGAAGGGGGACGGGCGGGTGATCCTCCGGCCAATGCTCTGGCTTGTCGGTTGCGGGAACTCCCCTTCCGGGTTGCTCGTTTGAAGACCGGGACCCCTCCCCGTATCGATGGCCGGAGTATTGACTATTCTCAACTGGAGGTACAACCGGGGGATAGCCCGGTACCGGTATTTTCTTTCCTGGGTTCAGTGCAGGATCATCCATCCCAGGTACATTGTCATATTACCCGGACTACCCCCCAGACTCATGAGATTATCCGCGCCAATCTGGACCGCTCTCCCATGTATAGCGGGGAGATAGAAGGGATGGGACCTCGCTACTGTCCCTCCATCGAAGATAAGGTGGTTCGTTTTTCTGATAAAGAGTCCCATCAGATTTTTATTGAACCTGAGGGATTGGAAACCTTCGAGGTCTATCCTAATGGCATCTCCACCAGCTTGCCCTTTGATGTTCAGGAAGCTCTCGTGCGCTCTATTCCGGGATTTGATCAGGCCCATATTACTCGCCCAGGCTATGCTATTGAGTATGATTTCTTTGATCCCCGGGATCTTAAGCCTTCCTTGGAAACCTCTTTTCTGCAAGGGCTCTATTTTGCTGGGCAAATCAATGGCACTACAGGTTATGAAGAGGCAGCGGCCCAAGGGCTGATTGCAGGACTTAATGCCGGCCTTCAAATCCGAGATCAAGCGCCTTGGTGGCCACGAAGGGATGAGGCCTATGTGGGGGTGCTCATTGATGATCTGATCACCTGCGGAACTAGTGAACCCTATCGGATGTTTACCAGCCGTGCTGAGTATCGCCTGCTGCTGCGCGAAGACAACGCCGATCTGCGCTTGACCCCCAAAGGACAGGCGTTGGGGGTGGTAGACGAAACCCGTTGGAGGCAATTCAATGCCAAGTGGGAGGCGATTGAAAGGGAAAACCAACGGCTTTCTCAGCAACGAATTGGACCGGATCAGGTTGCCGAGGAAGAGGCAACTACCCTCTTGGGTGAGCCCCTACGCCGTGAGTACCGTCTTATTGAACTGTTGCGGCGGCCACAAATCAGTTATGAAAAGCTGATGCGTTTGATTGGCGAGCCGGTAGCAGTAGACCCAGTTGTGGCAGAACAAATTGCTATTCAAGCCAAATATGCGGGTTATATTGAGCGCCAACAACAGGAGATCACTCGCCAGCAGCGCCATGAAGGTTTACGCCTCCCCTTAGATTTGGATTACCATCAGGTTAAAGGGCTTTCCGCCGAGGTCCAGGAGAAACTGGCCCGGGTGCGGCCGGCTACCTTAGGACAAGCAGCGCGGATACCAGGAGTGACTCCTGCTGCCGTGTCACTTTTATTAGTTTACTTAAAGCGTGCCCGTGTTTTAGAAGAAGTGGAGGTTTAGGCATCATGTTCCCGTTAGTGTCCCCAGCTAGAGAGGAATAAACTTGGCTTTAATGGGAACAGAAATCCTTGAGAAAGGATTGTTAATCTTAGGGTTCAAGCTGGAGCAGAGGCAAGTAGGGGGATTGCTGGCCTATATCCGGTTATTGGAGAAGTGGAGCCAGCGTTATAACCTAACGGCTATTAGAAATCCTGCGGAAATGATTTCGAAACACTTACTTGACAGCCTCAGTATCGGGCCTTATTTGGGGGTGGGCCGAATCCTAGATGTGGGCAGCGGCGGTGGATTGCCGGGTATTCCCTTAGCGATAGCCTATCCTGAGCGTGAATTTACTTTACTTGATAAGAGTACTAAAAAAACTCGATTTCTCATTCAGGCATCCATTGAATTAGGATTATCGAACGTCTCGGTCGTTTGTGAGCGGGTTGAGGCCTACCGCCCCCCCTATCTGTTTGATGTTGTCGTGACTCGAGCCTTTGCCAAATTGGCTGATTTTGTTGTCCAGGTAGGGCACTTATGCAAGCCGTCGGGGTATTTGCTGGCGATGAAAGGGGGGTTCCCGGAAGAAGAGCTTAAGGAATTGCCTGCAACCTTTGACATTGTAGAAGTCTGTGCTTTGTCGGTGCCGGGGCTTAATGCTCAACGCCATTTGGTGAAGTTAAGACCAAGTAGGGCAGGAGATCATTGAGATGGGTCGTATTATTGCCATTACTAATCAGAAAGGGGGGGTGGGCAAGACAACCACCAGCGTCAATCTAGCAGCTTCACTTGCTGCCCATAAACGCGGCGTGCTGCTGATCGATATGGATCCTCAAGGGAATGCGACCACCGGCAGTGGTATCGATAAATCCTCCTTATCCGCGACCACCTATGATGTCCTACTGGAAGATTTTGCCCCTGGTGATGCTCTGATTAAACTGCAAGAGTCAAGCTATACTGTATTGCCTGCTAATGGCGATTTAACAGCCGCTGAGGTGGAATTGCTTTCAGCATCAAAACGGGAGTTTCGATTGCGGCTAGCCCTTGAAAAAATTCGTTATAACTATGACGAAATTCTTGTTGATTGTCCACCCGCTCTTAACATGCTAACAATCAATGCCTTAACCGCAGCCGATGGGGTTATTATTCCTATCCAGTGTGAATATTATGCCCTTGAAGGTTTGTCGGCCTTGCTGAATACTATTGAAGGCATCCAGCAGAGGCTCAATCCTCAATTGCATATTGCTGGCCTGCTTCGAACGATGTTCGACCCCCGCAATAATCTCGCCAATGAGGTATCCAATCAGCTGATAAGTCATTTCGGGCAACAAGTCTATAGCACCATTATCCCGCGTAACGTTCGTTTGGCGGAAGCACCAAGTTATGGTAAACCCGTTATGCTGTATGATCGTGCTTCCCGCGGCTCTGTTGCTTATTTGGTCTTGGCAAAAGAAGTGCTCATGCGGGAGGTGAGAGAAGAACCCTTACAAGCGGAGGTGAGGTAATTCCATAATGGCGGTAAAAAAACGGGGATTGGGGCGGGGGTTAGATGCCTTACTGGGGGCTGCCGACTTGCCCATTGATATTGGTGAAACCAAGGCTAAAGAGGAATTGCGGCGCCTTCCCCTAGATCAGATCCGGCTCGGAAAGTATCAGCCGCGGATGGAAATATGCCCTACGGCCCTAGAGGAATTAGCTGACTCTATTCGTGCCCAAGGAATAGTTCAGCCGATTGTCGTCCGTCCAGGAGGTAGCGGTACCTTCGAACTCATTGCCGGTGAGCGCCGTTGGCGGGCAGCACAGATGGTAGGCCTTGATGAAATACCGGCCGTAGTACGGGATGTGCCTGATCAAACTGCCGTGGCAATGGCGCTAATTGAAAATATTCAACGAGAGGACCTCAATCCCATTGAAGAGGCGAATGCTTTGCAACGGTTGATTAATGAATTTGGAATAACTCACCAAGAAGCTTCCCAGGCAGTAGGTCGTTCTCGGGCTGCAGTATCTAACTTGTTACGCCTCTTAACACTAGAAAAAGAAGTCAAACAACTGGTGGAAAAAGGTAATCTTGAAATGGGACATGCACGCGCCCTACTGGCGCTTAGCGACGAGGCTCAGCGGAAAGCAGCACGTACAGTCGCCCAGCAAGGGTTATCAGTGCGAGAAACAGAGCGTCTAGTAAAGCGCTTGCAGCAAGCACCGCGTCCCCAACGTTCTAAAGAAAAGTCGTTAGATCCTGATATTCGCCGTTTGCAAGAAGAGCTGGCCGAGCGGTTAGGGGCAGTGGTTCGGCTCCAGCACCATCCTAGTGGGAGTGGTAAGCTTTTAATTCATTACCATAGTGTTGATGAGTTAGATGGCATACTGGCCCATATCAAGTGATCTTTTGAGTGCGGGATTGTTTTAACAAGGAAAAATAAGTTAGGATAGCTGCCCTAAAACAAAACCTCAACAGCATAGTAAGGATAGGTTGCGCAGTTATCATTGACCCTGGCGCTTCCAGTCATTATACTGCGCGCCCCGTAACGGGCGGCGTAAAATAACCAACGTTAACGAAACCTTGATGAAGAAGCTGACACCTCAGCCTTGCTGGATTTATAGAAGATACAGGTTATGAGCTATGCAGCGCGGGTGCTGCGCGCAACTTTGCGCAGACTGCTGGTTGTTCAGCTGCTTTTAGTACTCCCAGTGGTACTGGCTTATGCTGTCATTAAGGGCGGCGATAGTGCGCTGGCAGCGGGATATGGTGGGGGTATTGCCTTAATCAATACCGCGGTCATGGCGTGGCGAGTAGGTCGGGCTAACAGCAAGCGAGCTTTAGCGGAGTTCTATATCGGAGCGAGCATTCGCTTTGGGGGGACTTTACTTTTGATGGCCATCGGTATGGGAGTATTAAAGTTAGATCCGTTAGCGTTATTGCTTGGCTTTGCTGCTGCCCAATTAGGCTATCTGTTTAATCGTGTACCTATGAATACACCCGATTAGCATTTTGGGATAGCAAAGAAGATTTGTAATAACTTGTCATATAACCAACCAGTGGGAAGAAAAAGTTGAGTGCCGAAAGCAACCCCGTAGAATACATCAACCACCATCTCACGAATTTATGCATTGGCCAATGCGAGAGCATGGGATTCTGGAGTTTTAAGCTCGATACCCTATTTATCAGTCTCGGCTTGGCAGCGCTGCTAGTCTACGCCAGCTACCGCATTGGCCGTAATCTCAATTTATCGGAACCTGGCGGCATGCAGAATGTACTAGAGGCTGTCGTTGAGTTTGTGGATCAGCAGGTTAAGGATATTTTCCCGGGGCGCAATCCACTCATTGGGCCACTTGCCATTACCATTTTCTTATGGGTGTTTTTGATGAACGCCATGGATTTAATTCCCGTGGATCTATTGCCTAAGCTTGCTGAGGTAATGGGTATCCATAGTCTTAAGGTTGTGCCAACCACTGAACTTGATACTACCTTTGCCTTGGCGTTAACCGTATTTGCCCTCATAGTTTATTACAACGTCAAAATCAAGGGCCCATTCGGTTATTTCAAACAGTTTCTCTTTCACCCATTTGGTAAGTATTTGGTCCCTGTCAATCTCGTCATGACGACCATTGAAGAGGTCGCTAAACCCGTTTCTCTTGGCTTGCGTTTATTTGGCAATATGTTTGCTGGTGAGCTTATTTTTCTGCTCATTGCTTTATTGTCCTTGGCGGGTTTTGGAGCGGCTTGGGTGCCGCAGATCATGCTGGATACCCTATGGGCTATCTTCCATATTCTGGTGATTACGCTGCAGGCGTTTATTTTTATGTTGCTCACCATTGTTTACCTAGGGATGGCCCATACCGAGGAAGAACATTAATCAACGCCAGTTTTTCTGAATACTTTTTTTCTAAATATTTTTTCCATCTAGTTTTTTTACGAGGAGAAATTTCATGAATCCTGAATTGCTTGTTTCTATTTATGCCTCTACTGCGATTGGTGTGGGCATTATCCTTGCCGCTGCGGGTCTTGGTTCTGCCCTGGGTTGGGGTCTTATTTGTTCCAAGTATATTGAAGGCATCGCTCGGCAGCCTGAGATGCGCCCACAGTTGATGGGGCAGATGTTGTTTACAGGCGGTCTGATGGAAGCTTTTCCCATGATTGTTCTTGGTATGTCCATGTGGTTTGTCTTTGCCAATCCCTTTGCCGGTGCTGCCCAGACGGCTCTTGGGGGTTAAGTTAATAAAGTAGATCAGCCACAACTATACAAAGTAGAGGAGTGCCGCCATGAATGTAACTGCTACGCTCATCGGCCAGATGGTGGCCTTCGGGATTCTAATCTGGTTTGTCAACCGCTACCTTTGGGGGCCTTTGACTCACCTGATGGAAGAACGGAAGAAGCGAGTTGCTGACGGCTTGGCTGCGGCCGAGCGCGGCAAGCATGAACAGGAGCTGGCAGAAAAACGTGCCAAGGAGACCCTGCACGAGGCCAAAGAAAAAGCTGCCGAGATTATCACTCAGGCCCAGAAACGTGCCAATGAAATTATTGAGGAAGCTAAGGAATCTGCCCATGCTGAGGGAGAACGGTTAAAAGCCGCGGCTAACGCCGAGATACAGCAGGAGATGAATCGTGCCCGTGAGGATTTGCGAGGCCAGGTGGTATCGATTGCCGTCGCCGGAGCTAGCAAAATTCTCAAGCGGGAGCTTGACGAAGAGGCGAACAAAGCCTTGGTAAAAGAATTGGTAGGCCAGATTTAAGGATCTTATAAGTTAATGGCTGAGAAGATAACAATTGCTCGACCGTATGCCAATGCGGTGTTTGAGCTGGCCCAGGCACAGGGGAACTACGATCAATGGTCCGGTGCGCTAAGTGCATTTGCAGACCTAGTTAGAGACCCGGAAATACAGATTTTGATCGACGATCCGCGCTACACTTCCGAACAGCTCATTGAGTTGTTTGTTGAAATCGGAGGCGATGCGGTCACTGACGCTGCTAAAAATTTTCTCAAAGTATTAGCCGACAATGATCGCCTGTCCGTACTTCCGGAAATCGCTACCTTATTTGAGCAGCTGCGGGCTGAAACCGAAGAAACATTAGAAGCTGAGGTTATTTCGGCTAAGCCGCTGACCGAAGATCAATTGAATGAAATTGCGACCGCCCTCAAACGTCGGTTAGGACGTGAGGTGACGTTCTCCTGTAAAACCGATGAATCCCTGCTAGGTGGTGTTGTTATCCGCGCCGGCGATTTGGTTATTGACGGTTCTGCTATTGGAAAACTTAATCAGTTGGCCACCTCGTTGCTGCACTAGAGCGGGCCGAACAAGAGGACATAGCCATGCAACTGCAACTCAACGCTGCAGAAATTAGCGAACTTATTAGAAAACGTATTGAAGGATTCGAAGCCAAAGTAGAAGCCCGTACGGAAGGTACGGTGGTCAGTGTGACCGACGGTATTGTCCGTGTCCATGGGCTTGCCGACGTGATGTTTGGTGAAATGATTGAATTCCCAGGCAACACCTACGGTCTTGCCATGAACTTAGAGCGGGATTCAGTCGGTGCTGTAGTACTTGGCCCTTACCAACATATCTCTGAAGGTGATCGAGTTAAATGTACTGGCCGGATCTTAGAAGTACCTGTTGGGGAAGCGTTACTCGGTCGGGTGGTCGATTCCCTGGGTATTCCCATTGATGGGGGTGGGCCCATTGAGGCAGAAGCCACTTCCCCAATTGAAAAGGTAGCTCCCGGCGTTATTACCCGTCAGTCGGTTTCGCAACCGGTGCAAACGGGTTTGAAAGCCATTGACTCCATGGTGCCTATTGGTCGAGGTCAGCGGGAACTGATCATTGGAGACCGCCAAACGGGAAAAACAGCGGTCGCCGTGGATGCCATCATCAATCAGAAAGGCACCGGTATTAAGTGTATTTATGTGGCTATCGGCCAAAAGGCTTCCTCCGTTGCAGGTGTGGTGCGCAAACTGGAAGAACATGGCGCCCTTGAACATACCATTATCGTTGCCGCAAATGCCTCTGAATCAGCTGCGCTGCAATTTATTGCGCCCTATGCCGGTTGTGCCATGGGTGAATATTTCCGTGATCGGGGAGAGGATGCCCTGATTATCTATGATGACCTTACCAAACAGGCGTGGGCCTATAGACAGGTCTCCTTGTTGCTCCGCCGTCCGCCAGGGCGTGAGGCATTTCCAGGTGACGTATTCTACCTTCATTCCCGGTTATTGGAGCGAGCTGCCCGGATTAATGCCGAGCAGGTGGAAAAATTAACTGAGGGAAAGGTTAAAGGTAAGACTGGTTCCTTGACTGCCTTACCTATTATTGAGACCCAGGCGGGAGACGTCTCTGCTTTTATCCCCACGAATGTTATTTCTATTACGGACGGCCAGATTTTCTTGGAGACGGATCTATTTAACGCGGGTATCCGTCCAGCTATTAATGCGGGCCTTTCAGTGTCACGGGTGGGGGGATCAGCCCAGACCAAAATCATCAAAAAGTTAGGGGGTGGTGTTCGCCTAGACCTGGCTCAATATCGCGAGCTTGCAGCCTTTGCTCAGTTTGCCTCCGATTTGGATGAGGCGACCCGGAGGCAGCTTGAGCGTGGCCAGCGAGTGACGGAACTTATGAAGCAAACTCAATATTCGCCAATGAGCGTAGGTCAAATGGCGGTGTCATTGTTGGCTGCTAATGAAGGCTTTTTGGATGATATTGAGGTCGATAAGATTCAGGATTTCGAAGCCGCTTTACAGGGCTATATGAAATCCAGCCATCCGGAACTTTTGGACAAGATTACCCAAACCGGTGATTACAGCGACGAGATTGCAGCAGAGATTAAAGCTGCCATCGAAAATTTCAAAACCACTAGCACGTGGTAAGCGGGAGCATTATCCATGGCGAGTGGTAAAGAAATACGGGGTAAGATTGGCAGTGTAAAGAATACGCAAAAGATTACCCGCGCAATGGAAATGGTGGCGGCGAGTAAAATGCGTAAAGCCCAAGATCGGATGAGGGCATCCCGCCCCTACGCGGATAAAGTCCGCAATGTAATCCGTCACTTGGCTCAGGCTCATCCAGAATATCAGCACCCCTATCTGATTAGTCGTGAGGTCAAGAAAGTCGGTTTCATTGTTGTCTCTAGCGATAGAGGGCTATGTGGTGGCCTGAATACCAATTTGTTCAGAAGCCTTTTGCGAACCATGCGGGAGTGGGATGGAAAAGGCGTGCCCATGGAACTTTGTACTATCGGTCAGAAGGCAAGTGTCTTTTTTCGCCGATTTGGCGGCAAGATTGTGGCTCAGGCAACCCACCTTGGAGATAGCCCCCACGTGGAGGATTTGATTGGGACTGTCAAGGTGATGCTGGATGATTACCAGGAGGGGAACATTGATCGCCTCTATTTGGTATTTAATGAATTCGTCAACACCATGACCCAGCGCCCGGGGATCGAGCAGTTGTTGCCTATTGATTCTGGGGAAATGGATGAAAAGCTAGAGCATCATTGGGACTATCTCTATGAGCCGGAAGCGAAGGAAGTTCTGGACCAATTGCTCGTTCGGTATATTGAATCATTGGTCTATCAGGGCGTGGTAGAGAATATTGCTTGTGAACAGGCTGCCCGAATGGTCGCTATGAAAGCCGCTTCGGATAATGCTGGAAACCTGATTGATGATCTCCAGTTGGCCTACAACAAGGCCAGGCAGGCGGCAATTACCCAGGAACTTTCAGAGATCGTGGGCGGCGCTGCTGCTCTTTAGATCCTGTCCCTGATTCCAAGCCCAAGGGCAAAAGCGGGTAACAGAGACACACTATTATCGCTAAGAGGAACAGAGTTATGAGCACCGGAAAGACTGTGCAGATTATTGGCGCAGTAGTTGATGTGGAATTTCCACGTGAATCTATGCCCAAGGTGTATGATGCCCTGAGGATCGATGACGTGGGTTTAACCCTGGAAGTACAGCAGCAACTTGGGGATGGTGTAGTGCGCACCATTGCCATGGGAAGCTCTGATGGTTTGCGCCGGGGAATGGCGGTGACCAATACCGAATCACCTATCTCGGTGCCAGTGGGAGCTAAGACTCTAGGGCGGATTATGGACGTGCTAGGTGATCCTGTGGATGAAGCAGGGCCTGTTGGCGAAGAAGAGCGCTGGGCAATCCATCGTAAAGCGCCCCTCTATGAGGAGCTATCCCCAGCCACGGAGTTATTGGAAACCGGTATTAAAGTGATTGACCTCATATGCCCCTTTGCTAAGGGGGGTAAGGTCGGCCTATTTGGGGGTGCCGGCGTGGGTAAGACCGTCAATATGATGGAACTTATCCGTAACATTGCGACCGAGCATGCTGGTTACTCGGTGTTTGCGGGGGTTGGCGAGCGTACCCGGGAAGGCAATGACTTCTATCACGAGATGAAGGAGTCCCAGGTTCTCGACAAGGTTTCCCTAGTCTATGGGCAAATGAATGAGCCCCCTGGAAACCGTTTGCGAGTGGCTTTGACCGGACTTACCATGGCGGAATATTTCCGTGAAGAAGGCCGTGACGTATTGTTGTTTATTGATAATATCTACCGCTATACCCTGGCGGGGACAGAGGTCTCGGCGCTTCTTGGCCGGATGCCCTCGGCGGTGGGTTATCAGCCTACGCTGGCGGAGGAAATGGGAGTTCTGCAAGAGCGCATTACCTCAACCAAGACCGGGTCCATCACCTCTATCCAAGCAGTTTATGTGCCTGCGGATGATTTAACCGATCCCTCGCCGGCGACGACCTTTGCCCATTTGGATGCCACGGTGGTGTTGTCCCGTCAGATTGCAGAGCTTGGGATTTATCCGGCAGTGGATCCTCTGGACTCCACCAGCCGCCAGCTTGATCCCCTCATTGTGGGACAGGAACATTATCAGGTAGCCCGGGCGGTGCAAGGCAATTTGCAGCGGTATAAAGAGCTTAAGGACATCATCGCCATTCTCGGTATGGATGAGTTGTCGGAAGAGGATAAGCTTATCGTGGCCCGGGCACGAAAGATCCAGCGTTTCCTTTCTCAGCCTTTCTTCGTGGCTGAGGTGTTTACAGGCAGTCCCGGCAAGTACGTGCCCCTCAAAGAAACCATCCAAAGTTTCAAAGGTATTGTGGAAGGTGAATATGATCATCTACCGGAGCAGGCCTTTTATATGGTGGGCACTATTGATGAGGCAGTAGAAAAAGCTAAGAAACTTTAATCGGGAACGCGCAAGGAGAAGGGAATGGCCATGACTATGCATGTGGACGTTGTGAGTGCCGAGAGGGAAATCTTCTCCGGAACGGCCAACATGGTGTTCGCACCAGCAGAGATGGGTGAGGTGGGTATTATGCCTCGCCACACCCCTTTGCTTACCCGGCTTAAACCTGGGGAGGTTCGAGTTCAGCGTCCGGAAGGTCAAGAGGATTTCTTTTATGTCTCCGGTGGCTTGCTTGAGGTCCAACCCCATGTGGTTACAGTGTTGGCCGATACTGCCCAGCGGGCTGCGGATATTGATGAAGCCGCTGCCCTTGCGGCTAAACAACGGGCAGAGGAGGCGCTCCGAAACCGAGAAGGGGAAATGGATTATGCCCGGGCCGAAGCCGAGCTTGCTGAGGCTATTGCCCAGCTTAGAGCCATTGAGAGGTTGCGCAAAAAACTCGGCCAAAGAAGGTGAGCAGTTTTTTCTAGGAAATAAAAAAGGCCGTCAATTGACGGCCTTTTTTATTTCCATATCCTGGCCTAATATAACAGTTAAGAAGCGTAAAAATGATAATTCATAATGGTTCAACCTTGAGTAAGCACTCAGGGGTAAGTACAAGTAAGCACTCTCTCATTAAGCCTAATCCTTATTTAGAGGGGAAATAGTGGCTGTTAGCGTTATTATCCTGGCAGCGGGGCAAGGAACCCGCATGCGTTCAACCTTACCAAAAGTGCTTCATCGGCTCGCGGGCCGGCCGCTATTGAGTCATGTGATTGCAAAGGCACGCCAGCTCAATCCAGAGCAGATTAGTGTAGTCTACGGTCATGGTGGGGAAACTGTCCCAGAGGCCATAGGGGCAACCGATATTATCTGGGTGCGGCAAGAATCCCAATTGGGTACGGGCCATGCTGTGGCTCAGGGATTGCCCCATATAAAACCGGATGCATCGCTGTTAATCCTTTATGGAGATGTTCCCTTGGTCGAGGTTCAGACTCTCCAAAGCCTGCTTGTGATAGCAGAGCAGGGGGGAATAGGGCTACTTACGGTTGAGTTGCCGAATCCTACGGGTTATGGCCGAATTATTCGAGATAGGTTAGGAAAGATATCTAAAATTGTTGAGGAGGCTGATACGAGCCCGGAGCAACGGGAAATTCGGGAAGTCAACACGGGTATCATTGCTATAGAGGCTCGTTATTTAGGACAGCTCATTCCTAAACTTAGCAATAACAATGCTCAGGGGGAATATTACCTGACAGACATTATTGAATACGCTATTGCCGAAGATCATAGGGTTGAGACAGTCTCCGCAACAGATCGGGTGGAGGTTATGGGGATCAATGATCGTGGGCAACTGGCGCGTTTAGAGCGCGCTTACCAGGCCCGAGAGGCGGCCCGCTTAATGGGGGAAGGGGTTAGCCTCAGTGATCCAGCCCGCTTTGATTTGCGAGGTGAGCTGGAGGTGGGACAAGATATTAATATTGATATTAACGTAATTTTTGAGGGTCGCGTCACCCTTGGTGACGGGGTGAAAATCGGACCTAATTGTTATATCCGTAATGCAGCGCTGAGGGAAGGAGTTGAGGTACTGGCGAATTGCGTGATTGAGGATGCCATTATTGATAGCCATGCTCGGATTGGTCCCTTTGCCCGTATTCGCCCTGAAACAAGATTAGGTGAAGGGGTGCATGTAGGCAATTTCGTGGAAATTAAAAAATCCACTATCAACCAAGGTTCCAAGGTTAATCACTTGAGCTATATTGGCGATGCTACTGTCGGCAAGGAGGTCAACATTGGTGCTGGCACTATTACCTGTAATTACGACGGCGCTAATAAACATCCTACGATTATTGAAGACCATGCCTTTATTGGCTCAAATACTCAGCTTGTGGCCCCGGTAAAAATCGGTACAGGTGCCACCATTGGTGCCGGTACAACGATTACCCGGGATGCACCTCCCGGTGAATTAACCCTAAGTCGGGTGCCGCAAAAAACGCGGTCTGGATGGAAGCGGGCTACTAAAAAAAAGAGTGATTAGTCAAGTGAGGAGAAAGTTTCTTGTTTACTCGATTCAAGTTTTTCTTCTGAGCAATCGATTACCCTAAGGTAAAGTTATTAATCTGGACGCGGTTTTAAAACGGCTTGCCAGTAAAGGGCAAAGGTGCTTGTGCTCAGTTTTCCTTGAATTTTCTTTTCATATCGCACTGGATGGATAGTCCAATTTAAAAACAACAAGGGAGGATGGGGCAATGTGTGGTATCGTCGGAGCGGTTGCGCAGCGGGATGTAGTTCCCATCCTATTGGAAGGATTACGGCGTTTGGAATATCGGGGCTACGACTCGGCGGGGATGGTCGTCATGGATGGGGGAAGTGCGGGCCTGCAGCGGGTGCGGCGGCGAGGCAAAATAATAGAACTTGAGCAGGGTCTTTCAGGCGCCGCCCTGAATGGTCCTATAGGTATTGCCCATACTCGCTGGGCGACCCATGGTGAACCTAGCGAAGCCAATGCCCATCCCCACATCTGTCGGCAAACGGTAGCTTTGGTCCATAACGGTATTATTGAAAACTACGAAGAACTGCGATCTCAGCAACGGAGTGCCAGTTTTGAGTTTACCTCAGATACTGATACAGAAGTCATTGTCCATCAAATCTATCACTACCTAGAGCAGCATAACAATCTCCTAACAGCGGTTCAAAATGCGCTCCAAGACCTTAAAGGGGCTTATGCTTTGGGAGTGATTTCAACGAGGAGGCCTGATTATTTAGTGGCGGCTCGCCGGGGCAGCCCCCTCGTTATTGGGATAGGTATTGGGGAACACTTTATTGCCTCTGATGTAGCCGCTTTGCTTCCGGTGACTCAGCGCTTTATCTTTTTAGAAGAAGGGGATATTGCTGAATTAACCCGGGAGGGTGTGACCATTTATGACGCCAGGGGCCAGCGGGTGGAGCGGCCAATCCGGGAAAATAGAATCCGCGCTGATGCCATAGAGCGGGGGGAATTCCGCCACTATATGCTCAAGGAAATTTTCGAGCAACCTCGAGCAATCACAGAAACTCTAGAAGGGCGGATTAGCGAGCACCGGGTTTTGGATGAAGCTTTTGGCCCTAAGGCAGGAGAGGTGTTGGACAAAATCCAATCCGTGCTGATCCTGGCCTGTGGGACCAGTTACCATGCCGGTATGGTCGGCCATTACTGGCTAGAATCCATTGCCAATATCCCTTGCCGGGTGGAGATTGCCAGCGAATTTCGCTATCGTCGTCCCGTAGTCACTCCCGACACTTTGGTGGTGACTTTGTCCCAGTCAGGGGAGACCGCTGATACGATCGCCGCCCTTAAAGAAGCTCAACGGTTAGGATTTGGTCCCAGCTTGAGTATCTGTAATGTTCCAGAAAGCTCGTTAGTTCGAGAATCTGATTTGGTCTTAATGACGCGGGCTGGTCCTGAAATTGGAGTGGCCTCCACCAAGGCTTTTACCGCCCAGCTAACAGCGCTGCTACTCTTGGTAATTGCATTGGGGCGACGCCACGGGTTAGCCGCAGAGGAGGCGCGCCTGGTTTCCCAATTAATGCTTCTCCCTGCCCGAGTAGAACAGACATTGCAGCTGAGTCCGGCTATTCAGGAGCTCTCCCAGCAATTTGCAGAGATTCGGAATGCTTTATTTCTGGGGCGGGGGGCCCATTACCCTATTGCAATGGAGGGAGCCCTCAAGCTCAAAGAGATCTCTTATATTCATGCCGAGGCTTATCCTGCTGGGGAGTTAAAGCATGGCCCCCTGGCATTGGTAGATGCAGATATGCCAGTGATTGCCGTCGCTCCTAATGACCAGGTTTTAGAGAAATTGAAGTCTAACCTGCAAGAAGTCCGGGCCCGCGGCGGGCAGCTCTATGTGTTTGCCGATCATGCTGCAGAGGTCGAATCCGGTCCTGGAATGAAGGTCTTAGAGATGCAGCCAGTAGAAGATGAGACCGCCCCCCTTATTTACACTATCCCATTGCAGTTATTGGCTTATCATGTGGCCGTGATTAAGGGAACAGACGTGGATCAGCCTCGTAATTTGGCCAAGTCTGTTACTGTGGAGTAGGCTTTAGGGGATTTTTGGGACTTAGAAATTTAGATTATAAAATTATGGAAGAGCAACCATTGCCGCGACCTTTTGTCTTTGGGGAAGTACTTTTCGATTGTTTTCCCGATGGAGTCCAGGTGTTGGGGGGGGCTCCTTTTAACGTCGCTTGGCACCTGCAAGGTTTGGGTTTAGCGCCCCTGTTAATTAGTCGGGTGGGTACTGATGAACACGGCCAGCGGGTGTTAGCTGCAATGGGAACGTGGGATATGGATTGCGGCGCTGTTCAACAGGACCCGATTCATCCCACAGGCAAAGTAGAAATCACTCTCCAGGGGGGACAGCCCAGCTTCAATATCCTCCCAGACCAGGCCTACGATTTTATTGATCCCGATCCCCTCTTAAAACAGTTACCCAGTAAATCCCCTCCTTTGCTTTATCGGGGCACATTGGCAGTACGTTCTCCCACCTCCCGAAGAGCACTGGAAACCCTATCGAAAATGGGCGATCCGCCGATTTTCCTTGATCTTAATCTTCGCTCTCCCTGGTGGCAGTACAATTTAATAGAACAAGCCTTGCATACTGCTCGTTGGGCTAAGCTCAATGATGCCGAGTTGTTTACCCTCCTTGAAAAGAGAGCTGAAAACCAGGAAGAGCTGGTAAAGCTGGCCCAGTCAGTCTGCCATCGTTTCCAGTTGGAGTGGTTACTCATTACTTTAGGTGAAAAAGGTGCGTTGCTGGTGGTGGCAGACAATCAGTTCCATTGGGCCAAAGCTAATCCAGTCAAAGTGGTTGATACAGTGGGTGCAGGTGATGCCTTTAGCGCGGTGATGATACAAGCGCTTCTACAGAATTGGCCACTTAAGCAGGCCTTAGAGAGAGGGGTGGCTTTTGCCGCTGCCGTCTGCACGATGCAGGGAGCTGTGACTCAAGATCCCCAATTCTATGCTGGATTTATGGCCAACTGGCAGGAGGCCTAATGAAGCAGCCCGATGGTTTGTACATTGTGTTAATCAGCGTCCATGGGCTTATTCGCGGCCATGAGCTAGAGCTAGGTCGAGATGCTGATACCGGCGGCCAGACAAAATATGTTATTGAATTGGCGCGGGCACTTGCGGAAAATCCCCAAGTAAGCCGAGTCGATTTATTAACGCGAAGAGTTATCGATCCTAAAATAGACAGGGATTACGGGGAATCGATAGAACGTCTTTCCTCTCGAGCCCAAATTATACGCTTATCCTGCGGCCCACGCCGATATCTGCGTAAAGAGGTCCTATGGCCTTATCTAGGCAGTTTTGCCGATTATGCTCTTCAGCACATTCGTCGCGTCGGTCGCCTGCCCGATGTCATCCACTCCCACTATGCGGATGCCGGGTATGTTGGATTACGCCTGTCAGGCTTATTAGGCATTCCCTTAGTGCATACAGGGCATTCCTTAGGCCGAGTAAAACATCAGCGGCTTCTTGAGGGTGGGACTAGCGAGGAGAATATTGAGGCTCGATACAATATAAATCAACGGATTGAGGCCGAAGAACAGGCTCTCGGTGCTGCTGCTCTGGTCGTCGCCAGTACTCAGCAGGAGGTGGATGAACAATATGCCCTTTATGATAACTATCAGCCAAAGCGGATGGTGGTGATCCCCCCAGGTACTGATCTGGAACGGTTTCATCCTCCTTCTCGTTTCTGGCGCAATCCACCAATTGAGCGGGAAATAAGCCGTTTTCTATCTTACCCCCGTAAGCCCATGATCTTAGCTTTGTCCCGGCCAGATGCGCGGAAAAATATTACGACTTTGATCCGGGCCTATGGGGAGAACCCAGCCCTGCGCCAGAAAGCTAATTTAGCCGTGGTGGCGGGTAATCGAGATGATATCAGCACCATGGAGAAAGGACCGAGGACAGTGCTAAAGGAGATATTGCTATTAATTGATCGCTACGACCTTTATGGCAGTATTGCCTATCCCAAGCACCATGATATCAGTGATGTCCCAGACTTATATCGCTTGGCGGCCCAGTCAAAAGGTATTTTTATCAATCCGGCATTAACGGAACCCTTTGGCCTCACATTGATTGAGGCAGCAGCTAGCGGCCTGCCCGTTGTTGCTACCCATGACGGGGGCCCTCGGGAAATATTGGAATATTGTAAGAACGGGGAGCTTATCGATCCTTTGGATGCAGACCGCATGGGCGAAGTATTGTTTGAGGCCCTTTCTGATCGCAGCCGGTGGCAACGTTGGGCAAAAAATGGCCTTAAGGGTGCGCACCAACATTACTCTTGGCCAGGGCATGTGACAAAGTATTTGCGTGAGGTGAGCAAAGTTATCCGGAAGGCGAAAAAGCCCAGGCTCCAGACGAAAAAAAAGAGCCGCTTACCTGTTTCTGAAAAAGTCCTGGTCTGCGATATCGACAATACCTTAACTGGGGACAGGGAAGGCCTACGCAGCTTGTTTAAAAAACTTAAGGAAGCGGGTACGGAAATTGGTTTTGGTATTGCAACGGGAAGAAATTTCACCAGTACCCTTAAAGTGCTTAAAGAATGGGAAATTCCTTTGCCCGATCTTTTGATCACGGGGGTGGGATCTCAGATCTTCTACGGGCCTAATCTCGTGGAGGATCAAAGCTGGCAGCAGCATATTCGTTATCGCTGGAAACGGGAGGCCATTCTTGAGGCAATGGCTGATATACCCAATCTACGTTTTCAGCCCCGTAGTGAGCAGTTGCCTTACAAGATCAGCTATTATGTAGACGCTAAAAAAGGAATAGATATACCGGCGATTACTCGCCATTTGCGGCGGCTTGATCTGAGTGCCAATATTATCTATTCCCACCAAGCTTACCTGGATTTATTGCCGGTGCGGGCTTCCAAAGGAAGTGCGGTGCGGTTTTTTTGCAATAAATGGGGTATTCCCTTAGAGCACCTCCTGGTCGTGGGTGACTCCGGTAGTGATGAGGAAATGTTGACCGGCAATACTTTGGGAGCGGTAGTGGGTAACTATAGTCCTGAGCTCGAATATCTGCATGAGGATCCAAGTATTTATTTTGCCAAAGAGCACCATGCCTGGGGAATTTTAGAAGCTTTAGAACACTACAATTTTTTTGAACAGGAAAGGATAGTAGCGGTCCAGAAAGAAGCAATATAATGGAAATTGTTGATTTTGTGAGCAAGCACAGGGAAGTGGTTTATCTGTTGTTGCGCCGCTATTTGGCTCTCCAAAAACCTTTTTTGTTGCGATCTGACCTTATCGATGAGTTCGATAGCTTCTGTAATGAGAAGGACATGGGGTCAGAACTTCGCAATTCCCCCTTGGCAGCTATAATCCAAGCCGTTCAGGAAGCGGCAATGGATCCCGAGTGGATCTACTTGTCGGTACGACCTGGAATCGCAAACTGGGAATATTACCGGATCCATGCAGAGGTTATCCAAGTTGAAATAGTAACTGTTTCCCAATTTCTAGAGTTTAAGGCACGTCTAGTGCTCGGTCCCCAGCAACCTGAGCCGTGGCCGCTGAGGGTGGATATGGGACCTTTTAATCGAGAATTCCCCCGCCTTAGTGAGACTCGTTCCATTGGCCGCGGAATGGATTTCCTCAACCGACATCTTTCTAGCCAGTTATTTAAAGAGCTAGAAACGGGAGGCCAATGCTTACTCAACTTTTTAAGTGTCCACCACTGCCGGGGACAGCCCTTAATGTTAAATGATCGCATCCAGGATTTACGGGGATTGCGCCGTGCCCTACGCCAGGCGATGGATTTTCTCGGCGATTTCCCCGAGGCTGCTAAATGGGAAGCCGTAGGGCATAAATTGCAGGAACTGGGATTTGAGCGTGGTTGGGGCGGGACCGTGGCTCAGATGGAGGATTCCTTTAGCCTCTTAATGGATATTCTTGAAGCCCCTGATCCGGGCAATTTAGAGCGATTCCTTGCCCGTATTCCGATGATTTTCAATATCGTTATTCTTAGTCCCCATGGGTATTTTGGTCAGGGCAATATTCTGGGCTTGCCGGATACGGGGGGGCAGGTGGTCTATATCTTGGACCAGGTTCGGGCTCTAGAGAAGGAAATGCGCCGCCAGTTAAAAGAGGAGGGGCTTGATATTGAGCCCCAGATTTTGGTGGTGACTCGCTTGATTCCGGAGGCCCAGGGCACCCGTTGCGATCAACGCTTAGAAGCCATTGTCGGGACGGAAAATGCTGCTATCTTAAGGGTGCCCTTTCGCAGTGCCGCTGGCGAAGTGCTGCCCTATTGGCTCCCTCGCTTTGAGGTTTGGCCTTACCTTGAACGCTATGTCATGGATGTAGAAAGAGAAATTCTCGCCGAGCTTGAGGGAAGCCCGGATCTTATTATCGGCAACTACTCGGACGGAAGCCTGGTGGCCACCCTTCTTTCCCACCGTCTGCGCGTGACCCAGTGCAATATTGCCCATGCCTTGGAAAAGACCAAGTATCTTTATTCCGATTTATATTGGCGGGAAAATGATCCCCAATACCACTTTGCCTGCCAGTTTACCGCTGATTTCATTGCTATGAATAGTGCTGATTTTATTATCACCAGTACTTATCAGGAAATTGCAGGGGATCGGAATAGCGTAGGCCAGTATGAAAGCTATGGTGCCTATATTTTGCCTGGATTGTATCAGGTGGTTCAGGGTATTGATGTTTTCGATCCCAAATTCAATATTGTTTCCCCCGGTGCCGATGCAGAAGTTTATTTTCCCTATACAGAGAGGAAACGACGTTTAAATGGATTGCGTCAGGAAATCGAAGAGTTAGTATGGGGCAACGAGCGACCTGATGCCCGCGGCAAGCTCCAGGATAAGGGCAAGCCGTTATTGTTTACCATGGCGCGCCTCGACCAAATCAAGAACATCACCGGCTTGGTGGAATGGTATGGACGCTGTGAACGACTAAGAAAGCGGGTTAATTTGGTGGTGGTTGCTGGGTATGTGGATGAGGCGCAATCGGCGGACAGGGAAGAACAGGCCCAAATTACCCGCATGCATCAGTTGATGGAAGAATATGAATTAGATGACCAAGTACGTTGGTTAGGAACTTTGCTGCAAAAAAATTTGGCGGGAGAGCTTTATCGTTTTGTTGCTGATTCCCGCGGTGCTTTTGTTCAGCCGGCGCTCTTTGAAGCCTTTGGCTTGACGGTAATAGAGGCAATGAGCAGTGGATTGCCTACTTTTGCCACTTGCTATGGGGGACCCTTGGAGATCATCCAAGACGAAGTATCAGGCTTTCACATCAATCCCAACCATGGTGAAGAGACTGCTGCTTGCATCGCCGATTTCTTCGAGCGCTGTCAAGTTGAGCCTGAATATTGGGAAAAGCTCTCCCACGGTGCATTGCATCGGATTGGGCGCCGTTACACTTGGGATCTTCATGCCGAGCAGATGATGACCTTGTCTCGCATTTATGGTTTTTGGAAATATGTAACCAATTTGGAGCGGGAGGAAAGTCGGCGTTATTTGGAGATGTTCTATAATTTGCAATTTCGTCCCCTTGCTCGGCAGATGGAGCATTAACCCAAATACATCTTTTCTTCTCCACTGTAATCATTAAGAATAAGGCACTATTTTTTCAGGTACCAATGTTGCCGTGATTTTCTTAATGGTGATGGTTAGGTGGATTTCTTTGCCGTTACGGACTGCGGTAAGATTGATCTGTTTCCCCGCCCGAGATAGACCAATGATGTTGTGCAATTGGTCGGCGTTATGAACCGGCTGATCATCCACGGCCACAATGATGTCACCCACCTTAAGTCCACTTTCTGCGGCTGCCGAGTTAGGGAGAACTTGAACAACCACTGCTCCTTGGCGGAGATCGATACCGAAGGCTTGAATCAGGTCAGGTGTCAGGTTCTGGACAGCAATGCCAAGTCGACCACGGTGTACCTCGCCATACTTAAGGAGTTGTTCCATAATTTCCTGGGCCATATTACTGGGAATAGCAAAGCCAATCCCCACATTGCCGCCATCGGGAGTAAAAATAGCGGTATTGATCCCTACCAGCTCCCCTCGGAGATTGACCAACGCTCCTCCAGAATTGCCAGGGTTTATAGAAGCATCGGTTTGAATAAAGTTTTCATATCCTTCGATTCCCAGGCCGCTGCGGCCTAAGGCGCTGATAATACCCGAAGTGACCGTTTGCCCAAGACCAAAGGGATTGCCGATAGCAATCACGAAGTCTCCTACCCGGAGAGTATCGGAATTGGCCATGGGCAAAGCGGTAAGGCCTTGAGCGGGAATTTTAATGACCGCGATATCGCTAAGGGGATCGGTACCGACTACCTTTGCGGAAAGTTGGCGCCCGTCACGGAGGGTAACCGTAATCTCATCAGCTTTATCAATCACATGGTTATTGGTGAGGACAAGGCCTTCGTGGGCATTGATGATGACTCCGGAACCAAGACTTTGCCGGGGAATCGTTTTCGGGGAGTCGGGTAGCTTAAAGAAAAAACGGAAAAAGGGATCTTTCAATAAGGAATTTCCAGGAACAGGCGTTCGGTTGCGGGTTGCAATGTTGACCACGGAGGGGGTAGCCTTCTCAAGCATGGGCGCAAGGGAGGGGAGTTCCTCTGAACCCTCGAACAAACTCAGAGGCAAGCCGGCGTTAACGCGTGGGCTCCAAAGGGTGGTACTCAGCAGGCCGACTATAAAGATTTTCCCGATCTTCAACGTCCTTTAACTCCTTCAATCAGTTAAGTATCTTAGTAAAAGTTTTGAAGTATTCCTGGGGCGATCCGGTGGTGTGGAGCTAGGGGACAGGGAACAGCACCCGCTCGCTCCTAAAACACCTCATATTTTTTCATAGGTACTTACCTTGGCGTTAAATCCGCTTTTTATTGCCGCCTGCAAAACTATTTGCTGTCAGCTTTTACGCGGAGGTGATGCCATGAATAGCAGCGGTTGTGGGAAGATAGCCTTCCATCCCATTCTGGGCTGTGTCATAGTTAATATACATGAGGAGGAGCTTGTAATGGGAAAACATACCGCAATATTTGAACAGCACCGCTCAGCAGGGGGCCGGTTGGTAGATTTTGCTGGTTGGGATATGCCCCTGCATTACGGTTCACAGGTGAGAGAACATCAGAGAGTGCGCCAGGGCGCTGGAATATTTGATGTTTCCCATATGGCAGTGATTGATCTTAAAGGTGAGAAAGTACGTCCTTTTTTACGCCGCTTGCTGGCCAATAATGTGGATCGCCTCACTGTCCCTGGAAAGGCTCTTTATAGTTGCATACTTAATGAGCAGGGTGGGATTCTTGATGACCTTATTGTTTACTTTATGGCAGAGCAGGAATTCCGTATCGTATCTAATGCGGGTACCCGGGATAAAGACTTGGTCTGGATCGAAACCCATGGGGCTCCTTTTAAGGTTCAAGTGGAAGAGCGATCTGATCTGGCAATGATTGCCGTACAGGGGCCTGAAGCACGCACCAAAGTCCATGAGCAATTGCCAGAAACCTTAAGGGAAAAGGTTTCTAGTCTGAAGCGCTTTCAGGCGGTGTGGGAGAATGAACTCTTTGTTGCCCGTACGGGTTATACGGGGGAAGATGGTTATGAATTGCTGCTACCCGGAGAGAAAGCGCCAGGCTGGTGGCAGCGCCTGGTGGCCAGCGGCGTGATGCCCTGTGGCCTTGGCGCGCGGGATACCTTGAGGTTAGAAGCGGGCATGTGTCTTTATGGCACGGATATGGACGAGACGACGACCCCTCTGGAGTCGGGCCTTGGATGGACCGTGGCCTGGGAACCCACCGAGCGGGATTTTATCGGTCGTGATGCTTTGGAAGCCCAGCAGGCTGCCGGTTGCCCCCGCCAACTCGTGGGCTTGTTGCTCCAGGGAAAGGGCCTTATGCGCAATGGACAGCGGGTAGTCACCCCCGTGGGTGAGGGGGTAGTCACCAGCGGCGGGTTTTCCCCTAGCTTAGAGCGATCCATTGCCCTTGCCCGGGTGCCTACCGAAGCTAAAGGCGCCTGTGAGGTCTATATCCGGGACCGGGCGGTGGCGGCCACTATTGTTAAGCCGCCTTTTGTTCGCCAGGGGCGTCACTGTCTCCCTCCGGAGTTGATGAGCCAAACCGAGGCCAGTTAGGGCTGGAGGCGTAATTTCTTCCGGGCCCGTTGGATGGCAGCGCGTACTTGGGTAGGTGCGGTGCCTCCTAAATGATTTCTTGCCGCCACCGAGCCCTCCAATGTGAGGACTGCAAAGACATCTTCCTGGATAAGAGGGGTAAAGCTTTGGAAGGTTTCTAGATTGAGTGCGGCCAGATCCTTGCCCTGTTGGATGGCATAGGCGACGGCTTTGCCTACTATCTCATGGGCATCCCGGAAGGATACACCTTTGCGTACGAGATAGTCAGCGAGATCAGTGGCAGTGGCATAGCCTTTAGCGGCTGCTTCGCGCATTTTATCGGAATTCGTTTTTATTGCGGGAACCATATCGGCAAAAGCCCGCAGGGATCCCAGGAGAGTATCAATAGTATCGAATAGAGGCTCTTTGTCTTCCTGGTTATCTTTGTTATAAGCAAGAGGTTGGCTTTTCATCAGGGTGAGAAGACTGATGAGATGGCCATTGACGCGACCTGTTTTCCCTCTCACTAATTCTGGAACATCAGGGTTTTTCTTCTGGGGCATAATAGACGATCCTGTACAGAACCGATCTGGAAGAGTGACAAAGTCAAACTGGGCTGAGGACCATAGCACCAATTCCTCAGCAAAACGGGACAGATGGGTCATGAGGAGGGCACCAACAGCGGTAAATTCAATGGCAAAATCCCGATCGGAGACTGCGTCCAATGAATTCTCTGTGATAGCCTCAAAGCCCAGCAGTTCAGCCGTATAGGCGCGATCGATAGGAAAGGTGGTTCCTGCTAGAGCTGCCGCCCCTAAGGGCAAGACATTAACCCGGCGGCGGCAATCCGCAAGGCGTTCGTTATCCCTTGCCAGCATTTCGAACCAGGCCATCAAGTGATGGCCAAAGGTCACGGGTTGTGCCGTTTGTAGGTGGGTAAATCCCGGCATGATTGTTTCTGCCTCGCGCTCGGCTAAATTTAGCAAGCCTTCTTGTAGGTGCCGTAGTTGGATTGCAATAGTATCGATGGCATCACGTAGATACAAGCGGATATCCGTGGCAATCTGGTCATTTCGAGAACGGCCCGTATGGAGTTTTTTGCCGACAGGACCAATACGTTCAGTAAGGGCGGCTTCAATATTCATGTGCACATCTTCAAGAGTGACGGACCAGGAAAATTGTCCTTTGTCGATGTCTTGGGCAATAGTTTCTAGGCCCAGGACAATGGCCTCAGACTCCTCCGCAGAGAGCACACCTACCTTAGTTAGCATGTGTGCATGGGCGATAGAACCGCGGATATCCTGCCGATACAGCCGGTGGTCAAAGCTGACAGAGGCGGTAAATTCTTCAACAAAGGCATCGGTGGGCTCATTGAAGCGACCGGACCAGGGTTTACTGGGGACAGCGTCGTGACTCATATTAAAATAGCGTTCTCCGCGTGTTGGAAGTGGAAAAGTTTTTAGTATAGGGGTATCTTGCGGTAATTTTACGCCAAATATCCGTCTTTTGGTGCTGCATTCGGATAAGGTCTGTATTCAAGCTTTGCAATTCTATACCCGGTCCCATTTCCTCTTTAAAACAGCTTTAGTCTATTAAATCGATATAAAATGGTGTTTTTATTATGAATGCAAAGACTTGTCTTCGTATTGCCACACGTAAGAGTCTCCTTGCTTTGTGGCAAGCTGAATATGTTGCTGATACATTGCGTCATCACCACCCTGGCTTGAATGTAGAATTGGTTCGTATGAGTACCCAGGGCGATAAAATCTTAGACACTCCCCTGGCCAAGGTAGGCGGTAAGGGTTTGTTTGTTAAAGAACTGGAACAGGGTCTGCTTAGTGGGGAGGCCGATATTGCCGTTCACTCTATGAAAGATGTACCCGTGGTTTTGCCGGAAGGTCTCCATATTGCGGTAATTTGCCAGCGGGAGGATCCTAGGGATGCTTTTGTCTCCAACCACTGGCAGCAATTGGATAGTCTTCCGGAAGGCGCGCGTGTGGGAACTTCGAGCCTACGTCGACAAAGCCAGGTGCGTGAGCGTCGCCCAGACTTCCATGTTTTGGACTTGCGCGGTAATGTTAATACCCGCTTAGCCAAATTAGACAACAATGAATTTGACGGCATTGTTTTGGCGGCTGCGGGTTTAAAACGTTTAGGGTTGACAGAGCGAATAACAGAACTGCTGGCCCCTGAAATCAGCCTTCCTGCTATCGGTCAAGGGGCTATTGGCATTGAGTGCCGAAAAGACGATGCCGCTACGGAGGAGCTACTAAAAGTGCTTGAACATACCCCAACACGGACCACAATTCGCGCTGAACGGGCGTTGAATGAGCGACTTGCTGGAGGTTGCCAAGTTCCCATTGCTGCCTATGCTGAGCTTGATGGTGAGCGGCTGCGGTTACGTGCCCTGGTGGGACAACCGGATGGGAAGAAAGTCATTCGAGGTGAAATGTGGGGAACGCCTGAGGAAGCAGAGGTATTAGGCGTATCGTTGGGTGAGGATTTACTTCGCCGAGGGGCGGATAAAATTCTGGCGGAGGTCTACGGTGATTGAACGGGATACTTCCCCACAGCGACGGCTTGCGGATCAGTGGATACTGGTTACCCGTCCTGCAGAGCAAGCTGAAAGGTTATCTCAATTAATCGAAGCTGAAGGAGGGCAGGTTTTGCGCTTCCCTACAGTGGAAATTGGCGATCCCAAGGAGCCTTCTGCTGTAGAGGAGATTATTCGCCGCTTAGATAGGTTTCATTGGGCTGTATTCGTAAGTGCTAATGCAGTAAAGCGGGGATTGCCGTGGGTGCTTTCCCGGCGCGAAATGCCCGCAGATCTTAAAATCGCAGTGGTGGGGCAGGCCACTGCCCAGGCTTTGGCCGACTTCGGGCTGCATCCCCACCTTTGCCCTACCTCCGGATATAACAGCGAGGCGTTGCTTGCTATGGATGAATTGCAGCATATGAGCGGGAGCCGGGTAGTCATTTTCCGCGGCAGTGGAGGACGAGAACTTTTGGCAGGGACGTTAGCTAAGCGTGGTGCCCAAATTGAGTATGCTGAAGTGTACCGCCGTTGTTTGCCCCCTCCATCGGTGGCGGCCAAACTGCGCCAGACCCTGGCATCTCGTCCTGTAGATGTGGTGATTACCACCAGTAAGGCTGTTTTGGAAAATCTCTGTTATCTGGTCGGGGAACCTCTGTTAGAAAAACTTCGTCTGATCCCCCTTGTAGTCATCGGCTCGCGGCAAGCGCAGCAAGCAAAAGAGCTTGGATTTACTCAAATATGGGTGGCACAGGAGCCTAGCGATACCGCTCTTGTCCAAGCCATTATTGAACATGAGGATAAATTATGAGTGATAAAGGAGAAAACTTGCCAGGACGTCGACGCGCGAAAGGAGCACACCGCAGCAAAAGGAAGCAAAAGGAGGCCGCCTCATCAGTAGAAACAACATTCAATGAAGTTAATACAGAGGTGACGGAGGAAGCCAACGCAAAAGCCCAGGAAGCGGAGAAACCAGACGCTAAGACCACTGTATCCAAAGCAGAATCCACGACGGAAAGTCCCGAGGAGAAGGAAGCTTCTTTTTCAGAAATAGACCATAATCAGCCGGCTTTTGAAGCGCCAGGAGGAACTATGAGTAACTCCCCTGACCAACCTTCGCCAGAAGCGGTATCTAAAAAACCAGAGGAAATGGGGCAGGAAGCAAAAACGCTAGAATCAGAACAGCCAGCCTCCGAGGGAGTTGCTGCAATGTCCCAAGCAGAGCCAGCAGCGGAAGCTTCCCCAGCCGAGGGTGGGGGTAGCAAGCCGGTATCTGAACCGCCCAAAGAGGAAGTTCCTCCGGCACGTGGTCGAGGCAAATACATGGTAGGGTTTATGATTCTGGCCATTGCCCTCATTTTAGTCGCTGTGGGGGATGCCTACTACGCGCGCTCCTTGGCTGAGAAGGAACGGGAGGCACGGGAGGCCCTCTCTAAGAAATTGGCTGCACAATTAGATACCCAAGTAGATTCCCGCGTAGCCTCCCAAGTAGATGAACGGCTTGCGGGTAGAGAAGAACCCCTCCAACAAGAGGTTACCTCCTTGAAGGGGGAGGTGGAGGGGAATGCCGACGAGCTTGAGATAATTCAGAAGGAAATGGCCGCCTTGGAATCCGCTCTGCGTATTCTCCGTTCGGAAATAGAACAGGGCCCGCAACCTGGGAATTGGGATATTGCCGAGGCGGCCTACCTCATGCGTATTGCCAATGAACGGTTGCAATTGGAACGGGATGTGAGCACTGCGCTGGTGGCTTTGCAGACGGCTGATCAGATTCTTCGTGAGATAGCCGATCCAGCGTTAACGCCGGTGCGAGCTAAATTAGCGGAAGAAATCAGTTCCCTGAAAGCGGTGCCTGTTCCTGATATTGATGGCATGGCTCTATCTCTTACTAGCCTCATTGATCGGGTAAAAGAATTAGAACTCAAAGAAACAGTGATAGAAGAGCCAACACCGACTCCAAAGGTGGAAGAGCAGGCCCCTGAGCAGCCTCCGGAATCAGAGGGAAATACTTATATTGAAAAGGCTAAGGAATTTTTGCAGGTTATCTGGAGCGATCTTAAGCATTTGGTCGTAGTCAGGCGCCGGGGTGAAGGGGAAGGCGGTGGCGGTATTCCCATATTGCCGCCGGAAGAGCGCTACTTTCTCTACCAAAATCTGCGGCTTGAATTAGAATCAGCCCGACTGAGCCTATTACAAAAAAACGAGGACAGTTTTCGGCAAAGTCTCCAGCTAGCTCAAAGCTGGTTGCAGACCTATTTCCAAGGCCCTGAGGCTAAAGTCATGGAGGACGCTCTCGTTGAACTAGAGCAGACGGCAATTAAACCCACATTGCCGGATATTTCTGGAGCATTAAAAGCTTTGGAGCGGGTGCGGGAGCATATAGGGCCGCAAGCTGCCAGAGGTAGCGAAGGAGGTGAGGCATGAAAGCAGTAATTTTTGGCCTGATTGTTCTGATTCTCGCGGTAGGCTTGGAACTGCTCACCCATGATGATTCCGGTTATCTCGTTATCGGATATGGCCAATGGATGGTGGAAACCACACTGACTCTGGCAGTGCTTGTGGCCGGGTTAGCCTTTATCGGAGGATACCTAGCTCTGCGCTTCGTTTCGGGCATGTGGCAAACTCCCCAGCGGTTAGGACAGACACGGCAACAGCGGCGGACCTCGCGCGCAAGCAAAATGTTGATTGAAGGTTTAATTGATGTAGAGGAAGGGAATTGGGATCGGGCAGAACGTGCCTTAATTAAGGATATCGCGTATAGCAATACTCCCTTACTCAATTATATTGCCGCTGCTCGCGCTGCCCAAAATCAAGGTGCATATGAGCGGCGAGACCATTATTTAGATTTGGCTCGAGAGACTACGCCTGCCGCTAATTTTGCCGTCGAGCTTGCTCAGGCGGAATTACAGATTAGCAGTGGGCAGTTTGATCAGGCATTGGCTACTCTAAGGCATCTGCGGGCCTTAGATCCAAGGCATCCCCAACCACTTAAGTTGCTAAAGTCCCTTTACTCCCAACACCGAGATTGGGGCCAATTGCTCGACTTGCTACCTGAATTACGCAAACGGCGCTTGGTAAATAAGGAGGAGGCGCAGTCGTTAGAAGTGATGGCCCATGTGGAGCTTTTGCAAGAGGCTGCTCGCAGTGAAAGCGATGCTTATTTGATCGAGGAATGGAAAGCGATTCCCAACCGCCTGCGAAGACATCCCCGAATCGTAGCTACCTATGTTTATGCTCTTCTTGAGCGCAATGAGCTAGATCTAGCAGAACAGCTTCTCCAGGAGACCTTGAAAAGGAATTGGAGCGACGAATTGATTTATCTTTATGGGTTGGTTCGCTCATCGGATCTGGTGGCACAGCTTACGCGGGCAGAGGCTTGGCTCTCTCAGCAAGGAAATAATCCTTGGTTATTGCTCACTTTGGGACGGATAGCGCAATATAATAGTTTATGGGGCAAGGCTCGGCAATATCTAGAAACGAGTATTGCTTATGCTCCCAGACCAGAAGCTTATCGCGAACTAGGGAAAGTGCTTGAGGAGATAGGCGATTCGGAGGCAGCGCTTGAATGTTATAGTAAAGGATTGTCTATGACTACCGGTGGCGTAATGGAGGAAAGTGGTAAATTCCATTTGCCGGAAACGGCACGGGAGGTTTCCCTGCCAATCAGGGAGCCTACTCCTCAACTGACGGGACCTGTTAGCTAGTAGCGTTTAGGCAAGCTTTCTTTTAATTTTAAGCCCTCTTGGCGGTGTTATGGATAAGGAGCCACTAAGGCACCCAAACCCTCCATCATTGCCTATGGATGGTGGAGGGTCATACCCTCCATGAAAGGTAAGGCTTTCCACTACATAGCTAAATAAATAGCTACTTGAACCCCTACCAAAGAGTTATTGCTTAGAAGAGCAATGAGTCTCAGGTAAATGAGGCGTATCGGGCAAGTGGATATTCAAAGCGAGAACATCCATATCGCCTTCTTGTTCCATTTGGATTTTGACCTGGTCTTCATCGACCGCTACATATTTACGAATAACCTCAATAATATCTTGCCGTAGCCTGGGCAAGTAAGACGGGCCATATCGATCTATTCGTTCATGAGCAATCACAATCTGCAATCGTTCTTTGGCAGTGCGAGCAGAATTTCCCCGTGTTGTTCGAAAGTAGTCGAGCCAACTCATTTTTTTTTACCCAAAAAGCCGTTTAAAGAAGGGCTTGCGCTGGATATGGATGAACCGATGGGGAACATCCTCACCCAAAAAGCGACAGACCACATCCCAATAGGCCTGGCCGGCATCCGTGGCTTCATCCATGATAATAGGTATTCCCGCGTTAGAGGCTTGCAGAACCTCTTTGGATTCGGGAATGACACCTAGCATGGGAATAGCAAGGATATCGAGTATATCATCGACACTCAACATGTCGCCCTGTTTGACCTGCTCGGGGCTATAGCGACTGATGATTAAATGCTCTTTCACTGGCTCTTGGCCTTGTTCGGCCCGTTGGGATTGGCTTTGCAGGATACCAAGAATCCGGTCAGAATCGCGGACCGCTGAAATTTCAGGATTAGTGACCACCAAAGCCTCGTCTGCGAAGTAGAGCGCCATGAGCGCGCCATGTTCGATACCAGCTGGTGAGTCACAAACGATATAATCAAAATCAAGCTCCCGTAGCTCGTCTAAAATCCGCGTGACCCCCTCCCGGGTCAGGGCATCTTTGTTACGGGTTTGGGAGGCAGGGAGTATATACAGATCTTCAACGTGCTTATCCTTGATAAGGGCTTGGTTGAGCCGCGCCTCCTGGTTAATGACATTGACGAGATCATAGACTACGCGTCGCTCACATCCCATAATAAGGTCAAGGTTGCGTAGACCTACATCGAAATCCACCACTACGGTCTTATAGCCTTGCATGGCGAGGCCCGTGGAAAATGAGGCACTCGTCGTTGTCTTGCCCACGCCACCCTTGCCAGATGTGACGACAATTATCTTGGTCACCTTCGATCCTCCCTAGCCTGTGGATCCGCGTTTTTCATTATAGGGGTGAAATCATTAAGTGATCTTCCTGCAAGTAAATTTGCACAGGACGACCCTTGGATGAAGCTTCTACGTCGTCGATTAGTTTGTAATTGCCTGCAATAGCAATCAATTCCGCTTCCAAACTTTGACAAAAGATCCGTACCTCCGTATCTCCATGAACTCCTGCTAGTGCACGTCCTCGTAAGGGGCCATAGACATGAATATTACCGTCTGCAAGTAATTCTGAACCAGGACTGGACTGAGCTAACACCACAAGATCACATTCCCGGGCGTAGACTTGCTGTCCTGAGCGAACGGGCCGCGTGATCATCAAACTTTTGCGAGGAGGGCGCGGTGGTCCAGGGTCCCCTTGGCGACGTTGAGGCCTAGAATTATCAGCGTTTCCAAGGGAGGAGTATTCAGCAGGATCGTTTCTAAGTAAAGCCAGCCCCGCTTGGATTGCCGCTTCTTGTTCCTTCGCCTCGGCATTACGTACCCCTATGGGTACTAGGCCATGTTTGATGAGTGTGATTTTGAGCGCAGTAAAATCAAGCGGGGTTTTACTGCCATTGAGGTCCTTAAGGTCAATGATAATTGGAGTATTAGAAAAGAATCCGGGGGCAATTTTGACTTTGGCAGCAAGCTCATGGGTTATTCGTCCCATATCCGTATCCTGCAATCGCAGTACGCTTAGGGCGCTTAGTTCACCTTTAAGTTCAAAAGCGCGATTTGGATCAAAGGCCATGGATGACATAAAGCGGTAATTGCAGATAAGAGCTCCTAGCTCTGCATTTGAAATTACCAGGCTGGTAAACAATAAACTGTGAGAGAAGCACTTGTTATACAGGCGTAGATGTTGAAACGCAAGGGGAAAAGTGGAATTTGCCTACTCTTTTTTCTGAGGCTTCCAGCCTTCTATCGGTGTTAATCACCTAGCGCCGCCAATTGATCAGCTTGATATTCCGCGATCAATGGATCGATCACCGCATCAAGATGGCCTTCTAAAATTTCATCAAGCTTATAGAGGGTTAAATTGATTCGGTGGTCAGTTACCCGCCCCTGGGGAAAATTATAAGTGCGAATTCGTTCCGACCGGTCTCCACTACCCACAAGGCTGCGCCGGGTTGCGGCTTCTTCGGCCGCTAGTTTGGTTTCCTCCCTCGATTTTAGCTTAGTTCGCAATAGTGACATTGCCCGGACACGGTTCTTATGTTGGGAACGTTCGTCCTGGCATTCTACGACAATCCCGGTAGGAAGGTGGGTGATCCGAATGGCTGAGTCGGTTTTGTTGACATGCTGTCCACCTGCCCCAGAAGCACGAAAAGTATCAATGCGCAGATCCGAGGGATTAATGTCAATGTCATCAATTTCCTCAGCTTCGGGCATAATGGCGACAGTGCAAGCGGAGGTATGAATACGGCCTTGGGACTCAGTTTGGGGAACTCGTTGGACGCGGTGGCCGCCAGATTCAAACTTTAAACGTGAATAAGCGCCTTCGCCTACAATTCGTATAATAATTTCTTTATGCCCTCCATATTCTCCAGGGCTATCACTTATGATTTCCTTCCGCCAACCCCGTTGTTCAGCATAGCGCAGATACATACGTAAGAGGTCACTAGCGAACAGCGCGGCCTCATCGCCGCCAATACCCGCGCGAATTTCTAAAAAAATATTACGCTTATCATTGGGGTCAGAGGGCAACAGGAGGGTTTGCAGTTCTTGGTCAAGTTGTTCAAGTTTCCTTTCTGCTGCAGCCACCTCTTCCTGGGCAAGGGCCCGAAGTTCCGGGTCCTGATCCTTGAGCAGTGCTTTGGCTTCATTGAGGGCATTTTGAGTTTCCTCAAAGTCTCTAAAACAGCCAATGACCGGCTCAAGTTGGGCATATTCCTGAGAAAATTCACGAAATTGCTTTTGATCGTTGGCTATCTCCGGTTCGGCTAATAGGGCAGCTAGCTCTTGCTGTCGCTCAGCCAAGTTTTCTAGCTTACTCCGAATAGAGTCCTTCATGGACAGATCTCTTTAAGCTTTAAAATGGTTAACATCGAAAATTTTAAGGGCTGTTTGTAACGCCAGTTCATCTCCTGCAGCACCTAGGCTTCGTAGTTGTCTACTGGGCACATGTAATAGCTTGTTCGTCAAGTTATGGGCCAGCATGGTCAATACTTCGTTAGGGTCATGGCCTTGAGCCAAGCGGCGGCGGGCCTTTTCTAAAGCCTCCTGGCGCAGTTGATCCGCCTCTTCACGGACAGCGCAGATGACGGGCACCGCATCTTGGGCCCGCACCCATTCCATGAAATGTTCCACCTGGGTGTCAATAATTTCCTCGGCCTGTAGCGCCGCTGCCTGGCGGGAGCGGAGGTTTTCTTGGACCACCTCTTGCAAATCGTCCACATTATAAAGATAGATGTCCTGCAATTCTCCTACTTCAGGCTCGATATCCCGGGGGACGGCAATATCCACCATGAAAATAGGGCGATGCTTACGGATCCGCAAGGCCCGCTCTACGGCACCTTTGCCCAGGATGGGCAACTGGCTCCCAGTGGAGGAGATAACGATATCCGCCTCTGCTAAGTGTTTCGGTATATCCGCAAGGGGAATAGCATAGCCGTTGAATTGGCTGGCTAACTGATAGGCTTTTTCAAGATTCCGGTTAGCGACAATGAGGTGGCCCACCCCGTTTGCAAACAGATGGCGCGCTGTCAACTCGATGGTCTCACCCGCACCAATGAGAAAAGCGGTTGTAGAGCCCAAGTCGCCAAAAATTTGTTTCCCTAGACTAACTGCGGCAAAGGCCACCGAGATGGGGCTGGTACTAATCGCGGTATCGGTGCGAACCTGTTTAGCTACATAAAAGGTATGTTGGAATAAGCGTCCTAGGACACGGCCGATGGTTCCTGCTTCTAAGGCGTAGCTATAAGCTGCCTTAATTTGGCCTAAGATTTGTGGTTCCCCAAGGACCATGGAATCCAGACCGCTGGCAACTCGAAGCAAGTGGCGTACCGCCAAGTGATCAGGATGGGTATAGAGGCAAGTCTCAAGGGTCTTAGGCTGCATGTGATGGTATTGATGTAACCAGTCAATAATGGCCTCCTGCTGTCCCGGTATACAGCCACAGTAAAGCTCAGTCCGGTTGCAGGTAGATAGAATAGCCGCTTCTTTGGCACCACTGTAGCCTATCAATTCCGTCAGCGCTGAGGGCAGATGTTCTGGCGTAAACGTGATCTGTTCTCGGATAGCTACCGGTGCAGTTTTATGATTGACACCAAAGGCAAGCAATTGCATAGGAATAAGAAAGAGCGCTATTTAGCTCTGGTATTGGGTTAATCTTAATGGAGCGCGTTTTCTCATTTAGGTTCGAAATAGTTCTTCGCCCGGAACCAGGATACGCGCCGGGACTCTTACATTAAATAAGTCAAATCGCATTCTCATAGGGGACCTTAAGATTAAGTATGCGAAAATGTTATCCAAGCTAATCCTATATACTACCAAAAATGAAGCATATTATTCGTATTGACGGGATATCGTTTCCAGGAGTGACGGAGATATAGATGAAGCAAGCTCCTTTTCGATTAGCTATTGGGTTGATATTGCCCCTGGTGCTAGCAGGCTGTGCTACCCAGGAGACACGCCCAATAGCCCTTACCAAAGCCCAAGAGAATAGCACAGGCCTACCAGCAGAAATGGTGGTACCTGAAAAAAGGTACCCCTCTGTTGAGCTGAGTTCTGAGTTGCTCTATCAATTGCTTTCCGCTGAAATTGCAGGCCAACGCGGTCAAATCGATTATGCCATGAGAAATTACCTGCAGGCAGCGGAGGATACCCGTGACCCACGCCTTGCAGAACGGGCAACCCGGATCGCCCTCTTCGCTCGGGAAATCAACGATGCCACCCAGGCGGCTAGGTTATGGGTGGAAACTGCTCCGGACAATGGGGATGCCCGCCAGGCTTTGGTCTCTCTGCTCCTTGGGCTGCAGCAATATGATGAGGTTGAAAATCACCTAGAGCATTTGATTCTCCTGAGCTCAGAAGCAAGGGAGCAGGTTTTTTTGAAGATAGCGGCAATGCTAGCCGGGAGTGCGGACCCACAAACGGCCCTCACCTTAATGGGCAATCTTTCCGCCTTTCAAGCCAAGGATCCAGATGCCCTCTATGGTTACGCCTATCTCGCATTGCAGCTGGATCGGTTGGATATTGCTCTGCGCACTGTAGACCAAGTGATTGCCCAACGCCCAGAGGCGGATAGGCCTCTCATTATGCGGAGTCGAATTCTCCAGCAGCAGGGGAAGGAGAACGCAGCCCTGGAATCATTAGAAAGCGTTATTGAAAGGGGAGAGGCAAGTTTTCCGCTACGCTTAGCCTATGGCCAAATACTGATGGAAGCTAATCGGGTGGCTAAAGCTCAGGCGTTGTTCGGGCAGTTGGAACAGGAGCAGCCCGAGAGTCCGGATGTCCTCATAGCCCAAGGCCTTTTAGCTATAGAACAATCGGAGTATGAACAGGCAAAAAACTACTTTCATCGGCTCCTCCAAATAGGCGAGAGTGCAGCACAAGCCCGCTTTTACTTGGGACGATTAGCTGAATTGCAGGGCCAGCCCCAGAGGGCCATTAAGTGGTACGGCTCAATTACCCGAGGTGGGCTGGTGGTGGATGCCCAGGTCCGTCAAGCCGTGGTGGTAGCACAGCAGGGCAATATGCAAGCTGCACGTCAGCGCCTGCAATTGTTAAGCAAAAAATTTCCTGAGCAGGCCGCGCGCTTTCAGCTTGCAGAAGGTGAGATCTTGGTCAATGCTGAGCGTTATAGGGAGGCAATGGCCCATTATGATCATGCGTTGCAAGAGCGGCCGGACGACACCAATCTGCTCTATGCTCGCGCTCTGGTGGCGGAAAACCTCGGTCGGCTAGATATCCTTGAACAGGATTTGCAATTGGTTCTTAAGCTAGATCCCAATAATGCCGAGGCGCTTAATGCCCTTGGTTATACATTAGCGGATCGCACAGAGCGCCTTGAAGAGGCTTTGCGCTATATTTCCCGGGCGATGGAACTACAACCCAATAATGCTTTTATCTTGGATAGTATGGGCTGGGTGCATTATCGCTTGGGGAATTACGACAAGGCAGAAAAATATTTGCGTAAAGCGATAGAGCTTCGTAAAGACCCCGAGATTGCTGCCCATTTGGGAGAAGTATTGTGGATAAAGGGAGATAAGAGAGGTGCTCGCCAAATATGGCGGCATTCTCTGGAAACAAACCAAGGCAGTAAAGTGCTCCTGGAAGTTATGCAGCGCTTTCAGGAATGAGACAGGCCAAACTTTCAATTATTGGAGTGCTGATTATTGCACTTCTTGCTGGCTGTACGCCGCTTCGCAAACCTCCTCCCCCTTTTGATCCCGAGCACACTTGGCAGAAGCGCCAGCTTGCTTTGCGAAAGCTTGGCGGGTGGAAACTGAAGGGACGTTTAGCCATTGATGCTATCCAAGAGGCATGGACGGGGACACTGCGTTGGGTACAAAAGGGCGATAAGTTTGAGATTTTATGGATTTCTCCTCTGGGGCAGGGGAGTGTCGAGCTACGTGGGAACCCGGAAAGGGTTACTCTCCGGGTGCCTAAGGAGGCCCCGATAACGGCAGAATCGGCTGAAAAGCTCCTTGGAATTCGCTTAGGATGGTCGCTGCCTGTGAGCGGTTTGCGTTATTGGCTACTGGGATTGCCGGCGCCAGGGTTGCCCGTGCTCAGCCGCTCTCTGGATCCTTTTGGACGCCTGCATTCTCTGTCTCAAGGGGGTTGGCAAATCCGCTATCTGGGTTACCAGTCAGTTAAGAATTACCAGCTTCCTGGTAAAGTGTTTCTAGACAATCCGAAACTTCGGCTACGGTTAGTCATTGATCGCTGGCATTTGGTGTAAGCATTGTATGTTGACCTGGCCTGCTCCTGCTAAATTGAACTTGTTTCTCCATATCACTGGGCGTCGTGAGGATGGTTATCATCTCCTTCAAACCGCTTTTCAATTTATTAATTTTTGTGATTGGTTAGAATTCCAGCCCTGCCCAGATGGTAGCCTCAAGCATTTATCACCCTTGCCGGATGTGTCAGTAGAGCAGGATTTGGTATATCGTGCCGCTCGGCTCTTGCAGCAGAGAACGGCCTGCTCTCAGGGAGCGGAAATCCGCATTCACAAGCACCTCCCCATGGGGGGTGGACTAGGCGGCGGTAGTTCCGATGCGGCGACCACCTTGGTGGCCTTGAATCATCTTTGGGCTACAGGGTTATCCACATCACAGTTGGCGCAATTAGGGTTGGAATTAGGTGCGGATGTGCCTGTGTTTGTCTATGGCCGTGCCGCTTGGGCGGAAGGTGTTGGTGAGCAATTACAGCCACTGGAGTTACCTGAGCGCTGGTATCTCGTCATTACCCCCTCGATCCAGGTCTCCACCCGTGAGATATTTGCAACCCCAGAATTGACACGAGATTGCAAACCGATGACAATATCTAGCTTTCTTGGTGGCGAAGGGCAAAACGTGTGTGAGCCTGTAGTACGAGAGCGATATCCTATCGTTGCTGAGACCTTTGATTGGCTGTCGCAGTTTTCCCCAGCCAGGATGACAGGCACAGGCAGTAGTATATTTGCCATGTTTGATGAAAAGGCACAAGCCTTAGAAGTGTTGGCGCAAGCGCCTTCTCATTGGCAAGGTATTATTGCTAAAGGCTGTAATTATTCTCCGTTGTTAGGTTGTTTAGAAGAAGCGGTAGGTAAACAGTGCTAGGGTGGTTTTAACTATTTTGGGGTGTCGCCAAGTGGTAAGGCACGGGGTTTTGATCCCCGCATTCCCAGGTTCGAATCCTGGCACCCCAGCCAGTTTTTTCCGGTAAAATTAACATCATTTTTTCTCCTTTTCGAGAGTAATGGTGCTGACGCGCGCAAGAAAATTCCGTATTTATCCTCCATGGGATTCCAATGCCGGGCCTGGGCCTGAGTCTCCATCCCGCATGATTATCCTCAGCGGTAATGCCCATCTTCAGTTGGCAAAGGACATCGCCGCCTATCTCAATCTCCCCTTGGCCAAAGCCTTGGTAAGTCGTTTCAGCGATGGGGAAGTGATGGTGGAGTTGATGGAGCACGTGCGAGGCAAGGACGTCTTCATCGTTCAGCCTACCTGTGCCCCCACTAACGACAATTTAATGGAATTGCTGATCCTAGTGGATGCTGTTCGACGTTCCTCAGCAGCCCGAATCACGACCGTGATCCCCTATTTTGGTTATTCCCGCCAGGACCGCCGGCCCCGCTCAGCCCGCGTGCCTATCAGTGCCAAAGTTGTTGCGAACATGATTACCGTTGTTGGCGCTGACCGGGTACTGACGGTGGATCTCCATTCCGATCAGATTCAGGGGTTTTTTGACTTGCCAGTAGACAATGTCTATGCTTCGCCGGTCCTTCTGGGTGACATTTGGAAGCATCAATATCCCCATTTAATCGTCGTATCCCCTGATGTGGGGGGGGTGGTGAGGGCACGGGCCCTAGCAAAGCACTTGGAAGCAGACCTAGCGATTATTGACAAGCGCCGGCCCCATCCCAATGAGGCGAAGGTAATGCACATTATTGGCGATGTCAGGGAACGGACCTGTGTGCTGGTCGATGATCTTGTGGATACGGCGGGCACTTTGTGTGAGGCTGCCCGAGCACTCAAGAAAAATGGGGCAGCTAAGGTGATTGCTTATTGCACTCACCCGGTGCTCTCCGGGCCAGCAGTAGAAAACATCAATAAATCTATGTTGGATGAGTTGGTTGTGACGGATACTATCCCACTCCATGAGGAGGCCCGAGCTTGTAGCAAGATTCGCCAACTCAGTATTGCTGAAATGCTGGCCGAGACTGTGTATCGGATTAGTACCGAAGAGTCCGTCAGCTCCCTATTTGTGGAATAAGATGCCCCGCATTGTTGCTCGCTACCCTTGGTCGCGGGGGAGGCGAGGCAACGTGTATGGCGCTTTTGATTCGTCAACTGGAGACTATAATGACCATGGAAAACCTATTTGAACTCCACGCCGATGTCCGTGGCGAGCAGGGTAAAGGTGCGAGCCGCCGCCTGCGCCGCGTCGGCAAAGTACCTGCTATTTTATACGGTGCTGGGAAAGAACCTGTTTCTCTTACTTTTGATCATAATTTGCTTTTTCAGCATCTGGGCTATGAGGCTTTCTACTCTCATATTTTAACTATTCACGCTAACGGCAAGACGGAAAAAGCTGTACTTAAGGCCTTGCAACGAGATCCGGCAAATCCTAATAAAGTACTTCATTTGGATCTGCAGCGGGTAAGTTCTACCCAAAAACTGTCTATAAACGTGCCCCTGCATTTTATAGGCGATGATGTTGCCCGCGGTGTAAGGCAGGAAGGCGGTATCGTAGCCCGCCTGTTGAACGATGTTGAAATCTCTTGCTTGGCTAAAGACTTGCCGGAGTATATTGAAGTTGATTTGACTGATCTCGGCGCAGGTGAAGCTTTGCATTTATCTGATTTAAAGCTTCCTGAGGGCGTCGAGCTTCCAGCGTTGAAACTTGGCGAGGATTATGATCAACCGGTAGTGACTATCCATAAACCACGGGTTGCCGAAGAAGAGGAAACGGGAACTGAAGGTGGCGCTGAAGCTGCCGAGTAGACTGCCGTTAGTGAGCCCTGTGGGCACAACTGCTTGGTTGTTGGTGGGTCTGGGTAATCCAGGAGCTAAATATGCTCAGACCCGCCATAATGTTGGATTCTGGTGGATAGATGCTTTCGCTGAGGAACAAGAGACAGACTTTAAGCCAGCGGCGAAATTTTTTGGTGATTTTGCCCGCGTCAATTGGTACGGGCACAATGTACTGCTACTCAAACCGACGATTTTTATGAACCATAGTGGCCAAGCGGTACTCGCCCTTCTGAATTATTACCAACTCTCCCCTGAACGCTTATTGATCATCCATGATGATTTGGATCTCCCCCCTGGAAGTGCCAAACTCAAGCGCAGTGGGGGACACGGGGGACACAATGGCCTACGGGATATTATCAATCGCCTGGGACGACGGGATTTTCTGCGGCTACGCCTGGGAATTGGCCATCCTGGGAGTAGCCAGGGTGTGGTTAATTACGTGTTAAACCGTCCCTCGGCAGCAGATCAACAAGCTATTGAAGCGGCCATTGCCGCAGGACTTGAGGTTTTACCCGAGGTGCTGGCAGATGACATAGAAAAGGCCATGCACCGATTGCACAGCCAACTCTAGGAATTAACTATCCATGGGATTTAAATGCGGAATTGTGGGCTTGCCCAATGTGGGTAAGTCTACCCTCTTTAATGCCCTTACCCGGGCAGGTATCGAAGCGCAGAATTATCCCTTTTGCACTATTGATCCCAATGTGGGTGTCGTGCCAGTGCCCGATCCCAGGCTAGATAAAATTGCTGCCATCGTTGGTCCTCAGCAGGTCCTTCCCGCCACTATGACGTTTGTGGATATCGCTGGCTTAGTCGCTGGCGCCTCTCAAGGGGAAGGTCTTGGTAATCAATTCCTGGCCCATATTCGTGAGACGGAAGCTATCGCCCATGTGGTGCGCTGTTTTGAAGATCAAAATGTGGTTCATGTGGCTGGAAAAGTGAATCCCCTGGGGGATATAGAGGTGATCAATACCGAGTTGGCTCTGGCAGACCTAGAGACCATAGAAAAGGCCTTATCCCGCGCAACTCGGGCAGCAAAAGCGGATAAGGAGGCCCTTGCCCTCAAAAACTTACTGGAAAAAGTGCGGGAACACCTGGATGCTGGTAAGCCGGTTCGAGCCCTAGTGCTTGAGAAGGAGGAGTGGAAAAGCCTGCAGTCTTTGCATTTACTTACCTCCAAGCCGACCCTTTATATCACTAATGTGGCTGAGGATGGCTTTGAAAATAACCCTTGGTTGCGGGAGGTAGAGGCATTAGCCGCCAAAGAAGGGGCTGAAGTCGTCCCCGTATGCGCTGCTATCGAAGCAGAGTTGTCCCAGTTGGAAGATACCGAAAAAGAGGAATTTTTAGCTGAGCTTGGTATTGAAGAACCAGGTTTAAACCGGGTAATTCGTGCTGGCTACAAGTTATTAGGCTTACAGACTTTCTTCACTGCCGGTCCGAAAGAAGTTCGCGCCTGGACAGTTCCCATCGGAGCAACAGCCCCCCAGGCCGCTGGAGTCATCCATACTGACTTTGAAAAAGGGTTCATTCGGGCGGAGGTCATCTCCTATGAGGACTTTATGGCTTACCAAGGAGAACAGGGCGCCAAGGAGGCGGGGAAATGGCGCCTTGAAGGTAAGGACTACATCGTTCAGGATGGTAATGTCATGCATTTTCGTTTTAATGTATAATTTCTGACCTTCTGGACAATTATCTGCTAGATAACGTAAAATCCTTTTTTACTCTGAAAGCCGTTTTTAGTTACGGACTCTCATCACACACTTTAAAGATTCTTGGCTATGTAGCTCAGTTGGTTAGAGCGCGGCACTCATAATGCTGAGGTCGGTGGTTCGAATCCACCCATAGCCACCAATTCACCATCCAGCACCATCCAACAACATCCATAAGTCCGCGCCACTGCGGGTTTTTTATTGGATTTGTTGTCCATCAAGGGGCAACAATATCCATTGACATCCGGGGGCAAGTGGGGGCAACATTTGGGGCAAGTGAGTTGCCCCCCTAAGGAGTTGCCCCCATGCCGTTGACGGATACCGCCATTCGTAATGCTAAGCCTGGTGATAAGCCCAAAAAGCTCTTTGATGGCGGGGGGCTCTATCTGGAAGTGGCCCCCAGCGGGGGCAAGTGGTGGCGTTTGAAATACCGTTTTGGGGGCAAGGAGAAACGGCTCTCCCTGGGCGTGTATCCCGAGGTGTCCTTAAAGGAGGCCCGCGAACGGCGCGATGAAGCACGCAAGCTGCTGGCCAATGAGATCGACCCCGGCGAGCACCGTAAGGCGAAGAAGGCCGCGAGGGAAGATCGGGCGGCAAACAGTTTTGAGGTAGTGGCGCGGGAATGGTTGGCCAAACATGCTCTCCACTGGTCGGCAAGTCATGGCGAGCGGATCATCCGCCGATTGGAGCGCGATATCTTCCCCTGGATCGGCGGCCGGCCCGTGGCCGATATTGCCGCCCCTCAACTCCTCGAGGTCATCCGCCGAATTGAACAGCGGGGGGCCCTGGAAACCGCCCACCGGGCACTGAGTAGTTGTGGCCAGGTATTTCGCTACGCGGTGGCCACGGGACGCGCTGAACGGGACCCTTCTGGTGATCTGCGGGGTGCCTTACCCCCGGTCAAAAGCCAACATTTTGCCGCCGCCACTGAACCGAAAGAGATTGCCGAGATACTCCGGGCCATCAACGGCTATGAAGGTACCCTCACCGTGCGTTGTGCCCTGCGCCTCGCGCCATTGGTCTTCGTTCGCCCCGGTGAACTGCGCAAGGCGGAATGGGCTGACATCGACCTGGAGGCCGCCGAGTGGCGCTATCTCGTGACCAAAACGAATAGGCCCCATATCGTGCCCCTTTCCCACCAGGCAGTGGCCATCTTCCGGGAGCTGCATCCCCTGACCGGACGCGGGCGCTACGTTTTTCCCAGCGCGCGGAGCGCGGCCCGACCCATGAGTGACAATGCCCTTCTGGCCGCGATGCGGCGCATGGGGATCGCCAAGGAAGAGATGACGGGCCACGGTTTCCGGGCCATGGCGCGAACCCTTCTTGATGAAGTCTTGGGCTTCCGGCCCGACTTCATTGAGCACCAACTTGCCCATGCCGTACGGGACCCCAATGGCCGCGCCTACAACCGGACGGCCCACCTGCCGGAACGTCGGAAGATGATGCAAGAATGGGCGGATTACTTGGACAGAATCAAAGCAGGCGCTGAAGTTATTCCCCTGAACCAGCAAGCTCAAGCGGTGTCGGACTAAGTCGCGGAAGCAGCCTGGCGGTCCTAAAGCCTGGTACAGTGTAACTCGGCTCGCCGCTTTCCCGCGAAGCATACAAGCGGTGTGATCGGAGGCCGAGCAGTGCCCGATGGTTGATTTCCAGTCCTGTTGAACCTATAGTTATAAATAACACGGCTCAGCGGAATCCGCACCAGGTCTTCGGTGGCCAGCTCCAGCAGACTGCTCTGGAAATAGCCGGCGATGCGGTCGTAACGCGTGGCCCCAGTCAGGCGGGGTTTGAGGAATTCTTCGTACAGGCTGGCTCGGCGTGAGCTGTAGCGGCGAAGCATTATTGGATTCCCTTGCTATCAGCTCCCTTGACAACAGAGTATCCTGTATCGTTAATGACGCTCTCCTCTGAGCGGAGAAAATCCTGCCATTCGCTAATCTTGGCCTTCTGCGCCTTAGCATCCATTTCCTTTACTGAACCACTACTACACGTGCAATTTTCACTTCCCTCTAACCGAATTTGATACCAAGTTCGCTTGCAGTATGTACAAGGAACGTAATACATCTTCTCATCGTGCTGCCGTCTTGTTGGCTCCCATAATGGAGGCAATCTGTTCCTGTATTTCTTAACCAGGTCTCCTGGAACCAAATCCCACGATTGGTCACCCCTTACGATATTTGAGCGGAACTTAATAGCACCTACTTCCCGCTTGAGGTTAACTTCGTTGTTTCTTTGGCCGTTGCTATTATCTGGATTCGTTTGCTCTTTAACACCCTGCCCCATAGACAGCCCGAACTCTAGATTATGGATCTCACGCTCGCTAAGGTGCCCCACCATCGATGAGCTAGCCGTTACTGTTACCACTAGGTCGTGATCGATATTCACATTGATATTGAGCCGCTCGGTCAATGGTGCAGCTTCTTCATCTACAGCAACAAGTAGAGTCGCGTAGCTCCTTCTCGGGTCTCCTGGCAGGTTCCTATCAGGCCATACCGGTCTGGCAAATTGAAATTTCCCGTATCCGTCCCTGGGATCTATACAGTAAGCTTTGAAAGGAAAGGCGAAATTTTGGTTTTCAATGGGAAGTTCCGTACCCTCGCTAATCAGGGTGGAGTAATTATCATTCCCCAGTAATAGCTCGAATGGTTTAGCAAGCGTAAGGCGCACCCCGTCATGGCCTATCCATGCCGCACCCTGCGAAATAATCCTGTCGCCATCATCTATTTTCGGAACACGAAGTGGGTCGAATCGCTCCAGCAGACGCTCCCTGATATAGGGCATGCGAACCATCCCACCTGTGGCCAGACAAAGCGCTATAGAAGCCTGATTCACTCCGGTTGATTCAAGGATTTCATCAATGTTTTTCATCCCTGCGTCGACTATATCCCTCGTCAGTTCGATCAGTTTTTCCCTGGTGACTTTCACTTCCAAGCTGTGATCGGGCCCATCCGATTTAAGGTAATGCCTTACGCCGATCTTGATGCTCGACCTATCCGAAAGCGCTATCTTTGCGGTCTCGCATTGTGCGATCAATTTTGCTTCGGCATGTGGGAATTCATTGGCAACGCTATCGATACTGTATTGTTTCATGTGCTCATTCTTGGCGTATCGGATCAACCGATCGTCGAACCTGTCTCCACCTACCGTGTTATCCCCCTTACTCTGTATCTGGACCAACATGCCCTTGGTAATTTTGCACAACGTCAGATCCAGGGTTCCTCCTCCCCAGTCGAAGACCAGAACGATCTGGCCTTCAAGCTCGGCGAGCCGCCTTTGAAAACCAGAAAGAGACCTCAAGTAGCCATATAGCGCCGCAAAAGGTTCCTGCACAAACTGATGAATATGGAGTCCTGCTTTCAAGGCTGCCTCACGGAGATCGCGACGGGCGCGCCCCACTGCATTGATAGGGATCGTCATCACCGCCCGTTCAAATGTTTCCCCGTTAATTTCTCTATGCTGACGAGCGTCATCACGGACATGCCTCAATATCTCAGCCACGACATCGCTAACACTCCTCGCTACGCCACCAACGTGGATTTTCTCACCGCTTCCCAAGTAGCGTTTCGGGGAGCGGACAAAATCACCTATGACGCCCACGTCAGTCGTTTCAATGGCATTCTTTGCGGCCCGCCCTACGACCACCTCATTTCCGTGATATCGGATAACCGAAGGATGTGGCATCCGGTCATCTTCGTTGACCAGTGATAGCATCTTCTCATCTACGTCATCTAGAACAATTGACGCCAGTGAATTGGTTGTCCCGAAATCTAATCCGTAGATCTTAGCCATTCGATTTCTCTCCTGATTTCTTCTCTGGCCATTTCCAAGCGTTCAACGATAATGCTCTCTCTTGGCAGTTTCAGTTCCGCAAATTCGTGGGCCGTTTCTAAGAGCGGACTGAGTTTCTTTTCCAGAAATACCCTGGAGTGCCCCCTCAATTCGCCTTCCCTGTGAGCACTGATCGCTTTTTGGTGCTCGATTCTTTTCTCAAGAAAGGCCCTTTCATCCTCAGAAGCCTTTAGCTTTGCCCTCAGATCGGCTATCTCTCCCTCTTTCCTCTCCAGCTCTGCTCTAGCCTCCCTTAGCTGGTCCAGATAGTCCTGTGCGCGCCTGAACTCTCTGTCTCTCTGCTGTCTTTCCCGCATCTCCAATTCCCGAGCGTGTTGCGCCTTGATCAAACCATATTCGGCAATCCGCAGCATGTCGGTTATTGCCTTGATCTTGTTCATCGGCCTGAACAGAATTTCGAATATGGCAGGAATCCCTCCATTTCTATTCGCTTTCTTGGAAAGAAGCTCCTTTGCGAGGAATCCGACGGCCTCTATCTCATCCAGATTTCTGCTATGGATTTTCCAAATGCCCATCGCCTTCAACAGGTTTACTGATCGGTTATCTACCTTTTTCCCGGTTAGGCCCGGTTTGAGGCCGTGAAACGCTTCCGCAAATATAACGTCCGCGGACTTGTTCAAATCCAGATCGATCTGGTAGTGCTTACTCAGTTGCTGCCTGCATGCTTGCGAAGCAAAAGTAATACATTGTCTCGCCAATGGTGACTGGGCACGCGCCGCATAAAAAAGAAGATCCAGAGTTCTTGCAAACTCCGGATCCTTGTCATCAAGACCATCAAGGCAATGCTGAACATCATTTTCTTGAAGCTTTGCTACCTTGTTTTTCTTTAACGCGGACAAAAACCGTGTGGCCGATAGCTTCTTGATTTGGTAGTAATCATTCAGCGATCTCAGGTCTTCTGATTTGAAGGCAGGCTCCTTCTCCTTTTTCTTTTCTTGTCTTTCCTTTTCTGGCATAGCCTTTATTTCAAGCTCTTGTTTTGCCTTATCTTCAGGAACCATTGCTTATCCCTCACCTTCGAGCTGTAATTCAGCCCAGCTGCCAAATACCGGATCGTTTACCAGATCTTCCAATATTGGCCTTCCCGCCGCAGTATCCTCGGTTTGAATCGCTGCGAGTGCCGTCAAAACGCGCAGTTTGGAAAGATCAGAATCCGACAACGTTCTCCTGATCGCAGATGCCGATAGCTCTGCGATCAGCGATCGATCCGCATGATCGGCACGTATTTTTTTGAAGACCTCCAGAAGATCATAAGAATCACGGTCAATAGGACACGCCGATAGCTCTCTTTCACTGTCCAGCATGTCATCCCTGCTGGTCAACTGAACCGTAACCCCACGCGTCACCGTCGCAAAAACCTCATTCGCCGCATCGAGTAATTCAGCGCCAGATGGGAGAGGCGGATTTCTGAAGTCATTGAGGTTAAACTTGATTGACGCACATATTGCCCTGGGGACCGGTCGGTCGAAATCATGCAACGTCTCTAAAGCCTGCTGCATCTTTTCCTTGTAAACGGACAACGGCCGGGAAACCCCGGTGTTTTCATTTTGGTCCTTGATCAAGACACCCGTCACATACACTGCTAATGCACTGGCATATTCATCCGCGCCAGGATATTTAGCACAGCCATCGGAAAAGCGCCGCACATCACTCATCCTGACATCATCAATGGCCAACGTACGGATGAAGAGCTCATCGACTGCATCGAGTTCCGCTTGGTCAGCGATCTTAATTTTTACAATGTAATTGGCTTCTACGGTGCGCTCGTTGTTTGGATCACTATTCGACAGGGTTATTGAATAGTGTCCGTTCTCATGGCCCGAGAGATGCTTTTTCAACTCATCTGGCAACCACTCTCTGGGCTCTCCTCCATCCTTGCTTGCCTTGATTCGATTGACGTGAGTTAAGTCAATGTCGTCCTTGCTGATGGGGGATCGAATGGTTTGCTCCGAATACGCCACTCTGTTGTGAATAAATAACAGCGGCCGTTCGATAGGGTGATCGACGCTGATATGTGTGGACAATTCGCCGGTGGATTCGAACTGCCTGGTGCAGTAAGGACAATAGTGGATCTTGGGCGTCGGTGGATACTGGTCGCCCAGACCACCACGTTCCCAGTAACGGTCGATCGCTGTTTCCTGTATCCATCCCACTGTCGGCATCAGGTACCCTCCCTGGTCATTGTATGATTCTTATTCATCCCTCTCTCTTCTCAGTTCAACCGCGATAGTGTTCAACGGCAATGGCCAATTGGGCCAGTAAATCCTGGTAGGACTCCCAGTGCGGATTGGCCTCGGTCACCTCCCGTAAATAGCTCAGGATCGCCGCCAGGCGGGTAGTGCGGATGTTCCAGAAATCGGTGCTGTCCACTAGGTGTTTCGCTGCCCGCTCCACCGGCCAGCAGTTTTAGCGCATGATAGATGTGGCGGGTGGGCGAGTGACGCCACAAGCCCCGGTCAGACGCCGGAAGCTCATCGAAGCGCAGCCCATCGGGTCTTGGCAGTTCCTCGGGCATCTTGGTGCGGGAATCATTGGCGCGGATCGGCTCCATCAGTTCTTCATAGTCCGCCAAGCCATAGGCCCGGCCCAGATCCTGGAAGGCACCGAGCTTGAACACTCCTTGCGCTTCCCCTTCCAGTCCCTTGAGCAGGAACTTCTCCTCCGGGCTGAACCCCCGCCAGAACTGGTAAGCGTCGCCGCCCCCCGCCTTGTGGATAGCCCGGTCCATGGCGGGGGGCACCAGGAAATCGGTCGCCGTGCGCTTAGCGTTATCCATGAGGGTGCGCAGCGCCGAGCGGCCGCGCTCCGCGTTGGGCGCGCGCAACTCCGATTCCAGGTCTACGTCGTTGATGCTGGCGTAACCGGTGACTACCTCGGCGGCGGCCGCCTGCGCGGCCAGCAGGTAGTCGGTATCGGTGTAGCCGCAGCGGGCCAGTCCCGCCTCGATCTGGCTCTCGCGCATGGGGGTGATGACCTCTTTCACCCGCTTGTCCAAGAGAATCAAGGCTGCACGGTCCTTGAGGGCGTCGCGCCATTCGGCTTCCGAAGAGGCCCGGTCTGGCGCGAAGGTGGCACCCAGCGCCTCGCCGAGGGCCACCCATACCTTCTTGTCGGTTGCCCGGCCGGTAAAGGCAGCCACCACATCTGGCGCTATATCGGGTAGAGTCGGCTGAAATGGCAAAAGGCTGGCGAAATGTGGGAAACGGGCCAGTATCCCGGCCACGATCATGCTTTGGGTCTTGCCACCTCCCATGGATTCGGAAAGCTTGTAGATGCCGCTACCGCCCCCCGTCCCCGCCATGCGGGTGAAGGCTTGAGCTAGCAGCAACTCCATCCCGGAGGTTAACACGTTGGAATCCAGGAACTCGCGTGCCTCGGCCTCAGTTAGCGTGTTGACATCGGCAAGGTTGACGACGAAATCGGCGGTATCGTCCAGGACGGCTGTGCGAGGCGTCAGGGCTGCAAGGGATTTCACTTTGATGTTCCTCGCTTATGGTTCTCTTTGTCCGTTGAGCTAGCGTTATCAGGGCTCGCTATACCGTTCCTCCCGCAGTAATCACGGATCAACACCTCGACCATTTAGCGATGGAGTGGTGTTCGCAGTTAGCGGCAGTCCGCAGCCCTTCTTCCAGCAGATGTCAATGTCCTGTTTGCGCGCTACTTCCAGGGGGGGCGTTGTTCAGCCATTCCCTTTTCACGGTGGACATAAAGCGCACCCTAGTGACTTCAGCCTGGCGGCTGTGATCACTAAAATCCTTATTTGTTATAAACTTAAATATTTACCTGGGACGCCCTCGGATAGAAACGTCTTCACTGAAGTATCGGACGTTGATGAGAGAACCTGAATTCACCGAGGCCGTGCCGACCCGGCGGGGCGAAAACCAGAAATCCTTTGCCCAGCAGACACCAACCTTCTAATTCAAAGGTAAACGCAGAGATGCCAACAGCAAAGCCACGATACGCGGGGGACGATTCCAAATTACAGCCAGAGAGTTTCTCAGAAGAACTGAGACACACGCTACGCAGCTACTCTCCTCATTCTGAAGTCGAAACCGATGCGACAGGAGCGCATCCTGCCGATATCTTCGTCGAGGAGCTTTTATACGAGGCACGCTGGGCGAGTGAAGAATTAAGCGCGCAGCGTTCGGATCTTACTAAAGGGGAGCTACACGCCGAACGGTCAGATTTGCTCAAGGCGCTCACCTCTACTCATCACAAGTTATGCAATCTCTCACGCGACTTTGACTGCCTTTTGGGCGTGAACGCCGATCCGCTTGGCTGCGCCGATAAAATCCATGAATTGATCGGATATGTTGAAGGTGCAGCGACAGCGATAGATACTCAGCCGCCTATGGAGCGTTCTCCCGTCAAGCAGCACAAAGTGGCGGTGGAGATGACTATCCGTGTTATGCGTGTACTGCAAGATCATGGGATTGAGGTGTCAGCAACTGCTGATAAGAGATTTAAAAATACATATATATCTGAGCCTGTTCGGATATTGAAGGCCCTTGGTGATGAGATTCGCCTGGTGCGCGATATCTACACCTGGCGCGATATCCTTATTAAGGCAAAAGAATCTGTTTCCGATTTTAAGTAGTGCGAGGCACCCGGATTTTCGGGTGCCTGACACCAGCGGACCATGATAGCCTAAGTCCGTACTATGAAGTCCGTCTTTGGTTAATATGTAAGGACGGACTAATGTACAAATTGCCTGAAACCGGTTATCTCCGGCTTCCACAAATCATCGGCAATCCCAAAGCCGAGCCACCGATTCCCCCCCTTATTCCCGTAAGCAAATCCACCTGGTGGGCAGGCGTTAAGGAGGGTCGCTTCCCCAAGCCTGTGAAGCTGGGTCCACGGACCACTGCTTGGCGTGTGGAAGATATTCGAGCCCTTATCAAAAGTCGCTAAGGGATATGACGTTGAGCTTCCCCGGGCGAAGTGAATTGGGGCATAATGGAAGCGCACCTAGGCGGTGCTGGACACACTGCCTAGGCACTTGCCATAGACCCGATAGGATGAGTATCGAGGCCATGACCAAGCACGATTCTATCAGAATTATAGGTGTTTCAAAGCCGAGCTTTTAGCTCTGGCGGCCTGCTTGCGTCTTCGATTCAGCTATCCGGGGAGTGGCTCTACCAACACAGTAGAGAGAATTGCAATGCCGGTAAACATCACAAACAACAAAGCCCCGCGCACCCACGGGGCCTCAGCGCTTAGAAAAAAGCCATTCAAAAAACATTATACTCGAAAATTCCCGCCCTTTGGAAAGCAGTTAGCGAACCGTTTGCGCCAAGGGGATAAGCCGTCTAACTGCGTTTGGATTGGCTGCGGAGCCAATGCCTGGAGCCGTACGAGGCATGATTTAACGCGGAGCGACAGCGCGGCCCTTTGCCTCCCTTACGGGGAGGACCCCCTTTCCTATCGCTGGCCGGTGTCGGGGCTGGACTGCCTCATTCTCCACACCGGTGGATTAAATAAAGAGGCCCTCCTAAGGCTTGGCGCTGTCCTTGTTCGGGCAGGGGCTGGGCGTGTAGTGCTTATTGACACCTGGGATGTTGTGGCGGCTGGACCGGTGGTGTTCGAGGGGGTAGCGGTATGAGCGAGCAGACACTTTTCCCGATCCCGATCAAAAAAGAAGACCTGCCGCTAGACTTTGACCGGGCTAAAGAGATAGCCGAGGGCGCTATTGAGGCCGCCAAAATGGACCCTGGCGCCCCCTTTGAGATGGAGGTCGTGGAGGCGCTACGGCTTGTTGCGGAGTTGGACCCCGCCCAATATATGCGGTATCGCCACCAAATGAAGAAGGCCGCAGGGGTGCTGGTTACGGAACTTGACCGGGCCGTAAAGCAGGGTAACCACACCGCCTCAGAACAAGAGTCCATTGCGGACGCCATTGTGAACTTGGTGAAGGAAGCAGCCACTCTGTTTCATGATCCAGACGGGACCTGCTACGCCAGCTTTGAGCAAAACGGCCATATTGAAACTTGGGCGCTGGGCTCTTGGGGATTCAACGAGTGGGCCAGTTTCCGATTTTATACCGAGTTTGGCAAAGCCCCTCGCGATGCCTCGCTTAAAGATGCGATCGGCACGCTTTCCGGAATCGCTCGCTTTGAAGGCGAAGAACAGGAAGTCTCGCTGAGGACAGCGAAGCATGGCGAAGCTTACTACATCGACCTTTGTGATGAGTCCTGGAGCGCCATCGAAGTCACCTCGAGCGGCTGGAGAACAGTCGCTAACCCTCCGGTGAGATTTAGGCGCACCAAGACGATGAAGCCGCTACCCATGCCGATAGTCGGTGGCGATATCCGCTTGCTATGGCGCTCCATTAATATTCCGGAGGATGACCGAGATCTAGTCTTGGCATGGTGCCTGGAATGCTTCCGCTCTGACACTCAGTTCCCTATCCTTGAACTGAGTGGTGAGCAGGGCAGCGGAAAAAGCGACACACAAAGCAAGCTACGGGACTTAATTGACCCTAATGACGTGAATTTAAGGGCCGCCCCCTCCAAGGTAGAAGATATCTTTGTGGGCGCTGGCAACAATTGGCTCGTCAGTCTCAATAATTTGTCCCGTCTCACCGCGGCCCAGCAGGATGCGTTTTGCACGCTTTCCACCGGGGGCGGCTATGCCGGGCGGGCGTTATTCACGAATAAGGACGAATCGCTAATCGAAGCGAAGCGCCCTGTCGTTTTCAATGGCATTTCTGCCCTCGCGACCGCCCCCGACCTGGTGGACCGGACCCTAAGAATTGAGCTGCCCAGAATAAAGCAGCGCCGGAAATCCTCAGCGATCGAGGCCGAATTTGAGGCGAACAAGGCGGCCATCTTTGGCGGATTACTCGATTTATTTGTTGAGGCGCTATCAAAGCTGCCCCACGTTGATATAGAGAACCTGCCCCGCATGGCGGACTTTGCCGCCTTTGGTGAGGCTATCTACCACGCCCTGGGCAGAAAGCCGGGGGGCTTTACTGAAGCCTACCAGGCGGTACAAAACCGCGCCGTCATGAGCGCCCTGGAGTCCTCACCGGTATCCGTGGCGATTCAGGAGTACATGAGCCAACACCTTCACGGATTCAATGGCACTGTAAAACGATTATTGGGGGAATTAGAGTATTACCGGACATTAGGCGAAGCTTGGCCTAAATCGCCAAAGGGGTTGGCTGATGCGCTAAGGCGTCAATCACCTGCCCTCCGGGTGGTGGGTATCCAGGTGGAGTTTGATAAGCAGCATCACCATGACGGTGTTCACGTGAACATTAAACAGAGAAAAACTTTTTTTCAGGAGAAAGATAAAACATATAATCATGTTCACGATGTTCACGATGTTCACGCTGGAAAGCCCGATGGGGACTGGGCGGGTGAACATCGTGAACATGGTGAACATGGTTTTGAGGCTAAAAACCCCCACGAAAAAAAAATATCTGAACCTCCCCCCAACCGAGACTGTAATGAGTGCGTTCATTATCTTGGTCGGTGCGAATGTAACGCCGGGCAATTCCATTGCCCCACATTCGGCAACCATCCATGCTCAAAGTTTGAGGCCAAGAAGGAGGGCCAGCGATGAGTGGCGGAATTCAGACTGCTTTCCACGATTTCTATAGTGTCGAAGGCCATCCTTTAGAGGAGGGCTGACTTGAGGACTTTGCCGAGCCGACTGGGTTTTAAATGTGATAAGGAGAGAGGTCATCCTATGGACAGGTGCAGAAAGTGGGTTGCTAACCAGCGGAGACTCTTACCCGACGATTCCCCCTACTGGGAAATTTAGACTGAAAATACAGGCTATTTCAGCCTGAAGAGGAGGAGAGATGAGAAAACGTCCACCTACCCGAGGAAGTTTTAAGCCTGGTGGGTCAGGGAATCCCAAGGGGAAACCGAAGGGAGCGCGCAATAAACTGGGTGAGGCATTCCTTTGTGATCTTTACGCGGATTGGCAAGAGCACGGCCGAGCGGTGCTATCGACCGTTAGAGAGCAGGACCCCGCGGCCTATCTGCGGATAGTTGCAAGCCTCTTACCCAGGGAGGCGCAGCATCATCACTTCCTGGATGAGTTGCAGGAGCTGAGCACCGAGGAACTGCGCCAGAAGCTTGAGCAGGTGCGCCAGGAGCGGATTAGGCTCGAAGGCAGCGACGAGGAGCCCCGCCATTGAGGGCACTGCCATGCAAGGGAACATGCAAGGGAATTGGAGCGATATCGAGGATATTCCGTGACAACCCGCACCTGGTCGAGGCCTGCCGTGGATTGCCCTTACCCTAAGGGAAGTGCGGGAGGCCTTCACCCCGGAGGATATCGAGGACTGGCGCAATGGTTACCTCCCCCAGGATACATTGGTGGCCTTTGCCCAAGCCCGGGTGCAACGGCGAATGATGGATAAAGGCAAACGCCCGGCTCTCTATACCGAGCCCGCCACCTGCCAGCACTACGGCCCGGTCTGGCGTGGTTCTCTGGTGAGGTGCAAGGGGGTGTCCCTGGTGCTGGAATCGGATTGTCCATCGGCCGATACCGTGCCCCCAGCCGATTCGCTGTGGGGACTGTGCCCATTTTCAACGTATCGACCACCCGCACCTGGGTCATTGCGCCCAGGGTGAACAGGAAGCCGTCTCAGGCTTGTGGGACACCGACCGGTGCTATTGCGAACAATATCTGCCCCGGCCGCAAGCCACGAATAATAGTCATTCGAGCTGGAAAGGGCTGGAAATAAAAAGTGAATTTTCCAAATAATTTAGTACAAAAAACCCTCTTTTAACCTTCGCTTTTGCTCCGATCAATCCTTGCCCATCGGTGCGATAATGCTTGAGTTCATTCCACATCTGTTCATCAGAATTGAGTTCGGACGCTTTCTTGGGCAAGAAGAACACCCAAAGTTGGGTGCAATATCAGCAACGATTCACTGAGTGAAGTGATGATTATCGCCACCAAGGCGAGGGAACTTAGGGGCAAGGCAGTACAATGGGGCCATACCCCTGTTTAACTTTCCTCAAGCCGGTCCCTCCCTATACGCTTAGGAAAACCACCGGCAATAGCAGCCTGGAGAAACCTGTGGAGCGTATCACGAACAAAATCGCTCGGATGGCGCAAGAAGCCAAGACTCGTCGTGCAGCCAAAGCCAAGAAGGAAGCAGAGACGGCTAAAATCATGCCCCTTGCTCCCTTACTGGAGCAAGGGGCAGCGCGGTGTGTTCGCTTGGCGCTCTTCTCGGTGAAGAATAAGAAGCAGGCGAGAACTTACTTGAAAGGGATGCCGATTATGGTCGTGGGGGATGGTCGTATCACTTACTGCGGACAAGAGCTGCGCCAAGATGATGAATTAGGCTATGAGAAACAATACCGAAAAATACCGTGATTATTTATCCGGGAAACCCTTGTCACATCTCACATCAAGTAGAATCGGTGCCGCCAGAAGGAGTAGCGCAGCAAAGCTATTTACTGCCTCGATAAGCCGCAACGCGCCGACAAAGCACTAAAAACTCCCGCGAGGTCAATGCCCCCCGTGCAGTTGAGCACTTTTCGCACTCTGGGCCCCATATTGTGCTCTTAGAGAACTGGCAGCCGCAATAATAACACGTCCCAAGAGGGGTTCGACGCTGCCAGCTGATAGACTCCCCCACAGATCGAGGGGAATACAGTTGCTGGCGATACGATGTGGCAATTAGATAAGACCGATCTTGATAAAATTGCCATACGCCCTTCATTCTGACCAGTCCGTAATCGTCAAGCCGTTTTGCAGCTTCTTGCGGGATAATAAAGCGAAATAACCTCTCAGAGCTATCAGCGACATCAACGCTAAAAAAGGCCGGTGAATTTCCTTGATCCAGTACCGATAGATCAATCTGCTGGGGCTGAGAGTAAAGCGCGTGATTGTCAGCAACGAACCCCTCGACGATGACTTCTGATCCCCCACAGCCAGGTGGTACTAGCTCAGAGCGAGGCTGATAAAATCGGCCATCGAATCCGGCAGTCTCCAATTCCGCATCGATGGCTGAAAGTGCACTTGATCTTTCAGCAACGTGTTCTTCCCAGCAGGCATGGACTTGCCATGGCCAGCCGAGTTTATCAAAAAGAACACAATCCCCGGATCCATTGCTGTGAAAAAAGACTTCCTCGCCACACCACCAACAGCTGGTTGGGTAAGTAACCGATAAATCGGGATCTGCGATAGTCCACTCCCGTGTTTGAGGTGAAGGATCACTACGTTCATAAGGTACACACTCATGAAGCTCGCCGTTCTCGGGATCCCAAGGAAGATAGTTCCCCGCTGGCATCTGAGCCCAACGAATCTTTTCCCCACAGTACTTACAAGTTGACCACCCCATATCGGACATTCCTACTCTGCCGAATTAGAAGTGATAGGAGCAAAAGTGACTATAAGAAATGTAAGTTTGTAATTTTTCATTTCATCAACTCTTAATTTTTAAAATGAAATCCTTAAATTCGCATGCAACGCCAGTACTTTGTTTTCCTGAGGATTAAGATAAGCTGAACTAGAAAATACTGTTAGTAATTTTTTGCAAAAAAATAGAAGGCTATTTGCAATCCTGTTGCAAATAGCTATTCATTAGATATGATGCCCTCATAAACCTTGAGAACGGAAAGAGAAAGTCGATGATTCGGGTGGCTAGCGTCCTTATTGCTGGGGGGACTCGCTGGAGTGGAGTGCTGATGAGCGGGTCTACGGCAAACGGATCAAGAGCAAGAGCTTTCCCAAAGCCATAAGTACGTCTGTTCCGGGTTGTGGTGCCCACCCACCGCATGGATTGGGTCGTAACCCAACAATCCCACTCAGGATTTCACGCAAGCCACACGCCTATTCTGTGGTTTGCGCTGGAAGATTGAGCAGTTACACTACAAGGGAAGTGCTGATTTGATTGGAGAGCACCACCATAAATTCCTGCCTGGCTTTATCTACTTTTCTTGTCCACGACAGTCTGTTTGATCATCATCACGGCATATAGTATTGATGAGAGCCGACTCCAGATGAGGATAGTCAGCACTCAGGCTTAGGCGAGCTGCCCGGATTGTGGACGTGCAGTACTCACATCCATAGTCATTTACTTCTCTCCTCTTATTCCTCGACATAAGTTTAGGTCCTCTGTACCGCTGATCTAGTACTGCAACCGGAGCTCGCTCAGCGCCAGGATGGCTATAAGGAATCCATGTTCCGCGGTATCAGCCCCATCTTCCTCCAGCGCTGCATAAGTGGTTGATTTTGCTAGAGCGATTACATGGGTACCAATACACTAACTTATTGATTTTACTAGATACTACGGGGAAGATGGGTCAGCCATCACCGGTTACTAATCGCCAATGAGATCGGCTACACGCCGTCTTAGCAACTCCTGTTTGGACGCTACGCCGTGAGCCTATGCTTCGACGATGAGCCGGGGGTTTGTTATTTCTCAGGGAGCAAGCGGTCCTGCCGATAACGAAAGCACGTCACGTATTTCTACTAAGAAAGGGGTTTATAAAGGAAATCTCATGCTAAAAACTGTCCGCGACGCCTGCCAGCTTCATACCATGGCGCTCGATTACACGATGACCGACGCCATTGAGAACCTTGCCGATCTTATCAGCGATGAGGGAGATGGCGCCGCCTTTTTCGAGAAGAACTATATCACCCATGGTATGGAAGAACTTTTTCGGGAAGGGCTGCTGCGGTTAGGAGGCAAGTCAGACCAAGCGGTCTTTGAACTCGCTCAGGCCATGGGAGGTGGTAAGACCCACTTGATGATCGCCCTCGGGCTTCTGGCCAAGCATCCGGCGCGGCGCCAGGAAATTGTGCCGAAGCTGGCTGCGCGTGCCGGGTTCGAGCGGGCACGCCTTGCTGCTTTCAACGGCCGCAACAGCCCCGATTATTACCTCTGGGGCGAGATTGCCGAGCAGCTGGGGAACCGTGATGCGCTTAGGAAATTTTGGATCAATGGCCCCAAAGCGGTAGCCGAATCTGATTGGAAGTCGCTCATCGGTGATGATCCTACATTGATCATGCTTGATGAATTGCCACCTTACCTGCATATGGCCAACACTGTTCCGGTGGGGGGCGGTACGTTGGCAGATGTGACCACCTATTCGCTCGCCACCTTGTTCACTGCCGCCATGCAGCTTCCACGCTGCTGCATAGTGATCGCTAACCTTTCTGGAAGCTACCATGGGCAAACTCAGCAGATCACAAAGCTAGTCGCCAACCTCCAGAACGAAGCGCGGCGGCAGTCCAAAGTGATTACCCCAGTCCAATTGGCGGGCAACGAGGTCTACGCGATCCTCAAAAAGCGCTTGTTTGCAAGTCTCCCGCCCGAGGAGGATATTGATGAGATTGCCGAAGCCTATGCCGAGCGCATCAAGGCGGCCGAAGATGGGGGTTATCTGACGGCCCGCAGCCTGGAGCAGGTTGCCGATGAAGTGCGCGCCACCTATCCCTTTCACCCCTCCTTTAAGCATCTAGTAGCATTGTTTAAGGAGAACGAAGGATTTCGGCAGACCCGAGGATTAATGCAATTTACGGCCCGGTTACTGAAATCCGTCTGGGAACGACCGCAGAATGATGTCTTTCTCATCGGCACTCAGCATCTTAATCTCAACCTTGATTCGGTACGGGACGAGATTACCCGGATTAACGGAGAGCTATCGCCAGCTATCACCAAAGATGTCGCCGACAGCGGCAGTGCCCACGCCGAAGAGATCGATGCGACTCTCAACAGTGATGCCGGTACCCAGATGGCTAATCTCCTGCTCTCCGCGTCCCTCTCCCGGGCCGTCAAAGGTCACGTCGGATTGAGTCGGGAGGAAGCTATCGAGTATCTGGTGGCCCCTAACCGTAGGCCGGATGAGTTCGAAAAGGCGCTGGAAAGCCTCAAAAATAAAGCGTGGTATTTGCATCGCGAAGGCGAGCTATTTTACTTCAAGGAGACCGAGAATCTCACCAAGCGGATCGAGAAGGATGCTAGCCGTCTGCCAGCCCCCAAGGTAGCGCAGGTACTCACCCAACAACTTGCCACACTTCTCCAGCCGCGCAGCCGCTTGGCTTATCAGGAAGTTTTGGTATTGCCGCCCCTGGATAAGGTTAACTTGGGAAGTCATCGCGTATTGCTAGTAGTCGAACCGGACGGCTCCGTACCTCCGGAGACCATCAAGAAATTTTACGATTCCATTACCGAGAAGAACCACCTGCTGGTGCTCTCTGGCAACGACAGCTATCTGGCCGGCGAAGTGGAACAGCGGCTCCGGGAATTCTACGCTATAGAGCGCATTTGCAAGGACAAGGACCTAAAACCCGGGGACACGCTGTTTGAAGAAGCGCAGGAAAAGCATGAGGAACTCCAAGGGCGCTTTCTAAAAGCGCTCTCGCATGCCTACAACCGACTCTTTTATCCCGGTCCCGAGGGGCTGGAAACGGTCATTATCGAAAATGGATTGTCCTTTGGCGAGGGTGAACATTCCGCCGAGCACCAGATTGAGAAGCTCCTTGCCAGCAGCCGTTGCGATGAGAAGCTTGCAGCGCACCTGCGCGAGGCACCGCTGTCCTACTGGGCTATGGCCGAGAACGACCTTTGGCCCATGGGGGAACGGCGCACCCCCTGGCGGGATGTGTTGCTGCGCGCCAAAACTAATCCTGCTTGGCCCTGGATGCCTGGCTTTAAGGGGCTCGATACCCTGAAGTCCCTGGCGCTGGAACAAGGCCGCTGGCGCGAAGGGGCAGACGGCTATCTCGAGAAAGGCCCCTTCCCTAAGGAAAAAACCTCTGTAAACATCACGGTGCAGAGTACGGATCGGGACACGGGCGAGGTGACCTTGACCCTTACACCTCGCCATGCCGGGCCGAGTCCCCGCGTTCACTATAGCACGCAGGTCAATGTCTCCGTGGAGAATCCTTCTGTTCAGGATTTGGATAACTTTCGCACCCGGGAAGCCACGCTGTACTTCCTGGCGGTGGATCCCTCCGGTGAACACCAAACCGGCGAACCCGTGCGTTGGAGCAATCGGCTGGTTATTCGGCATCAGATTCGTGCCACCGCTGAGGGTCGTAAGGTGGAACTGAAAGTCGTCCCGACCGGCACCCTCCGCTTTACTCTCAATGGGATTAACCCCAAAGAAGGGCAGCTTTACGAGGGACTTTTCGCGGTGCCCCCGGAAGGGGCGATATTACAAGTCTATGCGCACGCCGGTGAAGCTGAAACCCAGGAAACCATTCGGCTTCCAGCGTTGGGCAGTGACCAGCCGCAGATCGATGAGGCTAAGCCGGCGAGTTTGAACTCCAGTCAGCGGCTCAATCTTGACACCACTGAAAAGACTTTCAAGCTCATCCAGGCATTCCGCGAGGATGACACCACGCAGTTCAAGGGTGTGCAGGCCATTATCGGTGAGAACGAAGAGGCCGTGACCCTAAGGTTTAACGCACGCCCAGTTACTGCGGCGGTCATCGAACAGGCAGTTCGTGCCTTACGCCAGGCCATCGGCGATGAGCAAGCGCCGGTGCAGATCACCATCCGCGAGGGTGGACACTTTCGCAACGGTTACGAACTGAAACGCTTCGCGGAACTTTGCCAGCTAAAGCTAAGCCCGGAGGTGGTGATCCAATGAACGCAACAGCCCAAAAGATGCAGACCATGACCCACAAGCCCCGAAGCAAGGCAGACAGCCGCTATGCCCACCGGACACGAGGGTTCGGGGTCCCGGCCACCCTGGATCCTCATCATTATCAAGTGCATATTCCCCGTGGCGCAAAGCAGCCAGTACTCATCCGTGAGAATCTGGGCATGCAGGCCGAGCGGGAGGACAAAGCGGTGATTGACCGCGTCTGTCTGGAACGTTACCGCTGGCGCGCCATTGCCAATGAGGTCAAGCGCGCCTTCAATCAGCGCCTTAAACAGCAGAAACTCGCAGCCGGCCAGTGGAAAGTAGGTGAGAATCCGGTCGACCGGTTGCTCGGCAAAGAACTATGCGTGCTGGCATGGGCTATCGAAGACGTGAATCCTGACCAGATCGGGCTCGCCATACGCAACTGGCTAGCGCTCCGGCCTGAAGAACGTTGGTGGCTGTTCGGTATGACCGCGATGGCCACGGGAGGTCTCCAGGACCGGGGCAAGGGCTGGCGCCAGGCCCTGCGCTATGCGCTCGCTGATCTTCCCCAGGCGACCCTGCTTCAACCCTGTACACCGCAGCCCGAGGACAAGGGCGCCGACTCGGGCTCCATTACCCCCGATCTGTTTGACTGAATTTCGGAGAAGAAAAGAAATGGTGGCCACTCCGCACGCGATATCTCTTGAATCCTTCATTCTGAAAAACACACCAGCACTCATTGAGCGGGTTTTCCCGGCACAGAAGATTTCCGCTGAAGCCCAGAAAGAAAGAAAAGCGGGCTCGGGGCAAACCCTGACCGCCCTGGGCTCCTATTGGAAAGGCCGCAAACCGCTCATCCTGGTGCGGGCCCTTATTCTGGGCTCGCTACTCCCCGCTACGGACGATCCCGAAGCCGATTTGGAGATCTTTGAAAAGTTAATGGCCATTGATGAGGCGGCCTTCGGACGACGGGAGCCGAAATTGACGGCGGCGCAGGTAGCGGAAAGAATTGCTTTGGTAAATCCGTGGGATTATTTTGATTACACTCTCAAGGGCACAAAAGTTGATCCAACGGCCATTAAGGCTCTGGAATTCCCCTGCCGGCTTAAGGATTATCCCGGCCTCTCCGTGCGTTGGAAGCGGGAGATTGCATGGGCGGATAAACAGAAACTGCTAGCGGTAGCCCTCAAAGGATTATCCTATCCGGAGAAGGTCGCGCTCTGTAAACGGCCGGAGGAGTGTGACCCGAAAACCCTCTACGGCCCCATCTGGGAGGCGGTAAACCAACACCTGGGCCGTTTCGGCATTGAAGTTTACTCCCATGAGGAGTTGGTGGCACAGCTCGGTATGCTCCGCTTTGGGCAGCAACCCCGCGTCGGGGATACCTTCTGTGGCGGGGGCTCCATTCCTTTCGAAGCCGCGCGCTTGGGCTGCGATGTCTATGCCTCAGATCTTAACCCGATTGCCTGCATGCTCACTTGGGGGGCGCTCAATATTATTGGAGCTTCACCTGAGGAGCACGCTGAGATCACGCAGGTACAGCAAACGGTTGCCGAGTCCGTGGACCAGGAAATCATGGAATTAGGCATTGAACATAATGAGCGCGGCGACCGCGCTAAAGCCTACCTTTACTGTCTGGAGACCCGCTGCCCACAAACTGGCTGGAAAGTACCCCTGGCGCCGAGTTGGGTGATCTCTAAAACCCGAAATGTTTACGCCAAGTTAGTGCCAAACCACGCCAAGAAGCGTTTCGACATTGAGGTGGTGTCCAATGCGAGCATGGTGGAGATGGAGGCTGCGGCAAGAGGTACGGTACAAGATGGATGTCTGAGCTATGAGCTGGGTGGCAAAATCTACTGCACTCCCATCAAGACTTTGCGGGGCGATTACCGGGATGAAAATGGCGTCAATCGCAATCGTTTGCGACAGTGGGAGAAGCACGATTTCATGCCACGCCCAGACGACACCTTCCAAGAGCGCCTCTACTGCATTCAGTGGATCACCAAGGAAACCCTTAGTAAATCCCGGCAGGAGACTTATTTCGCTTCTGTTACCCCGGAAGACTTAGCGCGCGAGCGAAAAGTAGCGCATATCGTGGCAAAAAATTTGGCCCGCTGGCAGGAGGAAGGAGTAGTGCCGGATATGGCTATTGAACCCGGTGATAAGACGGATGAGCCGATTCGCACGCGTGGCTGGAGCTATTGGCATCAGTTGTTTTTCCCACGCCAGATCCTTACCAGCGCTCTACTTAACAAACAAGCGTCCCGCCTACCAGAAGGGTTGGCGAGAGCCGCTTGTGTAGCTCTTTTTAGCAAGACGCTGGATTATAACTCGAAGCTAGTTCAATGGGCGCCAAGCCATGAAACAGTGAATAATAGTTTTGGTAATCAGGCACTAAATACTATCTATAACCCACCTGTGAGAGCTTTGCATTACCAATTGGGATCAGCTCGTATGGATAAGATCCCAACTTCAAAAGCTATCTATCGCTCAGTGAATATAGTTTCTAATCATCCTGCTGGTAATATCGATAAACAATCATCTCTTTGGATTACAGACCCGCCTTATGCCGATGCCATCCACTACCACGAGATCACCGAGTTCTTCATTGCGTGGCTGCGCAAAAACCCACCGGCGCCGTTTAACAACTGGATCTGGGACTCCCGACGGGCATTAGCCACTCAAGGCTCCGGCGATAACTTTCGGCGCGATATGGTGGCAGCTTACCAAGCCATGGCCGACCACATGCCTGACAACGGCTTCCAATGCGTCATGTTTACCCATCAGGACACCGGTGTGTGGTCCGATATGGCCTCTATCTTCTGGGCGGCAGGCCTACAGGTGATCGGCGCTTGGTACATTGCCACCGAAACCAGCTCGGAACTGAAAAAGGGCGGTTACGTCCAGGGCACCGTGATCCTAATCCTGAGGAAACGGTCTGCTGGCCAGCAGGCGGGTTTCAAACCGCGCCTTCTGCCGCAGGTGCGCAAGGAAGTCGGCACTCAAATTCAGGAAATGATGCATCTCAATCGGCGGACGGAGGAGCACATGGGCGCGCCGGTGTTCAATGACTCCGATCTTCAGATGGCGGGCTACGCGGCGGCGCTGAAAGTTCTTACTGGATATACGGAAATCGACGGCGAGGATATGACGCGCCTGGCGTTACGTCCCCGGCAGAAAGGGGAAAAAACGGTGGTCGACGCTATCGTCCAGCAGGCGGCGGAAACCGCCAATAGTCTGCTTGTCCCCGAGGGCCTGCCCCCGGAAACGTGGGAGGCGATTGGCGGCATCCAGCGCTTTTATCTGCGCATGCTAGACATGGAAACCACGGGGGCATCGAAGCTCGACAATTATCAGAACTTTGCTAAAGCCTTTCGGGTGGAAAACTATCAGGCAGTGATGGCCAGCCAAAAGCCTAATGCGGCTCAGCTGAAAGGGGCGAAAGACTTTAAGCCCCGGGAGCTGGCCGGGACCGAGATTGGCGAGACCTTGCTCGGGCAGGTGCTGGTAGGGGTCCAAGAGCTGCTTCAGGAAAAGGACCCGCCGGTGGTCATGGGTAACCTCCGTGATGCCCTTTCGGATTATTTTCAGCAGCGTAAGCACCTCCAGGCCATAGCCCAATTTATCCATGACAAACTTGCAAAGCGACGTCCTGAGGAAGCCCGAGCGGCCGAAATCATTGCCAGTCGGGTACAGACCGAGCGCCTATGACGATCCGGCGCTTCTCTTCCCGGACCGAGCGGCTTGACCGCAGCTTTCTGGCCGAACACCTCAAGGGCGCGCGCGCCTACCGGCGCATTGCCGGCTACTTCACCAGTTCCCTGTTTGAGGTGGCGGGGGAGTGGCTGAGCGATATTCCCGAGATCCGTATCGTTTGCAATGCGGATCTCTCCCCTGAGGATTTGCAGGTGGCAAAGATTCGAGAAACTCGCCTGCTTGGACGCTGGAATGAGCAGGCAATCGAAGCCGACGCCCTACTCAACCGTGACCGCTACCGCCAGCTCCATGCCTTTCTAACTACCCGTGGCCCAGCCATTCGGGTAGCACCGAATACGGTATGTGGATTTCTCCATGGTAAAGCCGGGGTCATTGAGCGGGCCGATGGCCGCAAGGTGGGGTTTATCGGCTCCCTCAACGAGACCCGCCAGGGTTGGCAGGCGCACTATGAAATCCTTTGGGAAGACGATTCACCGGAGGGTATTGCTTGGATCGAGGCTGAGTTTGAGCATCTCTGGCAAGCAGCAAAACCCCTGCCGGAGGCCGTCACTCAAGAGGTGGGACGGCGGGCCTGTCGGATTGAGATTCCCCTAGACGAGACAGTAGCGCCGGAAGAGGTCGCGCCGGCCGCTCTAGCCGAATCGCCCCTGTACCGTGAGGGACTCTCGCTTCAGCCTTGGCAACAGGGATTTATTGTAGAGTGCTTGAATCATTATCGTGAGTACCAAGCAGTCCGTCTTCTGTTGGCGGATGAGGTGGGACTAGGTAAAACGCTCTCCTTGGGAACGGCTGCCGTCGCGCTGTGCTTACTGGCCGAGAAGGAGCGCAGGCGGCAAAAGCCAGTGGTGATTTTTGCCCCGGCCACACTCATTGAGCAGTGGCAGACCGAAATGGTGGATAAACTTGGCGTGCGTTGTGGCCGCTGGGATTCCCTGGGCAAGGTCTGGCTAGATCCGGAGGCCCGGCCAGTGTCTCCCAAGGGGGCAGAACAGATTGGACGCTGCCCCTTTCGAATCGGCATCCTCTCTACGGGCCTTTTGATTCAACCCACCCAGGAGCGCGAATTCCTCGGCAATCTTACTTTTGAACTCCTGGTGCTTGATGAAGCCCATAAGGCTCGAACCCGGCAGGGGCTGGGTAAGAATGCCGGCGCGCCGAATGAACTGCTGAAGTTTATGCGTAGCGCTGCCGGCCGGGCCCGGCATGTGTTGCTCGGGACCGCCACGCCGATCCAAACCCGTGCAGAGGACCTGTGGGATCTCATGGGTATTCTCCACCAAGGGGAAGGCCGATTTGTACTGGGCGAGGACCTGGGCCTATGGCATCGCCCGGATCGGGTGATCCCGTTACTCACCGGTCGGGAACGGGTGACTGATGAAGAACTGGGCTGGGCGCTCCTGCGTTCACCGCTACCGCCTGTCTCTTCCTCCGAAGAAGGAGCGTTTCGCCGCCTTATTCATACTATCCGCCTGGAACTGGCAATTTCGCCTCACCGCTATGGAGCCCACGTGCCGGTAGTCCATCTGCCAAGGGATGTGCGCGAAGACTTGGAGGATGTCCTGCACCGGGAGGTGGAGGGAGCCTTTTTTTTCCAACGGCATAATCCTATTGTGCGGCATACGGTTTTGCGCAAGCGCCGTACACTGGAAGCAAAGGCGCTTTTACCGCGGATTGGGGTCAACGTCCACCCCGATCGGCGCCTGAGCCGCGATCTCTCAAGCTTTTCGGCCTTATTCGCAGGCAAGGCCCTGCGCACCGATGAAGCTTTTGACACCGCCTACGAAGCGGCCGAGGCTTTCTCAAGGCGCTTAGGGCAGCAGGGCCAGGGGAAGGGCTTTATGAGAAATCTCTTACGCCAGCGCATCTGCTCTAGTTGTGCGGCGGGGTTGGCCACCGCTGAGCGGATGCTGGCCGGATATGCTGAGCACGAAATCCAAGAAGAACGAGAAGACGATCTGGCAGTTCAGACTGAGGCCGAGCGCAGCGAACTCCAAGCGCTCGTGGAGCCACTTTATCATCTGGTCGAAGATCCTAAGTTTAAAGCCATCCGACACTATTTAATTGTCGAAGGCTGGATAGATTACGGCTGCATCATCTTTAGTCAGTATTACGACACTGCGGCCTGGGTGGCCAAGAAGCTGGCGGATCTCTTCCCGCAGGCGCGAATCGGGCTCTATGCCGGTGCAGACAAAAGCGGGCTCTACTACGGCGAGGAGGTCGTCAAAATAGAGCGTGAAGCTCTCAAACGCCTGGTAGCAGAGCGAGAAGTGCGTCTGATGGTGGCGACGGATGCCGCCTGTGAAGGCTTAAATCTCCAAACGCTTGGCACGCTGATCAACGTGGATTTGCCATGGAATCCCACCCGGCTGGAACAGCGCATCGGGCGCATCAAGCGGTGGGGGCAAATCCGGGAGAGCGTTGACATGCTGAATCTGGTCTACCAGGGGACTGTGGATGAGACGATTTATGAACGGCTCTCGGAGCGCATGCGCGACCGCTATGATCTCTTAGGCGCGCTACCTGACACCATCAAAGACGAATGGATTGAGGACATCGAGCAGTTAGGGGAGGAAATGGACCGCTACATCGAGGCTCGTTGGCAGGCTACCGGTTTCGACATTCGTTACAACGCTACTCTGGAGCCTGGTGAGGATAGCTGGCGCAGTTGCGCGAAAGTCTTTGCTCGCCGAGATTTGGATAACCTCATGCGGCAGGGGTGGTAAACGAAGTGCTTACTCTAGTTCTGGAAATACTTTAGGTGGTATCCAATTCAAAGCGGGACTGGAAGTACCTTTTCGTCATTACCGGCTGCTGATAAGAAAGAAGCAACAACCAGGAAAACACAACCGATAAAGACAGTTCAGGCGGAAGAAGAGCCTTTAATATCCAAAGTGCGGAAGCTCTATGAGATTGCTCACTCCGAAACTCCGCCAACGCTGGAAGAAATTTTGGAATTGCACCAAATCTTGGTCAGGTAGTTGTAGAGGTAGCAGGCTTGCATGAGTCTTTTGAACCAAAAAATTGCTAACAATCGCCTTCATTCGGACAGCAAAAAGCGCCGTTCTTTCGTTGCTCTGCTTTTTGTCGCCGGTGATTTGCTGCGTTATGTGGTTTGTAGGAGCATCGAATGACAGAAGGATTTTTTGATCTTTCAACGCCGGAGGATCTGTTTGGGAAATTAAAGCATGATTTCGATGAACTTAAATCTAACCCCAGTAACTCGTGGAAGGCCTATGATTTCTTCGTCACAGCTACGCATATCGCGGACTGGATATATGAAGGGAATAGAAGAAAGACAAGAGAATTCCGTGGTACTCACCTGATTCTGAAAGTTTGCGATCACCTTGCATGCAGTGGAAAACATTTCAGATTAGATAACCCTGCTCACAGATCTGTAGAGAAGGCAGAGCGTGAATATTATGTAGAACCGGGTTATGTTGAGTCGGGGTACTACGAAGAGCCGCTAGTTGTGACTTTTAATGAGGCGGAAAAAACAGAATTCGGAATCAAATCAGAAAATGTGGTTAGTCTCGCAAGCAGGGTTATGGAATTTTGGGAAAACTACTTCAATGATAACGCCACATAACAATCCCATCGAGCACTGATGGCCTCCTTCGTCGGCTGTGCCTCATGGGTGTCGTTAGGCAAAGGGAGTTTGAATGGGAATAGCAGATGAGTTCGCAAAATTTGATGCAAAACTTAAGAACGTTAATTGGTCAGTTTCAGCCGAAAATACCAGTGGCGAGTTAGTTGTTAGCCTTTGGAAGCATTTCTTTGAGAAGCCTGAAGGCGGAAAAATAAAATATGTCGATGCTGTTTCTCGCTGGTCGGGGTACGGAAATAAGGAGTTTAGAGAACGTATCGTCAAAGCCTATGAAACTGACCAAGTAGTGCGCGTAGTTATTGCCCGCACCAGTAATGAAGATGTGGTGCGACGAGGAGAAGACGCTAGCCAGCTAAAAAACTCCTTCGGTGCAAAATTAGATTGGATTGGCAGCATCACAAACTGGGATGGCGAGAATTTTACTATTGAGTTTCAACGTGAGCCGCAAAATGCATAATGGGGTAACCGGGGCTGCTAACCCCTAACCCCTAATCCCCACACCACCGCGGCATGTGGGTCCGCACCGGGCGGCTCACGAAGCTGTCTGGGTCTACAGGCAGTATTTACGGAGCGGATCTCTGCTATAGGGGGGTAGCGCAGGAGGCTAGAGCGATCCCCCGGGGCTTGTGGTCGTTTCCAGAGGCCCAGCGGGTGCTTCCCTGGGAATGGCTTCGGAACTAGCGTATACGGTTCAAAAAAGCCACCATAGCTTGCGGGCCCGGGCCTGGCAGATGCTGATTAGTGGGGCTCGCTTTAGGCTATATATTCTGATTCCTTTTTGATAGAGGGGCGAAAGGGGCGAATTAAATTAGGCGAAAATCCTTGGGGCACAAGGCTTTCCGCAGGGTGAATATCGGGCGAACGGGGGTGAATTTTAGTGGCTTTCGTAGCGTCTCCTGCCGAATAGGGTGCAGATAGGGTTGGTTTCGACCTCACCGATAGCGTTTTAGCCCTCCCCATCTTGCACCTGTCATCGAAGCGCTGAAAACCACTCCGGAGGAATGGCAAGCGCTCACGTCATTAAAGTTGCTTGGGAACGTGACGAAAGAAGGCTATATGCAGTTTTTGATTACCTTGAGAAATGTCATGTCCACCACGCAACTTTCCATTTAGTACCCTTGAGATGGCTAGACTATTCCGCGATGAATGCATCGGCGTCATCACCGGGCAGACCCGCGCCTTTTACAACTTTTTGGGCAAATTCGGCGTGCTGGAGCACAAGGCGAACATCGTTGCCAATCTACCGGCTCAGTACGGCAAGAATGCCCCCAAGCCGGACATCGGTACGGTCTACCCCCAGGAAAACATTGCCACCAAACACGCCTTAAATTCCTACTGCTAAGTGGTTGAAAAATTGAACTGATGTGCGTATTTACCAAACCAATATGGACTATCAGAATGGGTAATTACTTGATATTAAGATTAAAAATAAGCATTAGCCAGTAACCGGTTGCGTGTGATAAGGCGCAGCTTCGTCAGGCTATTTCATGTTAGGCCCATCAAGGAGACGCATCGCTTGCCTAGATTCATATCACCTCCTCTAAATCAATTTGATAAGTTACGTCAACCACTTACTGATGGCGAGCGCATTGTATTTGAGCTTTTCAATGCTCATTTACCCATTGAATGGGAAATTTACATCCAACCTCATTTAAATGGCTTGCGTCCTGATTTCGTTCTTTTGCATCCAAAAGTAGGGGTCGCGGTTTTTGAAGTAAAAGATTGGGATTTGCGGGCAATGAAATACGAAGTTAAAGAACGCACTGGAAAATCACCAGTGCTGATAGCTGAAAAGGATGGTAAGCATTTTTCATTACAGAATGAAAACCCAATCGAAAAGGTATATCGATATAAACAAGAGATCCACGAACTCTACTGCCCGAGAATTGACGGTAAAGCTGGGTTTGCTGCTATCACAGCTGGAGTTATATTTCCCTTTGCAGCAGATGGCTCAATAAAGAATTTATTTTCTAATAGTTTGCGTTACCGAGGAATGGATCAATGGCCACAATACAATCCAGTGACAGGCGCGGATTCTGTCCAATCTAGAAATATACTTGCTGTGTTTCCTGAATGTGTCAGAAAACATTCAAAATTCATGAGCAACGATCTCGCAAAAGACCTAAGAAATTGGTTGGTTGAGCCTGATTTTGCTGCAACGCAGAGACAACCACTTGAGCTTGACAGGATACAACTTTCATTTGTTAAAACAAGGACGAAATCAGGTTATCGCCGAATCAAGGGACCTGCTGGATCAGGCAAGTCACTAATATTGGCCGCAAGGGCGGCTGAATTACTCGGTGAAGGAAAGAATGTATTGGTTGTTACATTTAACATTACACTGCTTCATTATCTCATGGATATTGCGGTTCGTTGGCCGCAATCAAGAGGTAAAACACGAAAAGATATTACATGGCTCAATTTTCATTTTTGGTGCAAGAGAGTATGTCAAGAAAATGATTGTGAGGAAGAATATAAAAATCTTTGGTCAGAAGACAAGAATAAACATAAAGTTTTAAGTGTTGACCTACCCGATCTTGTTGCATCAATTCTAGATGACCCGCATTGCACTGCTAATAGCTATGATGCTGTCTTAGTTGACGAAGGGCAGGATTTTATGCCCCCCTGGTGGAACGTTTTAAGAAAGGTTTGTAAGAAAGACGGGGAAATGCTCCTGGTTGCAGATGCAACTCAGGACATCTATGGCACGGCCAACTCATGGACAGATGAAGCCATGATCGGGGCGGGGTTTCCGGGTGGCAGATGGGCAGAGCTTAAAATCAGTTACCGATTACCGACACTAGCTCTTGAATATTGCCGAAAATTTGCAGAACAGTTTTTACCTAAAGAAACTGTAGATTTGCCTGTCTCAGAGCAAAGCGAATTGAATCTTTACCCATGCACCCTAAAATGGGTACATACAAAAATGGAACTTGTAGCGCAGGTATGTAGAGAGGAGTTATTTGCACTAGCAGTTGATGCAGAGCCAGATTTAGTATCTATTCCTGATATAACATTTTTGTCAGATACCCATAAACGCGGTATAGGTGTGATTTGTGAATTAGGAGCTAAGGGTGTCAAATCATGTCACACATTTTCCGAAGATACCCGCGAGTCTAGAAGAAAGAAAATGGGGTTTTATATGGGGGATGCACGCATCAAGGCAACAACCCTTCATAGTTTTAAGGGTTGGGAGTCGAGAGCTATTGTAATTTTTATTGGAAGATCAATAGAAAAGAAATCATTAGCTCTTATTTATACTGGCTTAACTCGTTTGAAACGACATACAGAAGGAAGTTATTTAACGATTATCTCATGTGCGGAAGACTTAATCCCATATGGCAAGGCTTGGCCGAAGTATGTTGAGAAGATGGCCTAACAAAAGCATGCACTCGGACAGCAAAAAGCGCCGCTCCTTCGTCGCACCACTTTTTGCCGCAGGTTATGGAGAACGTTAGGGCTCTGGAGGCTCCATAAATGAAAAACCCGTTTAAGCCTAGCGAGATAATCTCGGACCCTAACGAATTCTTCGGTCGTGCGCACGAGATCAGCGCCCTCGGGCGCCTCCTAAGCCAGGGTTCCGTTGCGATTCAGGGCTCGTTCGGTGTCGGGAAGTCCTCTCTTCTTTCGAGAGTGTTGCTTCATATGGATGGCTTCGACTCGGGCGAAGTATGTGTGTACAAACTTGCCGTAGGTCACGGAGACATCGACGACATTGAAAAGGCCGCGCGGCTCGTCTTAGAAGAACTAGTCAGTTTTGACACGAAGTCTCAGACACTTACATTCGGCATTCCAAAGCTTGCACAGTACTCATCGACAGAGGCGTACGCTCTCTTCCAGGAAGGGCGGCATCTCGCAGCCCTTAATCACATATTGGAAGACAAGGCATTCAGGACAGCTCTTTCGAACGGAGGATACTTCCTTATCGCGATTGACGAGGCGGAGAAATGCGCACCCGCATTGGCCCGGCTTTTTCGACAAGTAATTACAAAGGCTCAGCTAAACGGCATCGGGAACATTCGATTTGTATTTGCTGGCGTCAGTCCCTTTGTGGAAGCCATGATCAAGGAAGATCCGGGAGTAATGCGATTTATTTATGAGACCATTGACCTAAAGCCCTTCTCGATGGAGGAGGCCCGGGAGTTATTGGATGCGAAATTCTCCTTGGTGGTTGAGAGCACAAAAGCGCTGGGTGAGGATGTCAACGTCGACCCGGGAGTCGTAGACCGTATAGTTCAACTTTCAGGAGGACATCCTCACCTCCTACAACTGCTTGGGTCGCATGTAATCGAGCACGAACACGCAAACCCTGATGGCCTCCTTGATAACTCAGACCTTGTAGGATCGTTGCAGAAGATCTGCTATCAACAACGGGCTCCTGTATACGACGCACTGATTCATGACATGCGCGCGGAAGCCAGATACGATGCCTACCTTGAGCTTCTGGGCCTTCTCGGTGGGAATTTTCCGGGTCAAATAGATGTTGGCAAAGCTCTGGAGGAAATCGACAAGGAAGATGTCGACTGGTTCCTATCGCGAAACATCTTAATGGTGACTTCTGAGCATTCCTACGAGATTGTGGATGAGTTGCTGAGAGTGAGAGTGATAATGGACATGTACGAAGACTATGATACGCTGGAGGCGGAGCTGATTTCACACGGCGAACTCATTGAGGAGGGTAACGTCTTTGACCAGATCTGGGGATCGGCTTTACGGTCAACTCGATTATTTGCGTTTGAATATCGAGAAGACGAAGGAGCATAGCCTTGAGCAAGTCTTCAACCGTGCGAACTCAGACCTACACTGGAGTCTGTTCTACGTGTCGGTCGCGTCTGCGGTTGGTCTGGCCTATCGGCCAGCCGCCTCAAGGGAGAGGGTGTTCTTGTCGATAATATCACCTGCCAAACCGCTCTAGAGCTTTCGTTGCCTCCTTCGTCAGTTCCGAGGTATTTTCGAGATGCTTCTATGAGTTTGAAGCGTAGACTGTATGAAGAAGGGATTAAGATTATTCGTACCTTGGATAAAACCTGAGACCGTGCGGTCAGTGGCCGGTGCAAAGCCTGGGTGTAGCCGGAGGCGATGAAAGGATGGAATGCTATGAGCCGGGCTACGCATTCTCCAGCAGGAAACCTCAGAGGGTTCTATCCTTCAACGAAGGTTTTTAGGAGAGTGAAATTAATTCATGTTTTTTTGGCTGTGCAGCGGTGCAGGTGGAGTGGATTTCAGGCCTCCACGTGTTATTACGGATCAGCCCATTTTAGTTTCTCCGGCGCTCGACGAGGACAAGCCAGTAGGGTGAGGGAGCTTGTCGAGCAGAGGATGGGGGTTAAAGCACAGTTTTAAGATTCTAACCTGGAAAGTGGCAGCAAACTTTCACAAGGCAAAGAATACGTACAGCGTTTTCTCCTTACCTATCCAGTCCCGAATCCGAGCTGAGAGAAGCCCCTGGCTGAAAATCTTGAGCGGAATCACGGCCCCTCGGGAGGATTGGTATGCTGTGAGCTTTAGGGGCTCCCTAGGTGCAATAGAGGTTAGGGTTGAAAGTCCCGATGGACTGCGGGGTCTTGGGACTTCTTAGGGGAGGGGATTAAGGGAGTTAGGCAACCGGCTGAGAAGGTAAGATGCCTCCTGGCTTTCCTGGTGAGCTCAGGGGAGTGATTCCAGCTTATCTAAGTAAATCCACCGCATCCCCCGGTAGGTTTTCCAGTGCGGCGGTGAGATCCAATTCAAAACGGTGCGCCGGGAAACGCCGAGGATCTCGGCAATGTGGTCGACATCGTGGTTCAGGCGGGAATCCGGGCGAGTATCCAGCCCACGCTCTTCCATCATTTCGATTAAGCGCTGGTTGGGGGTCATGAGCCTTGTTCTCGGCGATTTCAACAATCAAGTGATTATACTCTTCTCCAGAGGGACACCGGCTTATTGTGGGGGCAACTATGGGGGCAACTAAAGAAAGTTAAATGTTAGTTTATTTTTTTTATCAATAACTTATATTCATAATTTGGTAGCACCCATAGCCACCATATGAATATCCTTTTGAAACAGATAATTAGAGTAAATTTTCACACCACAAGAAATCTGCTTGTATTTGTTTTAAGGTGGTTACAAGTCCATAGCAAGTCCACTGCAATGGAAAAATCACTAATGTGATCCAGATTTTGAGGCTAGGTATAGTAGGTAATAACACCATACCTTACTTAGGCTTCATTTTCAGAGAGAAGGCCTACTATTTTTAGGTAGTGCTCAAAAAGTAATGCTGCTCAGAATTGTCGTATGACTTCTTGGTGGTAATGACAAATAAAGAATTTGATTGCCCCGATAGGGTTGGCCAGTTTTTTCGAAAATGAAAGGGTTTGACGAACCAAGCGCGAGACGCGCTGGCGCAAGGTGCAGTTAAACCGTTCAATGGCATTAGTTTGCCCCGAGCCCTTGGAACACACTTGATGCTGCGCTGGGGGAATAATGCCCCGATAGGCCTCCCAGCCGTCAGTGGAAAAAGTGGCGTATTTGCGATAGCTTGCCGGAAGGCGTAGTCACAGCCCGCGGGCACTGTCCCGTGAGCGGTCACCGACATAGAAGGCCAACACTTGGCGTGAGCAGGGGTCGAGCGCCAGCCAGAGCCATTGCTTATTCGCTTTACAATCGACAAAGCTCCACAATTCATCAGCTTGGACTTCCAGACAAAGCAGTTCAATAACCCGATCGGGTGAGACCGATTGAACACCCAGATCATCAGGCAAGTGCGCGTATAGCTCATTGATAAACTGCAGCAACCACGTCAAGCTCACCTCCAGTACCCGACAAATACCTCGCAACGACAGCCGCTCTAGCAGCAATTTTTTGACCAAGGTGCGCGTGGTCTCGTCAATTCGATGGGCGTCAGCCACAAACTGTCGACCACACACCAGACAGGCGTAATTTTGTTTACCGTAGTGGGTGCGACCGTTTTTCTTAATATGCGATAATCCGCAACGTGGGCAACGCAAGTTGTTCATCAGAGCGACTCCTTGTTAAAGAAAGTTTGGTCGCTTCCTATGACAACGGAGTCGCTCTGTTTTCACAAATTCAAAGCATTACTTTTTGAGCACCACCAAGTTTTGGTAGCTCAAAGGTCATGTTTTCTTCTCTGCTCTCACCACATAGACGAGATTGCCTTCTATTCGCCAGTCGCTCAGAAAGCCCACTGCCTTGAGTTCGTTAAGCGCCCCCTTAAGATTGGCTTTGAAAGTCTTCAAGAGACCGTCACCGCTGCCGGACCCTTTCCATAGGGTCTCCACCTTCATCTTCATCATCTTGGCGCAGCTCTTGCCCGCGGTAAGTGATACGGCCATCCCCCACGACCACAATCGGCACGCCTTCCAAGTAAGCTCTCGCCTGTTTCTTGTTCTTCACCGAAAAGAGCGCCGAGCGAACCCTCTCATTAGGGACACCACGTTGCCCTTTGCCCCAACAAGGGAGTAAGGGGATGATTTTAGCCGTTTCTGCTTCCTTCTTGGCTTCTTTCGCCATCCGAGCGATTTTGTTCGTGATATGCTCCACAGCTTTCTCCAGGCTGCTATTACCGGTGGTTTTCCTAAGCGTACAGGGAGGACCGGTTTGAGGAAAGCTAAGCAGGGGACATACGTCCTTCTTATTGAACCGTCTTGCCTCTAACTTCCCTTGCCTTGTTGGACGGTGGTAAAAGGAAAGGAACGCCAGGCATGGCCCTGTTTCTTCAGTATGTGGGTCTTCTCACCTGGAAGGTGGAACTGCGCCAACTGGCCTCACCATGGATTATCTCCATGACTAACCCGAGTCTCGTGGTTCTCCTATATTATATTTGGTTCAGGATTGTCTCCCATGGGATGACTCTTTTGCTACGGTGCAGTTCATCCTGGCGCTTAAATAGGCCAAGCAGCGCGGGAGAGTTGAATAATTTCCTATGGTCTTGTTGTTTAATGTGACTTGATCAGCGGGCATTAGCCTTATAAGGCTCAAGGGTTCAAAAGGTAGAACGGATTCCTTAAGAACTGAAACATTTAAGAAACTGAGGTGCAAGATGGATCATCTCAATCGAATTATGGTAAATCCTGAAGTTTGTGGAGGGCGTCCCTGTATTCGCGGGCTTCGCATTCGGGTCAAGGACATTCTTGCTTTGTTGGCTGCCGGTGCTTCCCGGGAGGAGATTCTAGCCGACTACCCGTACCTGGAAGACGAGGACATTACAGCTGCTTTGGAGTATGCGGCTCGCCAGGCAGATCATCCGGTACTGTGGGTGGCTTGAGGGTGCGCTTCCTAGTGGACCTGCAATGAAATTTACCGAGTTGGTTAAGCTTCTAGAAGACAATGGTTTCAGGGTTGTTAAGGAAAAGGGCTCTGTACGGTATTACGCCAAACCCGGGTGGGAGCGTCTCGTGCGGCTCGACTTCCATGGGAATAAAGAAATCCCCACAGGGACCTGTCGCGCCATTCTCAAAGCAGCAGGCATCAACACACGTAAAGGGTGATAACCATGATTGATCTACCTTATTCGCTCCTCATTGAAGCGACCGAGGAACCGGATTACTTTGGTTTCTATTCACCGGATCTCGAGGGTTTCACGGGTGTGGGCCACTCCGTGGAGGATTGTCTTTATAAAGCGAAGTGGGGGATGAAAGAGCATGTGGAATTGCTAAAGGAGCAGGGATTACCGATACCGCCGCGAAATCCCGATCCCAAGATCACTATCCAGAATGAGCGCAAGGTAGCTTAGCACTTGAGCACACCTTCCACAGGACGAAGATGATTGACTCGAAACGCCTTCTCGATGATTTGAAAAAGTTGCTCAAATACCTGGAGGATGACCTGTGGGAACGGGTGACTGCCGGACCTGAAATGGTAGATCGCCTTCAGGCGGAGTTACCGCTCTGCCGATAAAGCGGTCGCACGGGGGGGCCTTCGAGGTCTGGTGTGAAGGGGTTTTGACCCAGGCGGTGGTGGTCTGGATTCTGGGGTGTGTGTTTGTCCGTTCCTAGAGATAATGCCTTGGTGGATCAGCCCCTGATCTCGGGGTCGGGTGAGCGACGGGGTAGGGCCTCAAATCGTCAAACACTGTATTTCCAATCACATCCCACAGATACAGACCGAGATTATCTCTACGACGTCTTTCGTACTGTGGCGCAGTTGCCCGCTGTGACCAAGCTCTATGACGAAGCCCACAACCTGGATTTGGTGGCTTTTACAACCCTAGATCCAAACGGTCCCCCCATAGTATGGATTCGGGTGGGTAATACTACTCGGAGAGCACTTCTTGCTTGGTTTGCGCCCTTGCTACCCCAGATCGAGCAGGCAATCGCATCGGGGGAAAAGCTAATCGAGGTCACTTAGGCAACGTGGAAACCGATGCAAATTTTCCACCAGACTGGCGGTAGCAGCGCCGGAGTTTTGCGGGAATCCGTTCTGCACCATTCTGCATAGTAAGGTAAATGACGCAACGGGCGTCCAGTTAAGCTAATGTCCATTGATACCAATTTCATGTAACTTTGCATTGTATAATGCTTAGTATAAACAATTACTTATAACCTTAATAATAAGAGTTTCTTTCCAATTTCGTTCAAATCCTTACAGACCAATACTTAAAGCAAAGAATCAATGAAGAAGAAGGGGACCTTAACCGTTCCCCACTTCTTTTTTTGTTAACCAGATAAGACAAAAAGCGTTCTGCAGCTCGTGCCCATCCCTACCTATTAACTGGTATTGAAATGATAGTGGTACCAAAACGTACCTGTTTTTTCCGCTTTCCAGCGGTAAGTAAAACTCTTGCCTGCTTCGATATTTTTATGTACAGACAAGAGCCTTTTTGCTGTTCCTAATAGGGCCTCATTGGGCCCATTATCCGTTTGATGGATACCATGCCACTGGATGGCATAGTTAAAAGGGCTGTTGTTTTTTATATGAACAATGACTTTGTCGCCCTTACTAACATGGATAAACGAGCTCTGAAACTGCCGCTCGGAAGAAAAAATGCTTACTTCAGTGATGGGAATATCAAACTCCCACTCTTTCGCTAAAATTGGTTGGGAAAGCAGGAGCATTCCTAGCAAAAACAAGGTAGACCTATCCAGGAATTGACGTCTAGGCTGCAAAACATTATTCCGCCAGCTATTTAGAAAATTCATAGGATTACCTCCTCTTTATGCTTTGTCACAATTACTCCAACCCTATTTCATAAACATGAAAGCTAGGTCAAAAATTCACTGATCTGAACCCCCACTTAGGTGGCTTATGACTGGTGCAAATAAGTGTTTGATCGATAGCAAGCAAGAGATGCGCTTACAGCGCACGAAATCAGCTGGTCGATCACGGTGAGAGCTCTTCACACACAGAGGAGTAAGATTCAGATCACTATTCTGCGATTTCATGCGTTAGCCCTGGGGGTGCGGGTTAAGAAAATGCAGGTGAAGCTTTCATTTTATTCTTCTACTCATTGGAGTCCTATAGCGGTTCTCATTTAAGTTAGGGACAGAGTCCACAATGCTTAAAGTAGGCTTGACAGTTTTGAGGGGAAATCAGCGTAAGCGCTTCGCTGAGGGCTTGATAAAGCTGCTCTTTTGTCCGGGCCGCTTTTTTCTTTAGGACATGTTTTAGCTTGGACCAGGCGTATTCAATAGGATTGAGCTCAGGATGATAGGGGGGTAGAAAGACCACCTTGGCGCCGGTCTGCTCGATCTTCTCGATAGCCTCTTCATATCGATGAGCGGCGGCATTATCTAAAATGACCACTTTCCCTTCCTGGAGGTGAGGCCAGAGGAAATGTTCGACATAATAAAGGAAAACGGGGCCATTGAGTGTGCCTTCAAAACACATCGCTGGCAGTACTCCGTCTCTGGACAGAGCGCCGATGGTGCTGATGCGCTCGCCTTGGGTCGTTGGTTTTTCTCCATAGGCTCTTTGCCCTTGAGGGGCCCGGCCATACACCGGGGTCAGATTCAACACCGCTCCGGTTTCATCGAGCACAATGAAGTCTTCGGGGGAACACAGGCTCACTTTGATCCCATACTCAAGCCAGCGTTGTTGGACCCGGGGGGTGTGTTTTTGGGGATCGTAGACCGTTTTTTTTTCGCGTGATCCGGTGCTTTTTCAGCCCTCGGTCCATCGCCGAGGTGCTAATCGTTTCACCAAAGCGGGCTTCAAATCGCTGGCACAATTCCTGGAGCGTTAAATCGGGTTCGCACTGCAACACCTCGGTCAAATACTGGGCCCTCGGCTCATCAATTTTTGCCGGATGCCCCACTCCTTCCCGGCGCTTGGGATGGACCGTCCCCGTCTCCCGAAAGCGCCTCAAAAAACCACTGACCGTGTTCTTCGACAGTTTAAATCGTGTCGCCAGCTGACGGATTGAACCCTCTTTGTTCGCATAGGCTTCAATGACTTTTTGGCGTAAATCCAATGAATACGGTGCAGGCATCGTCGTTAAACCCCTTCAATCGGGTTGAAGAAAACAAGCTATTTTAACATTGTGCCTAATGAAAACGGGAAGTGCTATATCTGTACTTTGTTGTTACTGGACATAAATATTGATACCTTCCCCTGCTTGGAGTTGATCAAGCAGCCGCTGCAAAGCAGCGGGTGGGGGCCTGTTGGACCACGCCTGCCAATACCGGCGTAACATCATGAAGGGTTCTAGCCACGCCCGAACCCGGCGCAGAGCGACGGGCCAGCTGACCGTGGGGCGGGGCAGGGCCGCGGGATCGGCGGATTTTTTTTTCCACTACCGGCGCAAGGTTTGAGGGTGATTGGGCGATCGCGGCCGCCGGGGGTCCCCCTTCGGTCGCTTTCTCCAAAGGGGTTTGGGCCAACGCCCACCAGCAGAAGCTCAAGGCACAGCACACCAGCGCCCAATGGCGGCGCATGGCAAGATCTGAGCGCACCTGGTACTCAGCCCAACCGAGGGTGTTTTTCACCTGCTTGTATGTTTGCTCAATCCACACCCTCAACCCATAGAGGCGAACCACCTCAGCGAGCGTGGCCGCTTGGAGGCCCCCCTTTTCCAGGGCGCTACCCGGTGCCGGCAAATTGCTCACTAGATACCAGGTCTCGGCCTGCGGCAGGGTGGCCGGGTCAGTGGTGGTCACGATCAGGCGTTGAGGTTGATCCGGGCCAAACGGACCGGCTGTGGCCTCCAGCGCCCACCAGCACTGCTCACTGCCGTCGCGAAAACGCCTGGTCAGCGCTTGCCAGCGTCCTGGCCGATCCGCCTTCCAGGGCGTGGCCTGGGCCGCTTCCCTCACCGAACCGATCTGTCCCGGAGAATGCCACCAGTTATGTTCTGGCCCTAATGCCAGAACATAGCCCACCCCACGCGCTTTGAGTCCGGCTCGAAAGTTTTTATGGCTCCCGTAGAACGCATCGGCTACCACCGCCCGAAACGGCCAGCCCTGGGCGAGGACCCGATCCACCCGTTCCAATGCCATCGCCGGCTTAGTGCGAAAGGCTGCATCCTGCTGGCCCTGTCCAAACCAGTGCGCCGGGGTGTAAGGTTCCAACTCCAGCGGCACATACAGCCGTTCATCGGCCCATAGCGCGTGCACCGTCACCACCCCATTATCGACTTTGCCTAGCGAACCCAGATACTGCCTCCCCACATGAGCCGTTTTTGCGCCCCACTTGCGATCGCCCGTCTCATCGATGGCCAACACCCCACAGACCGTCGGCGCGGTCAACCCCGTCTGCTTCAGCAGTTCTAGTCGACGACCATTGACCGCCTCCACCTCCCAATTTGACTCCGATAAAAACCATTGCAGGCGCTGGGCCGGAGGGGCCGTCGCCCCCACCACCGGCTCGGTATTGGCCAAGGCCGTCAGCGTCTTGTTGCGCTCAGCCGGCAGTAGCAATCCTTCAAGATAACGACGAAACCCTTCACGCTGGCTGCTTCGCTCAAAGAGATCATCAAAGGCGTGGGCAAAGTCCTCGAGCAACCCCGGCGACGGTTCGATGGGAAGGCGTTGGGTCATGGCCGCAATACCGAATGGCTTTAATCCCCTCCATGATACTCTATTCCCACCCTTAGCAACAAAATACAGATATACAGGAATACCCTGGATCCAGCCGCATTCGCATAGGTGGTACCTGGGAATAGGGGCACTGGGGTGGAATACAAAGCGGGGACGCTCACGTGCGTGGGGAGGGGGGGATTGCAGATATCCGAAAAGTCCCTATCTAAGACAGTTCTGTACACTTCTAAATAGGTTGGGTTGCACCGAAGGCCATGGGACACTCCCCATGTTCACGGGTCCCCCCGCAAACTTGCAGGGCTAAGCCGATGGGACACCAGGAACATCACAAAAATGATGAACCCGAGTACAAAGCGCTCACTGAATCAACAGGGGATTTACAGCATAGATTAAAGCAGTACGCCAATGGGGTCGACTACGTGAAGGCAAAAGAAACTACATAAGAGAAAAGCAATGAGAACAACCATCATCGCTTTAGCCCTCACCTTGCTTGCTCATGCTGTCAACGCCGCCACACCTGAGAATGGTTGGTGGTGGAACCCACAAGAGCCGGGGAGCGGCTACAACATCGAGATCCAAGAGGGCATGGTCTTTATTGCCACCTCTGTCTATGACGATGAGGGCCATCCGGTATGGTACTCAGGTTCTGGGCAGATGGACCCAAACGAGCGGGTAACGATGCGGCTGCTGCGATCGGAGGGCGGCCCGTGTCTGGGGTGCAGCTATATCAGCCCCCAATCCTTCGATAGTGGCCACTCCCTAGTGATCACCTTCAACAGCGAGACCACAGCAACGGTCTCCCTTGATGGTGACCGGAGCACGATAGAGCGATTTAATTTTGCCTTGGGAAGTGGAGTTAACCGCCTGCTCGGTGTGTGGACAATCGTGTTTCAGGTCACGACCGACCGGCTAGGCCACAGCGATGCGGTCACCTACTACCAGATCAACGATGGTATGGCTATCGGCTTTCGATCCACTGGCGTAGATAGAGTGAATGTGGCCAGGCCGATAGGTGAGGGAG